>JBFHGX010000030.1:0-32407 GCA_041582875.1 Bacteroidales bacterium | reverse complement strand
GGTTGTTTCTCAACTCAAAGTGGGAGACATATTATTATTGAGTCTGTCGGTGAATACACAAATTTTGGGTCATTAGTGTTAACCGCGATAAACGCAAAAGGCGCGAAATTGATAATTTCCCAGCCAATTCCTTTCGCGCTTTTCGTTCCTTTCGTGGTAAAAAGAAAGCGCAGGTTGTTTCTCAACTCAAAGTGGGAGACATATTATTATTGAGTCTGTCGGTGAATACACAAATTTTGGGTCATTAGTGTTAACCGCGAAAAACACTAAAGACGCGAAATTGATAATTTCCCAGCCAATTTCTTTCGTACTTTTCGTGTCTTTCGTGGTAGAAAGAAAGCGCAGGTTGCTGAAAATTGATAGGTATTTTGAACATTTAATATTGGGTTTTCAATGTAATTGTTAATTTTATAGTGTTGTTCAATCACATAAATATTATTCTTATGGAATTACTATACGCCTACGAAGCCTATAATATTCAAGGAGCAGCATTTGAAGTCTATAAAGAAATGGGCTGTGGGTTTTTAGAGGCAGTTTATCAAGAGTGTTTGCAAAATGAATTTTTGTTGCAGGGAATACCTTTTTCTCCCCAATATATGTTAACCCTGAACTATAAAGGAAAAGAACTTGAACAAACCTACAAGCCTGATTTTATTTGTTATGATAAGATAATCGTTGAAATAAAAGCGGTGAAAGAATTTACAAATGAGCATCTGGCGCAGGTTTTAAACTATTTGAAGGCAAGTGGTATGGAATTAGGAATATTGATCAATTTTGGCTCATATCCAAAGGCGGAAACTAAACGACTGATTTGGACTCATTATAGTTAACCACGAAAAACACTAAAGCCTTGAAAAATTTAATTTCCCAGCTAATTTCTTTCGCGATTTTCGTGTCTTACGTGGCAGAATTAATTGTAGGTTGTTTCTCCGCTCAGAGTAGTTAACAATTATTATTGTTTTGTTTGTCGGCGAATGCACAGATATTTGGTTATTAATGTTTACCGCGAAAAGCATTAAAGACGCGAAATAGATAATTTACCTGCAGATTTCTTTAGTGATTTTGGTACTTTTCGTAGTAAAAGAATTGTTAGCCAACACAATTTCGGATACAAGTCACTCACATATTCTGGTCATCTATTGTAGCCTCAAAAATAAGTACTTTCGCAGCGCTTAAAAAGAAGATTATTCTCAATACTATTTTGCCTAAATGAATAAATTTGATTCTCAAGGTATTGCATATGCTAAGAAGGCACCCACAACTGTTTTCTTAATAACGCTGGCTTTAATGTCAGCTTTTGGGCCTTTCGTAACAGATTTGTATTTACCGGCTTTACCTTCATTAGCTGACTATTTCAAAACTTCGGCTTCCACAGTGCAATTGAGTTTATCTTTAAGCATGTTCGGACTGGCTCTTGGTCAGGTACTTATTGGACCTGTCAGCGATAAATATGGTCGGATAAAACCCTTGCTAGTTTGCATGTGGCTCTTTGTTATTTCTACAATAGCCTGTTTATTCTCATGGGACATATACTCATTTGTGGCTTTCAGACTCATTCAGGGTATTGCTGGTGCCGGTGGTGTCGTGTTATCGAAATCCATACCTACAGATATGTTCTCGGGGAAGGAGCTTGCCAAATACCTGGCTATTATAAGTGCCATAAATGGAATTGCCCCGGTGATTTCTCCTGTACTAGGGGGGGTAATGCTGGAATTTACCAACTGGAAAGGTATGTTTTTTGCATTGTTGATCCTAGGAGTTTTGATTCTGATATTATCGTATAACTTGAAAGAATCACTTCCTCTGGCAAAGAGAAATAACAAAAAAGCCTTTTCATCATTCGTTTCGCTGGGAAGTGTTTTTCGCAATCCAACATTCACATACAATACATTTACGATTGTTATGATTGCGGTGGTCCTGTTCTCCTATATTGCCTCATCTCCTTTCATTATACAAGAACATTTTGGTTTTTCACCTTTGGTATTCAGTCTTTGCTTTGCACTAAATGCTGCAGCAATAGGTGCCGGCTCACTACTATCCATTCGTTTCAGTCAGCCAAAGTATAGCATAATGGCTGGTAGTTCTGGTGTGTTAATCTTCGCTGTGGCCACAGCAATTTGTCTTTATTTGGATATGCCATTCTTTTGGTTTGAAGGGGCATTAATCCTCATGCTGTTGTGTCTGGGCTTGGTATTTCCTGCTGCAACAGCCTTGGCTATGGATAGCGAAAGAGACAATGCAGGGGCCGCGTCAGCGGTAATCGGTGCACTCACATTTTTAGCAGGAAGTATTTGCACTCCCCTTGTTGGGATCGGGAATTTCCTGCATTCTACAGCTCTTTGCCTACTCACAGGAGCAATCTTGTCAGTTTTGTTTTGCTTCCTTGCAAGAAGAAATGAAAGAATAGAGCTTGTATATAAAGTCCGATAACTTCGTTGTGCTTGTTTTGAAACCAGTAATCTGAGGCTGGCTCCTTATCTTAAATCTGATAATTGTCGGGGCGCAAGACTTGTTCTTAATTATTATAGTTCAGTCTCTTGTTGTATATTACCTAAAATATAGTACCAAAAAGACCAACACCAACACTAATTCATACTATTTATCCACTGTTGCATGATGTTCTACTTTTGTCCAGGCTGCGAAGTAGCCCATAACCGCACTTCCGAAATTTGATTTTGGATTGTAAGGTGTGGATGAACTTCCCATCATTCCACCTCCAGTGTCATTCAGCTCAGAATAATAGAGGTAAGTCTCCTGATCAATGGAATACAATTCAATCATCACGGTATCACTAAGCTCGAAAATTAAGCGTGTTGGGGAATATTCAATTTCGCCCGTATTTTCATAATAAGCATCATCTACCAAATAATAGCTATTGGTTTCTACTTCCCCATTTATCCAATACTTAAATAAATAATAGTTGTTGGTTGATGGATCATCTGTAAAATGTATGGTAACAACGTATGATTCATCCTGCCCCGGCCTTTGATTTTCATTTTTTTCAAAGCTAACGGAAAGTATTTCGCTGGGGGGGAATAGTTTGGAACTCGCTTTATATTCAACGCCATCGATAATAATTGTGATTGTATATTGGTCGTTATTGATTCCAATTAAATTGACACCCTGATATAAACCATCTGAAACATATTCTAGGGTTTCACTGTTTCCGCTATTATCAGATATAATTACAGATGCCCCTTGCTCAAATTTTGCTTGTTCTGTTTCAAAATAATCGGTCGTATAAGTTAACCTGATCCAGGCTGGAGATTCATTATCGATGACACCTTCTGCCACCAAAACAGGATCGGATGAATTTAGGTCGATGTCTATCACTTCTTCGCAAGCGGTTATTAATATGATCATGAAAATAACAACGACATTTTTAATTCGCATTAAATATAACTTCATAATTCGTTTTTATTAAAATTTAAAATTCCATGTAATTGAGGGGACTATCCCAAACAGGCTTAACTTAACGGCCTCTGTCTGACCTGTATTGCTTTCGCTTTCTTCGAATGTGATAGAATAGGCATTGTATCGATTATAGGCATTGTACAAAGAGAAATCCCAGCTTGACTGGAAACTTTTGCTTTCTTTTCCTTTTAAATGGAGATTCAAATCGAGACGATGATAGTCAGGCATTCGGTAGCTATTTCGTTCGGTGTAATACGACCATATTTGATTGTCGTACGCATATTTTCCACTGGGGAAAGTAACGGCATTACCTGTATAATAAATCCATGCGGCAGAAATGGACCACCTTTTATTCAGCTCAAAGCTGGCCACCACCGAAATATCGTGGGTTTTATCAATTTTAGATGGATACCAATCATTGTTGTTAATGCCATCAATTTTATTTTCGGTACGTGCTAAAGTATAACTTACCCAACCCGTTAAACGACCAAGTTTTTTCTTCAGGTAAAACTCAATTCCGTAACTCCTTCCTTTGCCTGAGAGAATGTAGGCTTCAATATTTTCATTGAGCATGATATCTGTGCCATCTTCATAATCGGTGATATTATTCATGTCTTTGTAATAGGACTCAATAGAGAATTCAAATGTATTATCACTAAAATTCTTGAAATATCCCAATGCATATTGAGAAACACTTTGCGGTTTAATATTGCTTGAACTAGGTACCCACGTGTCTGTTGGTTGACCTGAGGTGCTGTTTGATAACAAGTGAAGGTATTGGGCCATTCGGTTGTAAGATAGTTTAACTGCACTTGTGCCATTTAGTTGGTAGTTCAACGAAAGTCTGGGTTCAATATCCCAATAAGTTTTCATGATTTCTCCAGCGCCAAAATATACCGAATCTACTTTTTCGTTATGGCCATTGTAAGTATTACTCCAACCTTCACCCATTTGGTTGAACATGGAAAAACGCAGACCGTATTCCGCAGACAGGTTTTCTGTTATTTTCTGGTTATTAGAAATATATAGAGCACTTTCGTAGGCATTGGTTTTGTCCAATACAATTTGAGTGATGTCAGAATCTGTAAACAGTAATTCGCCGGGATTAAAGGTGTGATGCTTGACATCTAGTCCAAATTTTAGTGTGTTTAATGGATTTATGTAATAGGTAAGATCTTCTTTAATGCCGATATCTTCAATTCCTGAACTCATACTTGCATCGCTCCCCATATTAAAACCATAATCGTATTTGCTATAGATAATACTGGTGTTGGAAAATAGTTTGCTATTAAACAAGTGGTTCCACCTGAATGTTCCGGTAGTGTTACCCCAATCCATGCCCATTTCTGCAAAGCCAAATTCATCTTTTCCAAAATAGCCCGATATAAAAATCCTGTTTTTATCGTTGATTTTGTAGTTCATTTTTGTGTTCAGGTCATAAAAGTACATGTTCATGTCGCTATCAAAAAAGCCTGCACTCTTTGCTATCAGGTCAGCATAACTTCTCCTCCCTGAAACAATAAATGACAATTTATCTTTCATAATGGGACCTTCAATCGTTAAACGTGACGAAATCAAACCTAATCCGCCAGAAGCGGAAAACTTCTGGTTGTTTCCATCCTTCATGTTAATGTCGATTACTGAGGAAGCTCGTCCGCCATAATTTGCAGGAATTCCCCCTTTATACACGGTTATATTTTTCAAAGCGTCAGAATTAAATACCGAAAAGAAACCCATCAAGTGAGAGGCACTATAAACAGGAGCCTCATCCAACAGAATGAGATTTTGGTCGATACTACCGCCCCTAACGCTAAATCCACTCCCTCCTTCAGAAGTAGCACTGATTCCAGGCAGCAACTGAATGGTCTTTAAGATATCCTTCTCACCCATGAAAACCGGAATTTTCTCTATTTGTTTCATGTTGAGCTTTTCCACACTCATTTGGGTAGAAGTAATGTTTTCATCTGTTTTGGCAGCTTTTACCTCAATTTCTTCCAGTTCAGTATGTGCAAATTCCAGCTTTATATCCAACGTTTTGTTGCTGTTAAAGTTTACTTCAATGGTTTGTGTTTCAAATCCGATATATGAATAAGTGATGGTGTGTTTGCCAGAAGGGAGTGTTAGTGAATAAAAACCATAAACGTTGGTGGTCGTGCCAGTTGAAGATCCCTCATTCCAAATAGTTACACCTACCAAATCTTCACCATTTTCCGAATCCGTTATTCTGCCGCTCATGGTAAATTGTTGTGCCATAAGTGGTTGTTCTGCAATGAACATGATGAGGATGCATGCTAATTTCTTTATGCCGCTCCATGGATAATATTTCTTATCTTTTGTCATACTGATTTTTTTATTCTTACTACTTTTCGATAACAGACGCTATTCTGGGTATTTGCAAACAGCGGTTTTTAAGCATTATACACTAACAAGCGTAGAGCAAACTTCAATTTGTAAATGGTAAAACATAGCAAATCCTAATTTGGGTTCATTGTCTCACTTTGTGGATGGCAAATTCATGGCATTGTTTCAGGCACAAGCCACAAGCTGTACACAAATCTTGATTTATACTTGCTTTGTTGCTACCTTTAATCATCACCTTAATCCGACCTTTAAAAGGCAATTTCTTAACTTCTTCATTGGTAAGTTTTTTCAGATCAATTGCCGAAGACGGACAGACATCCACACAAACTCCGCAACCATCGCAAGATATTTCATCAACAGTAACCAGACCATTCTTGATATTTAATTCTTGTTCTAATTTCGTGTTTATCAGCCTCTGTTTAAAATGCTTCATTGTACATTGATATGGATTATAATGAGTTTATATGGAATGCTTTTTTTGTCATATTCATCAGCCATTTGAAGTAACTAAGTAGGTGAATGGCAATGAAAATGATTAATAAAAGTCCCAGTTTATTATGAATGCCAAGTAGTAGGGTTTCCATATTGGACTCTTCTAAAAGTAACCATGTAATTAATGATGTAAGAAAAGTGAAAGAAAATACAACAACCAACATCAAATTCCTAAGCCAGTATTTGTTTTTCAATTTACCAGTGAATAATTTTTTAAACCAGCTTAAATGTAAGCTTAGGTGTATGGTTATCATTACGAGTGATATAAGGGCAGATACGATATGGCTATCGCGCCAAAAATCACCATCCTGACCCAGAGTTGTTGCTACGTATGGTTTCCCTGTGTGGTAAATCAACATGATGATACCGGTAAATAGCAGGGAACAAAATGGTAGAAATGTTGCCATATCTACGTAATAATTTATTGTTGATTTCGACATATTATTTTTGTATTTTTATTATTCAATGCCAATTGATTATTATTTTCTTTTTTTCTACTCATCAATTTAAATCCAATTCTCAGGATGATAAACACCGCTGCAATGCACAGAACAATTGTGCTTTCTGCTATAACATAAACAAGATGTTTCTTTTGCAAATCCTGATGCCCATGCAGCTAATTCATTTATAACAAACTTTAGTATATAACGTAGGGCGAAAAACAGAGCGATTAGCAAGGGAATCACACTATATTTGAGCAGCGGATATCTGTTTAAAACAGGAGAAAGTTCTTTTAATATACTGTAAACTCCCTCGAATTTATTGGCGATATTCCAATAGACCCACAATAATAAAGCTTCAGCTTTCTTTAATGTTTTTGTATAATTCATTCATTCATATGTTTTTAATCTGTTTACAGCAATTTACTGAGACTATTTTATAAGTTTTCCGTTTAGATAGCAGTAGGTGTTCATTTCTGTTGCATTTTTAAGTCCTTCACCTGCAAAACACAATGCTAAAGATTTGTTGTAGAAGGTTTTTAACCTTTCTTGTGATTCATCTGATTCAATGACAATGAATGAATGAACAACAACCGTATAACCATGCATTTCGGCAGAATTTTTGGCTTCTTGTCTATAATCAATCTGGTTCTCCACACGGTAATCAGTAAAATCTAAATCCATCATAGCGCTGACCAATGTCGTTTGTGAGGTTAAACATAAAGCTGTTCCTACCGTAAAGTATTCCAACGAAGTGGGTGCTACAGGATGATCATTAGCGTCCATGAATTCATCGGAGTATATTTCCCATGTTTCGGGTGAAGGTGTTGACAGCGTGATTTTTTTCAAATAGGGTCTTTCACTGTTTTTTGCAGATTCAGAAATCGCAAATATTTCAAACTCCAAATTTGAGAAGTCCATAAGCCCTAGAATTCCTTCATCTTTAACAACTGGTTTTAAATACGTTGGTTTTTTGGGTACATCAGTAACAGAACTTATTTGCAGGTCATCAACAAAAGAATCCTCCGAAAGGGTTGTTCCTGGTGTAGCGAGGTAATTTTCAAAGTCACCTTTATTTACAACTAAAGAAGGTTCAATCACTGTTTCGTTTCTTAACGCTTCGCCTGCGGTCCACGAATGAAGAGCCATTTCTTTTATTTCCTGAATAAGTTCTTTAGACACACTACTTTCTATAATTATATTTGTTGTTGTTACATCTAAAAAACCAGCTCCATCAGGAGACATCATCTCATTCCAACGAAATTTATTCAGTACTTCAACTTTTACATTATTTAATTCAACGCCTTTAAATTCAGCTGCCTTTATAATTTGCGTATGTAAATTGGCTGCCAAACCACTGGTGTAGTAGCTAAGTGGCGAAGGTCCAAAAGGATTTTTACCTTCCGCCGCACCTTCATCTGCGATTAAATGCCAGCCCGTATAACCATCAATGCCCGTAGTTTGCACCATGCCTTTTTTCATCATCTTTGATCTATCATTTTTCACCATTTCGGTTATTGCCACTATATTACAATTGTTATTCCCCTCAATTGTGTTGGCAACTCTTGGTAAAAATGATGTTGGAGAAAGTGCTTTGTTGTTACGATCAATTACTTGATATTCTTGATAATTATCATAATTTTCTCCTTTCACCATCATGAACGCAATCATATTTCTTTCCTCGCTAGGCATTGAGAACCAAAAAATTCCTGCTATTGTTGCTACTGCGATAATAATCGCTATGCTAATCTTATATCCCTTTTTCATTTTTATTTTCTCCTTAATTATTTATCTAGTTTACCATTAAGATAAACATTTCTTTTCGGTGATTAAATTGGTGCTCAACTGCTAAAATCACAAAAGAAGTACACATTTTGACGTGTTAAAAATTGCTTTGCAATTTTTCTTTCGCGTTTTCCGCGCCTTTCGTGGTAAAATATTTTAAATGGGGTAGCCCTACCAAATAGGCCCTGCTATTCTTATTTTGCAACTGGAACAAGATGTGTACTTGCCCAGATGCTTAAAACAATACTATTTAACTAGTTTTCCGTTTTGATAAACTCCAATTTCTGTTGTGGTAGCGCCGGTAATTGCCTCTCCTGCGAAGCACGTGCCGAGTGCCTGTTTGGCGTAATCGCTCAATACTTTTTCGCTAACATCGCTTTTGATTAGTATTCTTGTAGTAACCCCATCAACATGACCTGTAGCTGATGGTGTCATGTAGTTGTCTATCATGTAGTTGAATTGGTGCTCAACGCGGTAGTCGTCGATTTCAATGCCTTGATGTTGGTAGAATTCGGACCATCCTGTTAGTTGACTCATCAGGCATAAACTAGTTCCTGCAGTAAAATATTCGCTTGAACTTGGGGCTTTGTCTGTGCCTTCGTATCCGTGGCTGTCATCGGCATAAATGTCCCAGGCAGCATAATTTTCCTGAATAGCCCTGATTTTGATTTTATGCAAATATGGTCGTTGGGTATCATGGGCTGACTCCGAAATACTTACCACTTCGAAAAGAAATGGGTTGGTGAACTTCTCCATACTAATATCAGCGCCCAGTTTAAAACTTTCAGGTTCTGGCTTGTTTCCTTTCGATGTAATTTTCATTCCATTATCATACGAATCGGAACTTGCAACTTTTCCGGGATGTGCTGTTTCTGTTTCCCAAACTTTGGTGTTAAATGCAAATTGAGCATCTACAGGCGTTGGATTCATCATGCATGCTCCGATGGCCCATGCCTGAACAGCGATCCTTTTCATCTCTGCTATTTTTTCAGTTGGTTCGTCACTTTCAATCAGGATGTTGGCAATAACTCGATCGGTATATCCTGTCCAACTAGGGGTGAAAGGATCATTGAATCGATAAAACACTTTAGCTTCTACTTTTGCGCTGGCAACATCTAACTCCATTATTTTTATAGCCTGTTCCACACATGTTAGTAAACTGGAAGAAATACCGCCTACCATATAACTCAGCGGGTTTGGTGCCGATTGCTCGTAGGTATGACTGCCTTCGTCGCATAGCAACTCCCATGGGCTAGAGCCCTTTTCGCCAATAGTCTGTACGTCGACTTTTTTTAGCATCACTGTTTCATCATTTAAAACTCGGGTTGAAACTGTGGTCACGCTTTCGGTATATGTACCATCTACAGCTGTTGCAGCTGTTGGCTGAAAACCTGCCGGTCTTGGTCCAATATCACTTCTCGATATTACATTATAGTCGGTTGATGCTCCATTCGTTTGAGCATTAATTGTTCCGCCACCTATAAATAGAGCAGTTAGCATCGCTACAATAGCCACATTCTTCGTTCTTCTTTGTTCTTTATTAAGTCTTTTTTCAATCCAGGTATGAACAAAGGCAACTGGAAGCAAAACCAGAATCCCGAGGGAAATACCAAGCTCGTTGCTAAGTTTGCTGCCTTTCATCTTTTTACCTCTTAATCTACTATGCAACGCATCTACGGCAATGCCATGAATGTTGGCAGCCATAATAACCCTTATATTGGCCAGAATATCAGTGGCTTTTTGTTCACCATAATGCTGAACAAAACTTTCATACGTTTCCTTGTCTGTATTGCCATCGGTATCAGCATAATGCTGTGCAAACATCAATGCAAGCGATTCATCGTTTCCTATTTCACCAAGTTCTCCATTGAGCATGGCGTTTATTTCGGCCTCGGATGTTCCTGCGTCTATGGCTTTTTTGGTGTGCATATAGTTACAATATCGACAGCCATTCACCTGTGTAACTGCTAACATGATTTTTTCGCTGAATGCTTTATTTACATTCCCGGTTTTTCTTGATTTTCGTAAATCAGAAAAATTTGCCATTGAAACTTTCAGGTGTTTATAGAAAGTTGATGTTGTGAATAGTTTAGCCTTTAATTCTTTTGGTTCCATCTTTCGTTTTTTTATTTTTATTGGTTTTACTAACCTTCCATCTGTTTGATGATGTAGCCAACATATTTAGGTAATTGTCCTCGTCATACGATGATAGCTTGCAATTCGCAGGAGGGCCAATGGTTGAGAGAATTCCATCGGAACCTTCCTACGCATTCTGAAGTTTAGTTGTATCAAAGTAATCTCTTTCAATTACTTCAAGCTGTTGAGTAAAGAACCCTAACTTCTCTTTGTTTCGGACCAATACTTTAACCTTAACGCCATGGTTAATCTCTTTTTGTAAGAGATTTCTTCCTATCATACACGTTGCGCCCAAAATTGTGATTTGCTTCATCTTTATAACAGTTAAAATACTACACTGCAAAGATGTGGCGAAAACACAACGGGGAAAAGGTCAATAAAAGAGGTAAAATGGTAAATGTATAACCTATGCTAAAGTTCTACGGAATTCAACAGGTGTTAAACCGGTATGTTTTTTAAAATATTTAAGGAAGTTGGTCGGCTCGTCAAAGCCAATATCGAAGGCAATTTCTTTGACGGAAAGAGAAGTGGAAACCAGCATTCTTTTTGCTTCAAGAATTACATAACTGTCAATAAATGATTTTGCTGTGGTTTTTGCAATTTCTTTGCATACCTCATTTAAGTGTTTGTAAGAAATAGATAAGTCGGAGGCGAATACCTTAGCGTCTCGCGTTTTTGAAAAGTTTTTCTCAACCAAGGATCTGAAGTGGTTAAAGTAATCCAGCTGCTTGTTGTCAACTGAAACTTTTGATAAACGAATATTTTCTTCGTTTAATTTTAGAAGGTAGATACTTAATAAGGAGCCAACAATATTGGGCAGTGAAGAAGAGTTGCTTTTCAATTCCTTTTTGAGCATACTACTCAAGATTTGATTGCGGTCGGGATTATTAATTTTTTCTTGATTAATAAAATAATTATACAAATGGTTAATCCTTGCTATTGTTGATTGAGCCATATACTTATGCATAAAAGATTCAGAAAAAACCACTAAATATCCCTTGTACGCAGAATACTCATCGAATGCATGGGTTTGTCCTTTTGAGATAACCATTACATCATCCTTCCGAAGTATATGAACCTTAAAATCAACAATATGGTTTACTTCTCCATCTGTAATGATCAAGATGGCATAAAAATTTAATCGGTGTGGGAGGTAGGGGCTATGATCTATAGGCTTTAGCTCATCGGTAATAAACTCTTCCAGTTTAAAAAACTGAAATTCTTTTATTTGCAATACTTTGTCTTTCCGAAAACTTATTTGCGGAATGTTTTTCATCGTGCCAAATCGTTCTTTTTTATTGTTCAAATGTCATCTGATTACAACATCTTTTATGAGCTTTTGATTATCTATTACAATGTAATTTTGTATTTTTTTCTAATTTCTTCTCGGTAATTCGATGGGCTTTTGCCTGTTTCACGTTTGAAAAACCGGCTAAAATAGGAAGTGTCTTCAAAATTAAGCGTGTAACCGATTTCCGCTGTGGTTAATTCAGTATTGGCTAACCTTCTTTTCGCTTCAAAAATTATTTCTTGCCGAATTAGTTGTCCGGGTGAATAGCCGGTAATATCTTTTACTGTGTCTCTAAGGTGAGTGGAACTTATTCCAATCAGGTCAGCGTATTCTTGCACCGAACGAACGGTTAAATAATTTTCCGAAACCAGTTGTCTGAATTTCCGAACCATGGTATTGGTAGTATCCAAAATATTTGTCGGCTGCTCCTTTGCATAAACACGTAGCAGACTTACAAGTAGAATGTGTACATATGCCCTGAGTATGGAAAGACTACACTCCGATTTACGCAAGAATTCCTCATTAATATTGCTGAATATCTCATGGATTTTGGGTGCATTTTCATCACCAATGCAAACATAAGGAGCATTACTTAAACTGTTAAATATCAGTAAGTCATCCTCGTGATTGAACTTATTTTCCGCAGGAGGAATAAGGAACTCCCTTGGGAAAAGCAGAACTTTACCGCTTAAGGGTTTATTTAAGTTCCAAAAATGGATTTGGCCTTTAGATAGAAAATAAAAAGCAGGTGTTTTTATTTCATAAGGTTCGTAGTCAATGATATGTTCTCCTGCACCATCTTCTACAAACAGGATTTCATAATAGTCATGTCGATGAGGAGAATTTGCTTGGGCTCTGTCGTGCATGATGTCGAACTGAGTCATAACAAATGGAAAGCTAGGATCAATCGAAAGAACGGGGTGGCCATCCATTATGTTTACATACTTATATGTTTCCGAATAATGGTGAAAAGGTATGTCGTCTATAGGTAGCATATGTGTCGAGCTTTTTTCCTAGATTTCAAATCTAATAAAAAAAGCTTAGTTTGTAAAAATTATTGGAAATAAAGTGCCTCTATGTTACTTACCGTGGGGAATTAGAAGCCTAATTTAAGAAAATCAATAGGTTTTTTTTGTAAAATGAAATTCTTAATCAAAAAAAAACCCCGGCAAATCTGCCGGGGTTTTTTTGAAAAAAGCAATTTCTACTTGATGTTTACCAGAGCCTGAAAGTCAGGTTCGTTGTAATATTTTAAGAATTCTCTGTCAGTAGCAGCTAGCTTAGCTACTTCACGATCAGCTTTGATAGATTGACCTAAGTAATCTAACATCATTGATTTGTTATCAGTACGTGCGTACGTAATAGCAAGCAAGTACATGGTTTCAGCATCTTGTGGAGCGCATTTGAAAGTTGACTCAGCACCGGCATTGTTTCCGTTAAGCAATTGAGCCAGACCTTTGTTAAAGTCACAGTTAGCACCTTTTAATAACATTTCAGCTTTTGCATAGTCGCCTTTGGCAATGTTAACGATTCCTAAGTTGTAGTTTTCGTCACCACCTAAGCTTTGGGCTTTGGTGTAACATTTTTCAGCAGCCATATAATCACCAGTCATCATGTGGTAAGCACCCATGTTGTTGCGTACTTCGTATGAATTTTCATTCATCTCAACAGCTTTCATCAACAAATCTTTGGCGATTTCCAGATTTCCTTCAGCTAATTCAACAGCAGCAGCATTATTTACTGATCTCCAGCATTTAGGATAGAACTCAATGATTGAACCGTAAATTAATCTCTTGTTGCCATTGTCATCAGTTAAAGTTGCAGCGTAGAACAATTCCTCCATGTCCAGTGACTTAGGATCTGTCGTCGACAGTTGAGCAATTTGTTCGTCAGTTTTCTTAGGCATGTATGTATTAACATTGATGTCAGCACGACGCAATGGAGGAAGAATGTCGCGTTCAATTTCAGGATAGATCAAAATCATATTTCTGATTTCTTCTTCTTTTTTACTTTGATCAGCTGAGTTAATCACATTTAAGATTGCACTCTTATCTTGAATAGTAGAAGATTGAACTGCTTTCATGAAACCATTCCAGTCAGGACCATTCGATTTTACAACATAGTTAATGTTGGCAGGATCGATAGATTCGTTTGATTTGGCCGCTTTCTTGAATTTGTTCTCCATGTATTTTTGAGCAGTTTCTGCACGGCGTTGAGAAAGACCAGCATTGAAGGTTTCTTCTCCCTCAGGTGAAGCCCAACCGTCAATGGTTACATCTTTAATTACCCAACCTTTTTCAGCATCAGAAAGGTTATTTTGTAATGCATTGTAGTTTTCGTCTTTTTTGTTCAAAGGCAGTTTCCAGTTCAATTGTGATAGGTTAACTTGGTAGAACAATTGTGATTTGACTGTGCTGATAGTTTCCTTTTCGTATGCATGAGGAGCCCAGGCCAAAACTTCACTGTCTCTGTAATAATTTGAAGTGTGGATAGTTCCATCAGCCATTTTTCTACCAGGAGCTACAACAGCACCTTTAGCGTTTTGAGCAGCTTCGCATGACTCATATGTTTCGCCAGTATAAGTGTAAATTACAGGAGCAACTTCTAATTCAGCTACATTCATAGCTGGATCGTAAGGAATTTTTCCGGTGTATGTAAAAGCTCCGCCATTGCTGTAATTAACTAAAGTACCGTCGCCAGCAACATCTTCACCTTTAAATGTCATAGGAGGAAATGCTGTTTGTCCACCTTCGTAGGTAAGAACAGGAGCAAAGCACATAACCGCTTTTTTTCCGAAATATTTTGGAGGAAATACACCTTTAATAGTAACCTCTACACTGTCTCCCCTTGCTTCGAGTGGATCAGGAGTGGCGGTGAGTTCAACTTTTTCGAAGTTTGAGGCCATTTTCTTGGTGTTGTTGCCACCAAATTTGTAGCGGGCACCAATATTGAAGTGTGAGTATACATCATTTTTAACTTCTAAAGAACCATGTACTACACCGTCAGCATAGTCAGTGGCCATCCATGTATAAGCGTAGTCCCCGTATATGTCCCACTTATCACTTACGTTGAAGTTTACATTAAAACCAACAGGAACAGTTAAATCAATGTTTCTGTCGCTGATACCACTACCTGTACCACCTGATTTTACATCTTTCTGTCCGTTACTTCCAATAACAGCATCAGTAGCCAGGTCATAGGTGGTAGATTTCCATTGTGCTTGACCAACCCCCAAGTGAACTTCAAAATCTATCAAACGATCATGATAACCTGAAACCAGATTTGAGATGTTAATGCCCAAATTAAGATTACCGGCAAAATAATCAGCATTGAAGCGCATATCGCGGCCATACATGGCATTGGGAACTGTGGTTGTGGCTACATCCTTTTTTTCGCCCTCAAAAAATCCTCTTTCCAAATCACCATAAACACCGAAAATGGGCGACAATTGACGACCCAAACTTAGTGCACCATTGATGTTTGTATGTCCAAAATCAGGAGCAAAGTCGTAACGACTTAAGTCAGCATGTGACCATGTGGGGCCAATTTCAGCTCCAACAAACCAGAATGGAGAAAATGAGGAACTTGTTTTTTCCTTCTTTTCTACTTTGGCATCTTCGGTATCCTGACCGAAAAAGGTTAAAGGTAAAGCAGCAATCAAGCTAAAGATTAGTGCTTTGGTAAATAAAGAATACGCTTTTTTCATGATAGTAAAATTATTGTAGAAATTATTGTTTACAAATTTAATTAAATATTTTCAGACAGTTCGTATCTGTCAGGTTAAATATCATTGAACATCTCGTTAATCAAGCAAAAATAGTAAATTATATATATGATTTAAGATTTCCATGATATTTTACGTATAATTCATTATTTAGTTGCAAAATATGCATAACTATTTAAATTTTAGCAGCATATCCCATAAAACAATGCCTGCACTAACGCTAATGTTCAGGGAGTGTTTTGTGCCCCATTGGGGAATCTCGATAACGGCATCCGAAACATGAATAACACCCTCTTCAACTCCATTTACTTCGTTACCAAATACCAACGCGTATTTGTGTGACTTATTGGGGAAAAAGTCTGGTAATGAGATTGATTGGTCAGCTTGCTCAACAGAGATAATCTCGTATCCTTCTTGCTTTAAATCTTGTACTGCTTTAAGTGTTGATTGTTCCCATTTCCATTCTACTGATTCTGTTGCTCCCAAAGCTGTTTTATGAATTTCTCGTTGAGGTGGCTTTGCAGTTATCCCACACAAAATAATCCGTTCAACTGCCATAGCATCCGATGTCCGAAACACGGACCCTATATTGCTTAAACTGCGTATGTTATCTAAAACAACAACGATTGGTGTCTTGTTGATGTTTTTGTATTCTTCGACCGAAACCCTGTTTAATTCTTCGTTGGTTAATTTTCTCATGTGCTTTTCGTGAGTTGCAAAAATACAGAAGTTATGAGCGACCGATTGGCTCAATGTTTATCTTTGTTTAAAAAAAAGTTGAGCAAAGATAAAAAATACGCTGAAACACCGCTGATGAAGCAATACAACCAGATAAAAACAAAATATCCGGATGCATTGTTATTGTTTAGGGTAGGAGATTTCTACGAAACCTTTGGAAGCGATGCTATTCGTGCCTCTTCAGTCCTCGGAATCGTACTCACCAAACGACGTAATGGTGCAGCTTCCTTCGTTGAGTTAGCAGGCTTTCCCCATCATTCTCTGGACACCTATCTGCCAAAATTGGTTCGGGCCGGTCATCGAGTTGCTATTTGTGACCAGTTGGAAGATCCCAAAATGACCAAAACAATTGTTAAACGTGGGGTTACCGAATTGGTTACTCCCGGTGTAACGATGAATGATAATGTGTTGGAGCAAAAAGAGAATAATTTTTTAGCCGCAGTTCATCTATCCCAGGGAAACATTGGGATTGCATTTGTAGATATCAGTACGGGAGAGTTTTTTCTAGCCCAGGGAAACGTGGAATATGTTGATAAATTATTACAGAGTTTTGCTCCTTCCGAAGTGGTTGTTCAAAGACAAAATCGAAATCTGTTTCAACAGTATTTTGGCGATAGCTATTTTCTGGCATTCTTCGATGACTGGGTGTTTGGTGATGATTTTGCTGAAACCGTTTTGCTCAAGCATTTTAAAACTTCTTCTCTCAAAGGTTTTGGGGTGGAGTCCCTTGAAAAAGGTGTGATCGCGGCCGGTGCGTGCATCCACTATTTACTCGAAACTCAGCATGATAAAATTGATCATGTCAGTAAATTGAGCCGAATCGATGAGGGGCGTTTTGTTTGGCTTGATAGATTTACCATTAGAAATCTTGAGTTGGTTTCTCCATTAAGCCCTGATGCGGTTACTTTGCTTGATATTATCGATCATACCGCATCACCCATGGGCGCCCGAATGATGCGCCGCTGGATTACACTCCCGTTGAAGGATCTTAAATCGATTAACGATCGGCACAATATTGTCGATTTCCTCATCAAACAAAATGATTTTGAGCACCAACTTCATGAAGAAATTAAAAAAACCGGAGATTTAGAAAGACTCATATCCAAGGTTGCCACACTTCGGGTTAATCCCCGTGAACTGGTGCAGCTAAAGCGGGCATTGCAAGCCGTGGAGCGACTAAAGAAACTTTGTCTTGATATGAATCATGAGGCATTGAAACCTGTGGCTGATCAGCTAAATGATTGTCCTGTTTTGGTTCAGAAATTGTCCAAAGAACTGAATGAGGATACTCCTGCATCCTTGTCGAAAGGAAATATAATTGCGGCAGGAGTTTTGTCTGAACTCGATGAGTTGCGTGGGTTGGCTGGCCAGGGAAAAGAATTTTTAAAGACCTTGGTGGCCAAAGAGATTGAACGAACCGGGATCTCATCCCTTAAAATTGGATTCAATAATGTGTTTGGTTATTATCTAGAGGTAACCAATACCCACAAGGATAAAGTGCCTGAGGAATGGCACCGCAAACAAACTTTAACTGGAAGTGAGCGGTATATTACTGAAGAGTTAAAGGAATATGAAAGTAAAATTCTAGGGGCAGAAGAGAAAATAGCTCACCTCGAGCAAAAACATTTCGAGCTTTTAGTCCATTTTTCGGCCGGATTTATCGATCCGGTGCAGCTTAATGCCAAACTAATCGCCGGACTCGACTGTTTGGATTCGTTTGCCCGTGTTTCGTTGGATAATAATTACAAGCGGCCACACCTCAACGATGGTCTGGCCATCGATATCAAAGGCGGACGACATCCGGTGATCGAAAAAAATCTTCCTCCCGGAGAAAGTTATATTGCCAATGATGTGTATCTAGATCATGGCAAACAGCAGATTATCATGATAACCGGACCCAATATGTCGGGTAAATCTGCCTTGTTGCGGCAAACGGCACTCATTGTTTTGATGGCTCAGATGGGTTGTTTTGTGCCTGCTACTGCGGCGAAGATTGGTGTAGTGGACAAATTGTTTACCAGAGTGGGTGCCTCCGACAATATTTCGTCGGGTGAGTCAACCTTTATGGTAGAAATGAATGAGACGGCCAGTATTCTGAACAATATTTCCAATAGAAGCTTGATACTTCTGGATGAAATTGGCAGAGGAACCAGCACCTACGATGGTATTTCCATTGCTTGGAGTATTGCCGAGTACTTGCATACCCACCCGGCATACCGTGCAAAGGTATTGTTTGCAACCCATTATCATGAATTGAATGAGATGGCAGGTACCATGTCGAGAATAAAAAATTACCATGTGTCGGTAAAGGAAATTGGTGAAAAAGTAATATTTCTGCGAAAGCTTAAGAAGGGTGGGAGTGAGCATAGCTTTGGTATTCACGTTGCTGAAATGGCCGGAATGCCCCGTAAAGTGGTCGAAAGGGCACGGCAGATGCTGAAAGTACTCGAGAAAAATCACAGCAGTGAATCGCTTAATCAGGCCATAAAAAAAACGCAGGAGTCTGATAACATGCAGCTTAGTTTTATTCAGCTCGATGATCCACTCCTACATCAGATAAAAGATGATATTCTCAATACCAATATCGATACCTTAACACCAGTAGAAGCATTGATGAAATTAAATGACATAAAGAAGTTGTTGGGGAGGGCCCAAAAATAGCGGATGAGTATATTAGAAAATTATTCGTAAAAAATTCCAAAAAAAATTTGTTTGATAATGAAAAAAAGTTTTACATTTGCACCTCCAAAAAACGATACCACGCGTTGGTTTGAATGATGGAAATGCGGGAATAGCTCAGTTGGTAGAGCACGACCTTGCCAAGGTCGGGGTCGCGAGTTCGAGTCTCGTTTCCCGCTCAACAATCCCGGAACCACCCGATAATTTCGGGCTCAGGTACGGGATTTGTTCTTTGAAATAGGCTCGAGTGGTGGAATTGGTAGACACGTTGGACTTAAAATCCAATGACCATTGCGGTCGTGCGGGTTCAAGTCCCGCCTCGAGTACTCTTAAAATCCGTAATAACTTTATTTATAAAGTGTTGCGGATTTTTTTATTGGGAGTTGCCTGACGGTTGCTAACCATGATCAAGTTCTCAGTGCTTTGAGGTAGGAATCAAGACAGCTTTGTCCATACCAACCTATTGCTTTACTCCAATAATCTTCGTGAAATATTCGTATAATCTTCGTTATTTTTATAGTTTAACCGAAGAAGGTAAGAAGAAGGTACGAAGAAAGTACGAAGAAGGTTTGACTTTGATGCGGATCAATTGCATTGCTGAGGCTGTTAAAAACAGCCAAATTTCTTTTCAAATCAATCCTCAGAGATTGATTTGAAAAGAAATTGAAATTAACTCATCAGATAACTCCGATGGCTTAGTATAAAAAGACTTAGAAAGTTGTTTTTGAAAATCTTTTTTCTGATTTTTTTCTTTTGCTATATTCTGATGCCGTAAAAATCTCATCTAACTCATCTGAAATCAAAGCAGGATTGGTAATGGGCATATAATCTTCTCCTACTTCATACTCCAACAACTCAGCCTTTCTGCCATTGTTCAAGGATGGCATTAATCCCCAACCCCGGTTTGTGGTTTCTAAATACTCACCTTCATCATCAATGATGTTTAGGCAAGGATAAAAACAACCTTTTCGACCAATAAACTCGTTCATGACCCTAATGGCTTCATCATATTCTTCTCGTGTCGAACGTCCCAGGGCTTCATAATCAGCGATTATCCTACCGTCCCAAGTGTGTACTGAAGCCGATCCATCATATATATTGTCTTCGATATTGGCTCCGGAATGTACCGTGTCATGCCCAGATGGCATTAGGAGTACTTTGCCTCCTCCTCCTTCAACATTGGCCGCAAAAATGGGTTTGTATATTCCGGATATCCATCCTTGGAGATTTTTGATATAGATTTTTCCAATTTGTATGGGCGTGATAAAATGCATCAATCCTTTTTCCTTATGACATTGCAGCAGGTAGTAGGGTTCAACGCCCATCCAAAACATGCGCCGGAACGTAGTGGCCAAAGTTTTGAAGTATGCATTGACATGTTTGAGTAGAACTGTTTGGTTTCTAATTGAATACCCGTGTTTTCGAATGCGCTTAATGGCGGCATGCATGTCTTCAGTAATTTCCTGATAGTGATTGATATGTGTCATGAAATACACATATTTGTCGGGACCATCGTTGTATTTGTTGGCCGATTTGTCAATCAAATTTAATAGTTCTTCTGTCACACCCATGGGCATTACCACTGGAACACGTGTAGCAATGCGGATACTGCGAAGGTGTGGAATTCGGCTTAGTTCTTCAAGAATGTAGCCAAGTTTTTTTAATCCAATTCTTAATGCATCTCCACCGGTTACTAAAACTTCGTCGATATTGGAGTTATGAGCGATGTAAAAAAGTCCTTTTTGGATGTCTTCACGGGTTATATAGGTTGTTGCATCAAGGGATTTGGTCCGTTGACAATGACTGCAAAACGAAGCGCATGCCGTATTTTCACTGACAAAAAAAGCAACACGGTTGGGATAACGTTGATAGGCGACTCCATAACTGCGACTACCTTCATCCATTAGGGCTTCTTTTCCTGCATCAGCAAACATCAAATGGGCAGGCGTGGGTACGCTTTGCCAGAAAATGGGATCGAGCCTGATGTTGCCTTTTTCGCCATCCATCATTTTTGGGTGAAACACATCTTCCTGCATTAATGTGGCGTAATAGGGCGTGATACGGAGTGATTCTTTACCATCTTTAAGCATGGTGTCTACCGTACGTTGTATTTCTGATTTCTGGAAATCACTCAGTTGTATGACTTTGGCCAATGTTTCCACATCACGAATGGCATTTCTGTCTTGCCATAGCGGATTGTTCCACTCATCAGGAGTGATATTTTTCCATATTTCAATGGATTGATAAGGACGGGGGGTATAATAAAAGGTTTCTTGTTTCACAACAATAATATTTTTTATGAATAGAACGCAAAATTAATAAAACTGCACTGTTTTGCATTTTTAAAACTGTATTTAATCACGTCAAATCACCAAAGCAGCGTTCGGATGTGTGGTTAAGTCTCTTTATTTGAAAAGGATACTAGGATAATATATTTTTATTTAAACTATTGATGATGATTTCGATAGTTTCACTATTTTTACTTCGCTAACCCTAAATAAAAATTAAATGAAAAAGTATTTTATTGTCCTGATTTCCCTTGTTTTTGCCTTAAACATGCAAGCACAAAAAATTAAGCTTGTTGAAGGAAATCTGAAATTTTTAAAAGGCCAGGATCAGATTGGTGTTCAGTTTACTTATGATGAAAACATGAAAGTAGGTGCTGGTACAGAGGCCGAGTATATCGCAAAAAAGATGGCTGATGCCGATGAAAAAGAGCCTGGCTCGGGTGAGAAATGGAAAGCAGCCTGGTTTGGTGATCGAACGGATCATTATCAACCAAAGTTTGTGGATCTTTTTGAAAAGGTATTGGAAAAAAAGGAGGTTGTTTTGCTTGAAAATGATGAAACTTCAACTTATACCATGATTGTACATACTACCTTTATTGAACCGGGGTTTAATGTTGGTGTGGCCAGTAAACGTGCTTCTGTGAACATGACAGTTACTTTTGTTGAAACTGCAGATCCTTCAAAAGTGATGGCCAAATTCACCATCTTGAAATCTCCAGGAACAGCTGTGTATGACTCAGGTGCTCGTGTGGGTGAGAGTTACGCTAAAGCTGCTAAGTATTTTGCCAAATATTTGCTCGATAAAAAAGCATTTTAATTGACTTTCTTAAGAACTAAAACGACCATCTTGTTGTATAGCAGGGTGGTTTTTTTATTTCTTTGATGTAAAGTAATGCGTAGGCCGATTGCCCATAGAACATCAAAGTACTTGTGTTCACCTTAAATAGGTTTTCCCTTTGTGTATTTTTATTCGTGTCATAGGGTTATATAAATTATGATGGATTTTTTAACTACAATATTGAATTATTCCTCCTCTGGCTTTTTGCGTCGTTGTTTTTTTTCGGCGACAATCTTTTTTTCTTTGAGTTTTCTTTCTTTGCTGGCTTTGCCTGGTTTGGTAGCTACACGTTTCTTGCGGGGTGTTAACGCTTTTGCTAGCAGGGCATAAAACTTTTCAATCACCAATTCTTTGTTGGTAATTTGCGATCTTGTGGTCTGGCATGTTAGCACCAGAAAACCTTCATTATTAATTTGGTTGGCTAGCTTTTCAAGTATAACCAGTTTTTCTTCACCGGTAAGTAACGCCGAATTTTCAACCTGAAATCTCAATTCCATTTTGGTGCTTACCTTGTTTACATTTTGTCCGCCGGGGCCGCTGCTGCGGGAAGCGCTAAAAATCCATTCCGGACTAAAGTCTAGATCGGAAAGGTGTTCGGAAGGATTGGGCAGTATCATAGCAAATTTGGATTGAAACTGCAAAGATAGCCGATTTAGCTTGGATAGATGATCGTTTCATCGGGTATTGATGGCATGTCTTGATCCTGAGAGAATCTCGCAGATCAAGGAGCTTCGGAAATTATCTGATGATTGAATATATTGCTTTTACTTTAGTTGTGATGCGTCCATCCACCTTTATAGCAGCATCCACTTTTAGCTGATCATCTTCTGTTGTTTGAAATATAATACTTAATTGAAGCAGTTGATTGCTTGGGATGATCATGTTTAAAAACTTGACTTGAGAGATGTTGTATACCTGCAACTTTTGTTGCATCTGTTCTTCAAGTATTTCTTTCAAGATTTGCAATTGCATAACGCCTGGAACTACCGGCTGTTCAGGAAAATGTCCCAGATAAAGCTGATGATCAGGGTTGAGATTGATGGTGGCTTGAATTTGTTGGTATTCAGCTTCAATGCTCAGAACGGTATAAAAGTCATTAACTAGCATCATGGTTTTGAAACCAGCATCAAGCTGTGATTTATATTTCTAAAATGATTGTAGATGAGAATATGCTTGATGGTTTTTCCTTTAAGAGGATGCTGCGAAATGGTAACAGGAACCTGTTGATTTCGAATAATGCCTGCTGCTATCCACAGCGCAAAGCTGCTGGCCGTGTCATATTCTCCGCACAGATGTTTGAATTTTCCCGTAGGGTTGGTTTTCAGTAATCCACTTTCCAAATCTTCATATACCAAATCAAAATCAGGATCGCCGTTATTGCCCATGATGACCAAATCAATATCGGACAATTCCAATGCATTGGTTTGAAGAAATCGTTGAATGAATGTCTCCAGTTGAGCTTTTGAATTGGGTTTGTACAAGGTGCTTACGCCCTGAAGTTGGGCGTAGGTTTTTTCAGATTGTTCTGCCGAAAGCACAAAAAAAGCACTTCCTTCACCGGAAAGTGCTCCGGGTTGTAGGTCGTTGTATACTTGAAGATTGTTACAAACTTGTTTTTTATAATAATCGATTTGTGTTTTAATCAGCCAGCTTTCTTCGGTGATTTCGTCAATACCACCCACCAGTATTTTTTGAGCTTCTTTTTCAGCGATCATCATCATGGCATCCAACAGGGCACTTTCAAATGAAAAGGTGCGGTGCACATAGGCCAGATTGTGGTTTTTATTGCCCAACATCAGTGCGATGGAGCCCCCCATGGTATTGTGTGTGGATTGTATAAATGAGGTGGGGGTGAGCAAGCTTTCGCCATTTTCGATCATGGCATTCAGAAATTTTTCTGTGTCGATTTGACAACCCATTCCTGTTCCCGTCATGATGGCATCTATTTGGTCAACTCCTGCTTCCTGCATAGCTACTATAGCACTGACGATGCTCATCTTAACGATTTTACTCATGCGCCTCAGGAGCTTTACATCGATGTAGTCTTTGTAAACAGGGGGAACTACCTGCAAAAAGCGTTCGTTGTAAGCCAAAATTTCTTCGAGAAAAGCAGCTTGATTGATGGTGGGCTGTGGAACGACCGCCGCACTTCCGTTAATATAGGTAGGGGCTAACATCATGACTTGGGTATATTAGATGCGACTTTTGAAAATACCACTGATGAATCGTTTCCTCCAAAGCCAAAACTATTGGTGAGCACATGCTGAATCGTTAAGTCGGTAAGTTTGCTTATGGGAGTCAGGTTAGTTTCTGCAATCACTTCTTTGAAATTGATGTTGGGGAAAACTTTATTTTGACTCATCGACAAGATGGAAATAATGCTTTCAATTACACCCGCAGCACCCAAGGTATGGCCGGTAAAAGCTTTGGTTGAACTAAAGGGAGGAACGTTTTCGCCAAAAAGTCGTTTCATGGCTACACCTTCCGTAAGGTCATTGTTGTCGGTACCGGTGCCATGAACATTGATGTAGTCGATGTCGTTTGGTTTTAATCCGGCTTTCGCCACAGCCCTTTGCATGGCCAAAAACGGACCCTCTCCATCATCTGATGATGCGGTTTGATGAAAGGCATCATTGGCATTGGCATATCCTGAAACTTGTGCCAGGATATGTTTTTTTTCGTTAAGGGCATCCGAAGCGCGTTCCAGAACCAAAAATCCTGCTCCTTCGCCCAAATTGAGTCCGCGACGGGTAGCATCAAAGGGACGGCAATGCTCGCGATCGAGAATCATCAACGTGTTAAATCCATTCAGAGTAAACCTACTCAAAGCATCTGTTCCACCGACAATTACAGCATCCAATAAATTATGCTGAAGCAATCGGGCACCAAACATGATGCTGTTCAAAGATGAAGAGCATGCGGTGCTGATGGTTGTTAAAAACTCATGGATGTTCAGGTCATCGGCGATCATTTCGGTGCTGTTGCCGGCATGATGCGTATCGATGTGGTTTTTGTGGATGGCTTCTGTAAGGAAATCTTTGTAATACAGTTCACTGCGATCCATTCCGCCTACGGTGGAGGCCGAAACAAGACCAATCCGTTGACCTGAATCAGGCGAAAGACGTGCTGACTGATAGGCCTCGCGTGCTGCCCAAACGCCCAGTAAAGCCGTTCGTGTCCAAGATAGATTTGTGTCTACGCCAAGCAGATCTATCAATTGCTCTTGAGTCAATTTGATTTCCCCCAACAAAAATTCATCCTGATGAACAGTCTCAAGAATGGAAATTCTTCCAATTCCTGTTTTACCTGTCATTAACGCACGCAGGGTTTCATCCACATTGTTTCCAATGGAAGAAACGATTCCCATGCCTGTTACCACTATACCTTCAGTCATTTACCTAGGAGGTTGGGTTATTTCTGATGCTCCTGAATATATTCAGCCATCGATTTGATGGAAAAGAAGATCTTTTGTCCGTCTTTTGGGTTTTCGATTTTTATACCGTACTCTTTTTCAAGCAAAACAATCAATTCCAACGCATCGATGCTGTCGAGTCCCAGGCCTTCACCAAACAGTGAATCTTCCTCATTGATGTCTGCAGGAGTAATGTCTTCCAGATTTAACTGTTTGATGATTTGTTCTTTTAATTTTTCAATTAAAGCTTCCATATTCTATGTTATTTATCAAATTCGCTATATAATTCTTTTATCCGTTCAGGGGTATGAAGCACTTTATTTCCATTTTCCCCGGAGGTTACAAAATACAAAAATGCTTCGTAATGGCTTTGGTTTATGTCAACCCATCCTGAAATACAGGAAGATAGCTTATTACTAGCCATCAATTGATTGACATATGCTGATTGCCAGTCCGAATCAAAGGACGAAGATACAAAGAAAGCGTTTTCGCCGTAAAAATGATGACGAATGGCTATTTCTCCTGCCATAATGTTGGGTAAGGTGTAAACAAAAACCGAAGGACTGGGGAAGAAGTTATTGTCGGACTGAATGGAGTCCTGAAATTGCTGATCGGTAATCAATGTAGATTGACTGTTAGACAAAATGATACCTGTAGATTGTCCTTCGGTGGTTGTAAGATCCAAAGAGCTCAAGAGTACTTCTGATGCCAGAAACCCCAATTTACTGTAATCATCCATTTTGAAAAACTTGGGGTATTTGGTGTCGGTATTCCGGAAAGCGGCTTTCATAAACTCCTGTCGATCTATTTCTTCTTCCAGACGATAAATAAGCTTTCCGTTAAGGTAGACCCGATTGCTTTTGATGTGGCAGTATGCTGAAATACGGGGATTCATTTTAATTGGATTTTTGAATGATAAGTGCAGCATTACAGCCTCCAAACCCTGACGCCAGTTTTAAACATGTTGTTAAAGGTGTTGAAACAGGTTTTTTACTTACCTCAAGGTGTTCTGTTGTACCCGGAATTTCGAACCCTGCAGTAGGAAGCACTGTGTTTTCCTTCATCGACTGAATGAGTGCGGCAGTTTCAATGATTCCTGCAGCACCCAACGTATGTCCCCAGCTTCCTTTAAAACTGTTCACAGGTGTATGTTGCAATCCCGACCGTTGTATGGCAATACTTTCCATGTCATCGTTGTAGCGTGTGGCAGTGCCATGTGCATTGATGTGGTCGATTTTATTGGAGGGTAAACTTGCTTCCGTCATTGCATTTTGAATGGCAATGTATGAACCTTCTCCAGTGCGTGAAGGACCTGAAATGTGGTTGGCATCGTTGGCCGAGGCTCCACCTTTAAATAATATTTCTCCGGATTTAGGTGTCGAAATTCGCTCCAGAATCACAGTTCCTGCGGCTTCACCCAACGAAAGTCCGTCACGGTCTTGATCAAAAGGTTTGCAAGGTTTCGGACTTAAGGACAAAAACGACATAAATCCACTCACCACAAAGCGGGTGACTAAATCACCTCCAACCACCACAACATGATCAAATTGATTGCTTTGCAACATCATGGCGCCTGTATTGATGGCCAGAACGCCAGAAATACATGCGTTGGAAATTACCCTAACAGGATTGGGATTGTTAAAATACTGTCCAATAAAATCAGCCATTTTCCATAGCAGCACGCGTTTCGGATCGATGCCTGTTTGCGGATTCAGGAGATCAATATTGCCTTTGGTCGTAGAAACGATAATTAAGGTTCGTGGAGAGGTGATGTCGACACTGATCCCCGAAAGGGCAGTATCGATAGATAGGATCATCATTTTCTCCAAACGGGTGACGGATATTCCTTTAGTATTTAAATATGCAAATTGTTCCTCAAGTCGGTAATCATCTGCGCGAGCTGCCATAAAGGGTGTGGGATAGAACTCCAGATTTTCAATAGAAGTGATGCCTACCTTAGCTTGCAGCAGATTTTGGAAGTTTTCTTCGGTGGAAAATCCCAGGGCAGAGGTGATATTTGACGATACAAAACGAACAGCCATGCTAAGATAATGCTTTGGTTAAACCCATGCGTTTTTTCCAGTCCACTGCGAATGGGGGAGGATAGAGCAACATTTCCCGTTCCAATGTGATAAACACCTGCGTGGTTAGGGCGGTGGCTACCAATTCGCCATCCGATTTGCGAAACAAGCGGTATTTGAACTGAATTTTGGCCGCTTCGGTGTTGATGTATTCCGTTTCAACCACCACGCTGTCGCCATATTGCACTTGTTTTTTGTAGTCGATATTCATATTTACTACGGGAGCCATCACGCCATGAGAATAAATCTCAAGGTAGGAGATGCCGAAATGCTGGCCAAAGGATTCGCGTCCTTCTTCCAGGTATTTCACGTAATTTCCATGCCACACAATGCTCATTGAGTCCACTTCGCCAAAGCGCACTTTAATTTCGGTAACATCAACAAGTTTTTTGGACATGGGGTAAAAAATTTGAGCCTGCAAAGGTAAGAAATTTGTGGTGGAATAGGGTTATGTTTTTAAAATTGGGAGAGCGTGGGGGTAGGCTTGTGTTTATGCCGAATTTTGTGACAATTATTTTGCACTAAAATGTTCCGGAAACATGTACTAAAATCCCGAATATTCCGATTGTAATCGAAAAATTAGGCGTAATATTCAGATTGTAATCGAAAAAATAGGCGTAAAAATCCTATTTCAAAGTATTATTGTTTACCTTTGTTATAAATATTGGAGCTATATGATAGAAAGAAAGTTGCTAAAAATACTTCAAGAACAGTGTTTTAAAGGAAAGATATTATTGCTTGTGGGTGCCCGACAGGTGGGTAAAACCACATTGTTGAAGAATTTGGTTGAGTGCATGCAGGTGAAAACCGTGTGGTTGAACGCAGACGAAGCCGATGTGCTAAATGAATTTACGCTGGCCAATACCAGTACACGTTTGTTGCAACTAATGGGGGCAAATACTCAATTAGCTATCATTGACGAAGCCCAGCAAATCCCGGATATAGGTACCAAGCTGAAATTGCTTTACGATACCAATCCTGAATTGCAGATTATTGCGACAGGTTCTTCGGCATTTGATTTGCTCAACAAAACAGGGGAGCCGCTCACCGGACGAAAAAGAACCTACCACTTGTATCCGATTAGCTATGAGGAATTGGTTGATGATACCAATTATTTGGAAGCCAGGCGTATGCTGGAAATCCGATTGATTTTTGGTTCTTATCCGGAGGTGGTAACAAATCCCGGTCACGAAAAAGAGGCCTTACTGGAGATAGCCAGCAGTTATTTGTATAAGGACATTCTTAAACTTGATGGAATCAGAAAGGCAGGTCAATTGGAGAAACTTCTTCAGGCATTGGCATTTCAGGTGGGCAGCGAAGTTAATTTTCATGAGTTGTCGAAGACCATTGGAAATATCGACAGCATGACGGTGGAAAAATACCTTGATTTACTCGAAAAAACGTATGTGATCTATAAGCTTCCGGCTTTGAGCAGAAATATGCGCAATGAATTGAAAAAAGGTAAAAAGTATTATTTCTACGATACCGGAATACGGAATGTGCTCATCAGTAATTTTGCTAACATGGACATGCGTTTTGATAAAGGCGCTTTGTGGGAAAACTATTTGATTTCGGAACGAACCAAGACGAACCAATATGCAATGAATTTCCCCAACACCTATTTTTGGCGAACCCACGATCAGGCTGAAATTGATTATATTGAAGAGGTGGATGGAATGTTCCACGCATTTGAGTTTAAATGGAAGGACTCCAAAGTCAGGTTTCCCAAGTCTTTTCAAAATGCCTACCCCCAGCACACAACCCAATTGGTTAATATTGATAATTTTACGAAATTCGTGGGTATTGATGGCTAAGCAGATTTATTGATTATTCAAATTATTTCTAAACTACCGGGCATCTTTTTACTACCAAACCACGACTTCTAATTATTGGAGTCATATTTTATGAAAAAACTAATCGACGGATGTATTGCAGGTAACCCAAAAGCCCGAAAGGAGCTTTACCGTCGATACAATCGCCAACTTCTTGGAACTTGTCTTCGATATGCGCGGGATTAATGGAACACAGATTACAGGGAAGGCCTTTAGCCATTAGCTTTTGGCTTTTAGCTGGCTGGCGCGTGATTGTTGGACTTCGGAGAGCGTCGAAGGTTGGGAAAGCCCAAGTTCCGGCGCACAATCCTTCCCGTCAGACTTGAGCTAGGGTATGGTGATCAATTTGGCATTCAGCAATATGGTTGTGTCTGGGACAATGCTTTGTCACTTTGGTATAAGGACTCGAGTCAACCCCACACTAAGCGTAGTATGTCGAAATAAAACGATGCGCTAAGCGTAGATTGTATCTATGCTTTCTTATCATCATATTTTTACCTTTGTATTTTGTCAGAAAGTTATCAAATAAGGGATCAAAGTGCGGTACATTTTTTAACCTTCCAGGTGGTAGGCTGGACAGATATTTTTACACGCAAATATTATCGCGATATTCTTATTGAGAGTTTTAACTACTGCAGAACTTGTAAAAACTTAAAATTACATGCTTATGTTATTATGAGCAACCATGTGCACTGCATTTTGAGCTCGGAAAACAACCTGTCGGATGTTGTGAGGGATTATAAAAAGTACACATCAAAAGCTATGTTAAAGGCAATTAAAGAGCAACCTGAAAGCAGAAGAGAATGGCTGATGCTGGTATTTGAATATCATGCGAAATTTAATAAAAGAAACAAGGATGTTCAGTTTTGGACGCACGAAAATCATGCTGTTGAATTGAGTAGTAACGAAATGATTGAGAGCAGAATAAACTATATTCATCAAAATCCCGTCAGGGCAGGAATAGTTGAGTTTGAGCATGAATATTTGTATTCAAGTGCCAGAAATTTTTCAGAACTTGGCGGGTTGATTGAGGTAGATGTGCTGTAAATATAGCAGCGTAGTTGCAAACTACGCTGAGGGGGGGTTGGTTTGTTGGAAACTGAGAAAATTGATTGAGAGGGGTTTGGTTCGTGGGATAGCTTGACACGCGTTGAAAAAAAAACGCGCACCAGTTAAGTAGTCATGCGTTACGCTATCTCTAAACGCGCCAGTGAGGTCACATACTTTTTTTTAACTTTAAAGGACATTATTGTTCCTCTGGTGCAATTAATAGATAGCACGCATTAAATCTGCTTGTAACTTTTATTCATGGAGCTGGATTATTGTCACACGTTACGCTATCGCTAAACGCGCGCCAGTGAAGCTACTAAAAAAAACTTATACAAAAAGGATCTAAATTATCAAAAGTCAGTTGTAAGGAACTCATTTTATTTAAATTTGTGACGGCATTGAAAAAAATGAGATTCAGATTATTACAAGTTTTTATCCTTTTATGAATTCATCACACATGAAACGATTACTATTGACCAAGGCAAAATATTTATTTGTTTTTATTTACATACTTCTCGGCACTGTTTTAAGTGCGCAAAACGAAGCCAATATCTGGTATTTCGGCGATTTTGCCGGACTGGATTTTAATGGTGGAGCACCCGTAGCACTTACCGATGGTGCATTATCTACACAAGAGGGTTGTGCTACTATTTCTGATGCCAATGGTTCGTTGTTATTTTATACCGATGGGACAACGGTTTGGAATAAAAACCATGTTATTATGGATAACGGAACCGGGTTAATGGGGGGGGCGTCATCCACACAATCAGCCATTATTATCCCTAAACCAAATTCAACTACGCTATACTACGTTTTTACGGTCGAGTCTCAAGCATGGGCCACCGGGTTATTGGACTATTCTATTGTGGACATGAGCTTTAATGGTGGCCTTGGTAAAGTAACCACTAAAAATGTGGTGCTTCGTTCCCCTATGGCTGAAAAAATAAACGCCGTTCAACATAGCAATGGAACAGATATATGGGTTGTTACACACGAAAGAAATAACGATGCATTTTGTTCCTTTTTGATTACCCCCTCAGGGGTAAGTAGTACACCGGTTATCAGCAATGTGGGAGCAATACACGGTAATGAGCCAGGTAGTTATAGGGGGCATTTAAAAATATCCTCAAGCAGTAATTATCTGGCTGTTACAATCGGTTTCCCTGTGAGTCTGGCAGAAATATTTGATTTCGATAATAACACCGGAATTGTTTCAAATGCAATCTCAATAGCCGGCTATATTAGACCATATGGTATTGAGTTTTCTCCAGATGAATCTAGAATTTACTTTGGAATGGATGATGATGTTTTTCAATATAACTTGCTGGCAGGATCTGCAAATGATATCATTAATTCAGCTACCAACCTCAATGCAACAAGCCCTGATGGAGGAGGAGCCTTGCAAATTGGCCCTGATGGTAAAATCTACCGAACTTATCTTAATTGTGAATATCTGGGTGTAATTGATGATCCTAATGCGCTTGGCACTGCATGTAATTATATTGCTAACGGGGTATATCTGAGTGGCAGACATGGTAAATTAGGTCTACCTGATTTCATTCAAAGCTATTTCTCGGCCAATATCACCTACGAAAACACTTGTTTTGGCCAAACCACCACCTTCAGCATTCAGACTTCTGATCCTATTCAATCAATATTGTGGAATTTTGGTGATCCGGCTTCAGGTTCCAATAATACCTCCACTTTGGAGAATCCAACACATGTTTTCACCGCCCCCGGAACTTATACCGTTACCGCAACCGTTGTCATCGATGGTGTTTCACAGGATTTTACAACAGATGTGCAGATAATTGATGCCCCACCGATTAACCTGGGTCCAGACCAG
>JBFHGX010000029.1:0-32709 GCA_041582875.1 Bacteroidales bacterium | reverse complement strand
GTACCCGATCGTTTAGGAGAACAATATTCGAGCAAATAATAACTCTTTGCTTCCGCTTTAACAAAGTCTGCTATTTCTTCAAATTTAGGAATTAATTCACCTATATTATCAGCAGATTCAGAACCGTTTTCACCAAATTTAGTCAAGACTTTTGTTTCTATCTCACCACCTAAACCTATGGAATACATAGCAATAGAAGGATTTCTTGCATCGATGGCATCCGTCATATTCTTGTAGGTATACCATCCGGCCTGATCAGTACCATCCGTAAATGTAATCAGAGCGCCGGCAGATATGATATCCTGTTGCGCGTAACTCTCCACCCGAGCCTCAATATTATCTATTCCCTGAATAATACCACCATATAGGTTGGTGGAATTATCGGATGAGATGGTATTATTGATATTGTTGATTGCTGATATTAAAACAGCTTTACTGTAAGTATAATCCACCAAACTATGGATATTCTTTTCACCATCGAACCATTTGACCGCCATTAGAATTTCTTCAAAGTCAGAACTACCATTGTCGGGCATCACCGAATTAATGAATCCAATACTAGCTTCTTTAAGGGTAGGCAAGCTGCTATCAAGGACACTACCACTTAAGTCGAGCATCAACAACAAATTAAACTTGAATTTTTCGGGCTTATCCTGAATTTTTCGGGCAGCTTCATATTCAGAAATCAATTTTCCATCTTCATAAATTTCAAAATTGGCTTCAGTCAGCCCGGAAACAGGATAATTGGCCATGTCGTTCACCTTGAATATAATCGAAACGTTTGCAGGAAGTTCTACAATTTTGTCTTTATAGGTCAGATTCAATTGTTTAGTTTCATCACTTTTTTTACAAGAATTAATCGACAAAGCCATTAAACCGATGAGTATAATCTTGAAATAATTCATTTTTCGTTGATTAAGTTAATTTCTATTAGACGTTTAATAACCAAAACAGGTCACTTAAAACGCATGTATTAAACGCTACAAATATGGGCATTATTATCCCACCACCCAACAAAACCAAACAGTTTATATGTGACCGATAACATTTACTTTTAACTGACTCCCATCGTGCTGATTCTCCGCAATATCAATGGTTTCATCCAGAAATTCGCGCAATTGGATTAACTGAGCTGCTCCCAATCGCTGTCCGTATTTTGCGGCGACAAAAATAAACGCATAAAGCGTGAATGAGGCCGGAATACTCCATATCCATAGTGAGGACATGCCTAAATACAATTCGGATAAGCCTAGCGACCCCCCGAAAATGAACAACATAATGGCCAATCCGTAAAACACCATAAATGTAGCCCACACTTTCCCGTTAGGTCCGGCAATCCCCTTAACAGTGGTTCCGTTTTCTTCCTCAAGTACCGTAACATGAAGTTCTGGCGACCAGTAATGTTGTTCTGATTCAGGAAGTTGAAGATATACATGATTATTAACCAGCCGCCCCCTAACATCCTGTTTATTATCAAGTTGGTTTTGAATAGTAGATAAAAATAACGAAGCTGGTACCTGAATTCGTAAATTACATTTGGGACGGGTACGGGGTGGATTGCTGGCAAAAATCATTATCTAGATTTAATTTAAACAAGCCAAAGTATTCATTATTATAATGAGGTCAGTAACCAAAATAAAGAAACTGCAACTTATCATAACTCATCATCAATTTATCATTGACACGAGACCCAGCAGCATCTAATATCAGGTTAACTGCCCACTACACGCAATGATCATAGCAATCCAATACCAAAGGAAGGATGAATCAGAATAGAATAACCGCCAGGAACAGGATTCCGGCTTTTGCTTTTTTTGACATTAATTTTTAGAAATAACGCTTATATAAACCATCCTACTGCGTTTCCCTCCACCTGCCAGGTTGAAAAATACCTGTCAGGTCGAAAAAGTAACCACAACACCTAATCTCCACCCGACGGGTTTTGATCAACTCGGTGGGAGGAGATTAGCTACTCAGGTACCACATTTACCACTCGCCCTACTTCGCCAGTAGCCAGCATCACTTTGATTCCGTGGGGATGATTTGATGAATTGGTAAGAATACGCTTAACCATTCCAAAAGTTAGTTCGCCGCTGCGCTGATGATGTTTTTGTACAATCTCCACCTCATATCCAATCTGCACGTTGGCACGGATTCGTCCATCCAAATTATCATTTCCCATATCAATTCGATTTATCCACAATTTTTCATGTGCAAAGATAAGTTGATCAATGCGATTATAGAGCTATTATCCATTTCCAAATTGACCTATCTTTGTAAAAAAAAGTAACGAAAATGGCTGACGATAAAAAAATCATTTTTTCGATGGTTGGGGTGAGTAAAATTGTACCTCCCAGCAGAGAAATCATCAAGGATATTTACCTTTCATTCTATTATGGTGCCAAAATAGGTATCATCGGATTAAATGGTTCCGGAAAATCAACCCTGCTGCGCATCATCGCAGGAGTAGATAACTCATACAATGGCGAAGTGGTTTTCGCAAAAGGATACTCAGTAGGAATGCTTCACCAGGAACCTTTGCTTAACAGCACCTCCACCGTGAGAGAAGTGGTTGAAGAAGGTGTCCAGGAAGTGGTTGATTTGCTTAAGGAGTATGAAGCCATCAACCTGAAATTTATGGAACCCATGTCAGATGACGAAATGAACAAAGTCATTCAACGTCAGGGCGAGCTCACTGATCTCATTGAACAACACAATGGGTGGGAACTCGACACCCGTTTGGAACGTGCCATGGATGCCCTGCGTTGTCCTGAAGAAAATAAGTTGGTAAGCGTACTGTCAGGAGGAGAACGCCGCCGCGTGGCTTTGTGCCGACTCTTACTTAAAGAACCCGACATATTGCTGTTGGATGAGCCCACCAACCACTTGGATGCTGAGTCAGTGGAATGGCTTGAAAACCATTTAAAACAATACAAGGGAACAGTTATTGCCGTTACCCACGACCGGTATTTCCTTGATAATGTTGCTGGTTGGATATTGGAGCTTGACCGTGGCAGAGGTATACCCTGGAAAGGAAATTACTCGGGATGGCTCGACCAGAAAACCCAAAGATTGGCCATGGAAGAAAAAACAGCCAGTAAACGCCGCAAAACCCTTGAACGTGAATTGGAATGGATCAGAATGGCCCCCAAAGCACGTCACGCCAAATCCAAATCGCGTATCTCCAATTACGAACGAATGGTTTCAGAAGGAGGCGAGGAAAAAGTTGAACAACTGGAATTGTTTATCCCCAACGGGGCACGCCTTGGAAGCAAAGTCATCGAGGCCAAAGGAATTAGCAAGGCCTACGACGAGAAGCTGCTGTTCGAAAACCTGGATTTCAGCCTTCCTCCAGGAGGAATTGTTGGTGTTATTGGCCCCAATGGAGCCGGGAAAACCACCCTTTTCCGCTTGATCATGGGGCATGAAAAAGCCGACAGTGGTTTTTTTGAGGTGGGAGAAACTGTTCAGGTGGGTTACGTAGACCAGGCACATGCCGATATTGATCCCGAGAAAACCGTGTGGGAAGTGATTTCTGGCGGACATGACCTCATTCAATTAGGAAGTAAAAGCATGAACTCACGTGCTTACGTTTCTCGTTTTAATTTTGGAGGAACCGATCAGGGTAAAAAAGCAGGGATTCTCTCAGGAGGTGAGCGAAACAGGCTCCATCTGGCCATGACCTTAAAACAAGAGGCCAATGTACTCCTGCTAGACGAACCTACCAACGACATCGATGTCAATACCCTTCGGGCGTTGGAAGAAGGCTTGGAAAATTTTGCTGGATGTGCCGTAGTTATCTCTCACGATAGGTGGTTCCTCGATCGCATCGCAACGCATATTTTGGCCTTTGAAGGCGATTCAAAAGTGGTATTCTTCGAAGGATCTTACTCTGAATATGAAGAAAGCAAGAAAAAACGGATGGGTGACGTTACACCCAAAAGAATCAGATACAGAAGCTTAGGGTAACTACCCTATCAATACAAAAGAAAAGAAATGGCTTTAACGAATAACGACATTTTAAAAAAACTGAGGGTCGCCCTCAAACTCCGCGACGAAGACATTGTTGAAATCCTCATGCTGGCAGATTACCGGATTTCGAAAAGTGAGCTTGGTGCTTTTTTTCGCAATAGTGAACATCCCAAATTTAAACTTTTACAGGATCAGATACTACGCAATTTTCTGAATGGGCTCATTATCTATAAACGCGGTGTGCCGGACGAGAAACCAGCTAAACCGGTTAAAACGAAAAAATCGATTCCGGAGGTAAAAGAGTAGAATAGCACACCCATGAAATATATCTGCCCTTTAATCACTGTAAAAGATATGGATCGTGCACGCGATTTCTATGAGAATGTATTGAAACAGAAAGTTAAATTTGATTTTGGAGAAAATGTGACTTTTTGGGGTGATTTCTCAATTCACTTAGCATCGCATTATAGCCATTTAATTGATCAGAAACCCATTAAACATGGCGGAAACAACTTCGAATTGTATTTTGAAGAGGATCAGATTGAACAGGTGGTCGCAACATTAAAAAAACATCAGATCCAATTCATTCATGAAATTCGAGAACAACCCTGGCGACAAAAAGTGGTCAGGTTTTACGATCCCGATCATCACATCATCGAGATTGGAGAATCGTTGGAGTATTTATCGTATCGGCTTAACAATGAAGGTTTAACACCGGATCAAATTTCAAAAACAACCAACATGCCTATGGACTTTGTAAAAGTATCCATAAAACAATATAGAGGATAAACGCATAGCGCTCAATTTATTAAAAGCATAACCATCCGTTTGATCATCATCTTGGTTATTACATGGATCAGTTGCAGTATTTCCTTAGCACAAGAACTCAATCTCGGTACAGAATTCACCTGAGGATCCCGACTCAATGAAGCCAAAGTTGTTGCCATGGGGTCAACCATTGAATTCCGTCCTGCCCATTCCTGGTTTACCTGCAATTCAGGATTTAATTATTATACTAATAAAGATCAATCCTTATTCAGTGTTTCCTTAAGTTTAAAAGTTGGTTTTGGAAAAGAAATACGGTATTGTGCTCATTTGTTGGTTTCCGCCGATCCAAAGGGAAACTATAGATACCTGGGCGGAATTTCAATTGAATATCAAGTGGGTAGAAAAGATATTTTTATGTGAAAGGCGAATTAATCAAGTTTACACAAAGAAGAATTGACTACCTATCCCGAAGGAGCTAAACAGGAAGTTAACAAATAAGAGTCGCACTACTGGTTTGGTGCTGGTTTAAAAGCAAATTGCCGCTGATCTCAAATCATTTTATAACAGCCCTCGCATTTAGGGTGCATCGGGATATTACCAAGAATGCTACAGCAAAAGACTAATGTTGGCAGAAAAAAAGCAGAAATTGGTAAGCAAATCTCACATTCCCTTGCTGATTATTTGGCATTATCGCTTAATAACGACAGCTATCAAGCATCACATGAAAGATTGTCTGACCGGGAGTTTGAAATCATGATTAAAAAAATGCTATCGAAAAATCATTAATAGAAATCGGAAGTGAACGTTTTATCTCTTGCAGAATAGTAAGTAACTACAGAAGGCCTAGAATGGTAAAAATGAATCTGGAGAAAAAAAATATCGACCTTAGCAGATATTGTATTGAAAATCAATCAATATGAAATTCGTCATCCTTCCTGATTTGTAACGATGGTTTCTTTGTCAGATTTATCCTACAAGAAAATCAGATTTATCCTACACACGATATTGGATTTTTAAAATAAATTTGTTAAATGGTTTATCGCATAATCATGAAGATCAATGCATTATTGTAAACTTGGTAATTCTAAGCAGTTTCAATCAACATATTGAATTATTAAACGAATTGTAATAAAAAAACCTATTTAAAAACATTAAATTACGAATCATGAAAAAGCGCCTATCTACCTTAGCCAAAGCATTTATATGTATTTCGTTAGCTTTATTAACACTACATTCTTGTAAAAAGTCAGATGACAACCCAGAATTGACTGAGGAAACATCTTATACCATTGGCGATACATTGGTTTCCGTATTCGTTGATGAAGAAACAGGTGAAGTATTGCAGGAGGTCGTTTTTGAAATCATGAATATAGGAACAGACCAGGATACAGTTCCATATTTTGCGGTTAAAAGTCATTCTGATATCGAAGAAACTGAAACTAATGAACTTGAGTATTATGATGTAGTTACAAAGGCTGAAATTACCGAATTTATGGATGATTTTGAAACTATATACGGTAGTGAGGCCGGAAAAGAGCTTATGGATTTTCAAGATGAATTTAGTACTTTGATGCAATCTATAGTAGGAGGTTTCTTAGTCTCGGAGATGGGTATAGATGAATACTTCGGAATATTGGACATGATTGACGATTATTATATGGATGAAACTTTAGAAGATGATGATGTGAAAAACAGGCAAGTTGATTATTTTTTGGATTTTATTTTTTATCATGGAATAGATCTTGACGATTTTCTCTCATTGCTATCTGAACGAGGGTTTTCAATTATGGATTTCATGGATAGAATGGGCACATTTGATTTTTCTACAATAGGTTCAGAATATTCAAATTTCACAGATAATGTGGGTTTAGTAGGGTTTAATGAATTTTTAGATGGGTTTCTCGAGCTCACAAAAAGCACTTCAGGTGCGAAAGATACTACTGGTGATGTACTGAAATTTTTGGGGCCGATTGTGCAGGACTTCCTTAAGGAGGCTGCAGCTTCATATGATGGACCGACTAACTCTGAACCATTCAACTTACTTTATACTGGCAACACAAATCCGTTGAGCTATGAGGGGGCAATGGATTCTGAAAAAAAGATCAAATGGCATAGTGGTGCAAATTATGATCATATGGATATAGTTGCTTCTTGTGACTACAATCAAACAACTGATGTACATGAGGGGTTATTTGTGTCAAATGCTATGATTTCCTTGGAAAATATAACAATACGACCTTTTCATAAAGTGTCTGCTAAAATCAATTCTATTGAAGTGAATAGAGGAACTATTTTAAGACCAATTGCAGAAATTAAAACAAAGGTAACAGTAATTTTAAGAGTAAAATGCTTGTGGTTTAGTCGTTACTTTCAGGCTGATTACCATGTAAAATTTAATGCAGAGAATGGTGCCACATGGAGAGACTAATATTCTTCCGGGCAATCTACAGCACTACTATCTTAATCATTTGTCTTAATAATAAATACATGAAAAGATTTTTTATCATACTGACTGTTCTTGTTGTCTCTGTAAACGTGCAAGCACAAAAAATGACACATGACGATGGAAATATAGAGTTTTTAGTAGGTCAAAATCAGATTGGGGTGCTGTTCACTTATGATGAAAACATGAAAGTGGGTTCGCTTACTGAGGAAGAGTATATTAAAAAGAAGATGGCCGATGCCGATGCCAAAGAGCCTGGTTCAGGTAAAAAATGGAAAGCAACCTGGTATCAAGACCGGACAGATTATTATCAACCTAGATTTATTGAGAATTTTGAAAAGGTGCTTGACAAAAGAGGAGTGGTCTTACTCGAAAATGGAGAAGCTTCAACCTATACCATGATCGTTAATACCACCTTTATTGAAAGAGGTTATAATGTGGGTATTTCAAGTAAGTTAGCCTCTGTTAATATGACGATTACCTTTATTGAAACAGCAGACCCAATTAAAGTTTTGGCTAAATTTACCATCACTAAATCGTATGGCGATGCCGTAAATGATAACGGTGCTAGTGTAGCTAGGTGCTATGGTAGATCCGCAAAGTATTTGGCCAAATACCTGCTTGATAAGAAAGTTTTTTAATAAAAGTTACCCTAATTAATCAGTGTCACTTTACATGAAGTTAGGTCGGTCAAAAAAAAACAGGGTTGTTAACAATTTTCTGATTGTTACTAACCCTGTTTTTTGATTTAACTGTGGGGTGTCAAAAAAACAAGAGCTATAAACAAAAACGTTTGTCCGTTCTTAATTAGTTCGCTCGTAGATACCACTTAGCATAATCGGAGGGTAATTACGTTACATGGATCGAAAACTGAAATTCCGGCTTATACCTGGATTTCCCCCTGATGATTGCCAAGAGACAAGGGACGGTGTGGTAGGTAAGCATGTCGTTCACTGGACTTCAAAACATGGCTGCGTGGTAGCCAGCACCAAAGATATTTGCTTACTATTACAAATATAAAGAGCACTTATACACGACTAATCCTCACTTTTTTTGTTTTTAGTTTGCTATTATTGATTTTCTTAATCAACTCCTCCACCCTATCGGAATGAACCGCAACAAAAGAGCTATCCTGTTTGATTTCGATCATGCCCAATGCTTCATTGGGCAGATGTCCTTGTTTTAAAAACAACCCTACAATATCTCCTTTGGAGATTTTATCGCGTCGCCCACCAGTTATATACAGGGTTTCCCAAAGGGAAGGATCAGGAATGGGAGCATCATTCACTTGCTCAATCACTTCCACCTGATCTCCGGGATAAATAAATGGAGGCAAATCTTCACGTTCCCAACGCATTACGTATGCAGTTCCTTGCTGATGCATCCGTGCTGTACGCCCGTTGCGGTGAATAAACTCATGGCTTTTCAGCGGAAGCTGGTAATGAATAATAAACGTTATCTCAGGAACATCTATTCCTCTGGCAGCCAAATCGGTAGCGATGAGTAATTGGTAGGTTCCATTGCGAAATTTGATGAGTACACGCTCACGATCTTGCTGTTCCATACCTCCAAAAAAGCAACCGTGGACGATGTTTTTTGATGCTAGGAAATCACTCACCCGTTGGATCGACTCTTTGAAATTACAGAAAATAATCCCCGGTTGATTTCCCAAATGACACAGGGCGTGAAACAAAGTTTCCAGTTTATCCTTGTCAGGAGAAAGGAGTGTTTTAACCTGTAACGCAGGAATGGCTTCCTGTAAATAATCGATGCGTACAGGATTGGTAAAACTCATAAACACCGGTATTTCAGCGCGCAAAGTAGCTGAAGTAAGAATCTTCTTCTTCACGTGGAATAAATTATCCGCAATTTCCATCATTTCCTTTTCGAAACCTATTTCCAGCGATTTATCAAACTCATCCAATACCAATGCCTGAATAAACTCCACCGAAAAGCTTTCCTTGCGGAGATGGTCGGCCATACGTCCTGGAGTTCCTATCAAGATGGCTGGTCGGTGGTTCAAATCGAGTTTATCCTGCGATCCGGCCCGACCGCCATAGACGGCATTGGCTTTGTAACCTGTTCCCATTTCGCGAATCACCTGTTCAATTTGAATGGCCAGCTCACGTGACGGAACTACAATAACAACCTGAACTTCGGCACATTCAAGGTCTAATCCTGCTATAACAGGCAATAAAAAAGCCAGTGTTTTGCCTGTCCCTGTTGGGGAAAGTAACAATACATGGTCGTTTGCTTCGATGGTGGCCAAAGCTTCTTCCTGCATGGGATTGAGTTGCTCAATGTGCAGTTTGCTCAGGATTTCCTGTTGATTTTTGATGGGTGTCGGCATGCGACAAAGGTAGGATTAATAGCACTTCTAAAATCATAAAAGCAGAAAGCCGTTACTTATCCTGACATAGTCACTGTTTTAATGGCTGCAATGAAAAATTATTCTTTATCGAAACCCAAAGGAGTTGGTATTGAATTCCACTCCGAATAGTTAAACAATCGGTTATTGCCGCGAAAACATCATGGCTCTAAGGTGCACAAAGAGTTCATTAACAACATATAACCTCTGTGTATTCTTTGTGTCTTTAAGCCTTAGTGGGAAAAACAGACCTATCACGTAACAGACTCAGCATTAATTCTATAGGGAAAGATCAATATTGGACTACCAAATCATTGTAGTATAAAAAAATCATTGGCGTTCTTGTATTCAGGAGCGATTACATATTCACCTGATTTGTTAATGTATCCCCATCCCTCATCTTTACGCGCCCGACATACCCCACATTTAAAAGAATAACAATTGGCAAAAACAGCCGGAATAACCAGTTCACCGGTGGTGTCGATAAATCCAAACAAATCGCCAATACGAACCTTGGCCATGCCTTCCGAGAAGGGATAAGCCGCCACGTACCCCTGATCGTTCAAGGGTTTTCCTTCAGTGGTCAAATAATACCACAAGTCATTCTTTCTGGCCAACAAAAACCCTTCGGAACAGTCTTTCAAATCCTCGTATTGTTCCATAAACAAAAGGGCTCCACCCTCATTAACAACTCCCCTTGCATTCCCATTTTTAACAATGGCTACTCCATCCGAAAAGTTCCGTATATAGGCATATCGAGGATTCACTATCAACTTACCAGTCGTATCAGCCAATCCCCACATCCCTCCATTTTCAATGCGATAAACGCCATTTTCCTGACGGTCAATGTGATGGTAGGACGGTAATAAAACAAAATTTCCCGTCCGATCAATGACTCCCCATCCCGAAGTAGCCTCCACAATGGCCTGTCCCTTGACAAACGACTGAGCATTGAAAAAAGCAGGTTCAATTTTCCATGAACCATCAGGTAGAATATAGCCGTACATCCCTTTATCCTTAACGTAGGCCAGCCCTTCAGAAAATACTCCGGCATCACGGTATTGATATGGAATTTCTATATTGCCATTAATGGCTAAATAGCCATACTTTCCACTTTTTTTCTTCACAACTTTTCCCTCTGCAAAGCCCAATATCTCACCACGGCTTGGAGGAAATGCCTCTTGCCCGTTTCGATCTACCAGTCCATATTTTAAGTCGGCATAGGTAATGGCATATCCGTTTTCAAAAGCCTTAAGTTCCTCATAAACTGGAGGAACTTGCATTTGATTGTCAATATCTACATACCCGTATTTTTTCCTGATCCGAGTTTTGAATAAATTTTCATCAGGATTAAACACCATGGGCTTGGCATCGCTATAGCTGATGGTGTATATTACCCCCGGAGAGAATAACAGATCATAGGAAAACCCTTCAATCCGATCTCCTGAAAGGTTAATGAGTCCCCAACCGTTCTCGTCACGCACAAATGCGTATGCATGGTTTTGAGCCAATAGTGGAGTCATCCAGCCAATGCTCATCAATAAAAGAGTCAAAATTGCTTTTTTCATCTTATTAATCCGTTATTTTCTAATCCATTTCCCTGACCCAATGGTTTGGTGATCTCCGTCTAACAATCGATAAGAGTACATTCCTGAAGGTAACGAACCAGTTACTACATGCTTGATGTCGCCAGTAACATGCTGTAATGCTACCAGTTGTCCTGTTGATGAATACATTTCAAAATCACCTTCTTCGCAATCGCATTCAATAAATAGCTGATCCGTTCCCGGATTCGGAAAAATAGTCAACACTGCTTCGGCGGTTTCATTCTCCTCAAATCCGACAAATATGTACTGATTTTCAATGGCTCCCATCTCAATACGATTCCCAAAGATACGGGTTTGTCCCTGAATATCAATATCCGGAATGAATAACCCGGCTGTATCGGCAGTACCGCTATTGATGCATGGTGACAAAATGGACAATGACCAATCTGCCATCATGCCATCGTAAACCAGACCAAAACCTAAAGATGCATCTACAAATTGAGGTTCATCATAAATACCCTGCTCACCTGACATTCCATACTCTACACAGTTGTTAAACAATTGGCAATCAGCAAAGGCATCATAAATATAGATTTGTGAACGCTGTTGACCGTGACTATATTGGTTTCCCCAACAAATGTTGTTGTATATAATCGCTTTTGAAAATATTTCGATGCCACCACCCCATGATTGGTTATTGACAATCGTGTTGTTAAATATATGGGCTGTCGACAGTTGATGACCGTCCAGTATACCCGAACCATAGTTATTACAAATTACATTATTAAAGATCAATCCATTGCGGTTACTCATATAAATGGTGCCATTGGTCGTTTGGTTATTAAAACAATAGTTATTGTAAATCTTCGGACTAAGTCCCAATGCATCTGAAGTATAAATAGCACCTCCGACTCCATGAACAACAAGCCCAATGGAAGTAAATTTATAGCGAATGGCTCTATTGCGGTAAAAAGTGTTATTGGAAATAGTAACCCCACATTGCTCCTTTATGGCAATGGCACCGCCGCTATCAAAGGAGCGGTTTTGCTGAAACCAATTGCTATCGATAAGCACTTGAATAACGGAATCACAGTAAATGGCTCCTCCGTTTGAAGGATGAACACCGTCCTCAGGACGAATGACCTGATTACTAAAGAAAGTTGAGTTTTTGACGGTCAGTGAAGCGTAATTTCTTGCAAAGATTGCACCTCCAAGCACATCGTCATTGTATCCGTCACACTTTTTTCCATATTGAATCCTACAGTAGCGAAACACAGATGAATCGGATGATGAAGTACTGTTTGACAAAACTATTCCACCCCAACCACCTGCCGTAGAAGTAGTATCTTGCCAAAACCCTGTGGTGTTGTTCATGGTAAAGATGATGGAATCACCGATGGAACCTATGGCCAATATCGAGCCGGATACGTGCAATTGATGGTATCCTTGTGATTCGATATAGGTACCGGGTTTTATGGTCAAAACCACGTTTGGAAGGACATGAACATCACCTACAATAAAAATGGTATCCTGATACCATGTGGTATTGCTAGCAATATCGCCGCTCACCTCAATGCTTTGAGATTGTGCACTGTAAACAGAAAAGGTAAACAGAATGAAAAGGCATACTTGTTGTATTGTTTTCATTATAAAGCTGTATATATTTGACAACGGGTTAATTATCAATAATTACAATCAGAATTGAATATAAACTTAGTCCTGGCAGCTTGCGTTAGTAACCAGATAACGCAAAAAGTTAATAAATAGTATGACCAGATTGCCTAAAAAAGGTGCAAGATTAAAGACTATTCACAAATTTACAAGTGAGTCCACTCCGAAAAGGCATACAAACGGCTATTGCCACCAAGACGCCAAGGCTCTAAGGTGCACAAAGAGCATATTGACAACATGTTACCTTTGTGAATCCTTGGTGTTTTTGAGCTTTTGTGGCTAAACAAAGCCATCTCGTAGTAGACTCATAATTACTTCAATCAAACAACCCAACTTAAGACACTTTTAACTTTAAACCAACCCCATTGCACATTTAACACCATCGGCTGCACTGGAAATAATTCCACCGGCATAGCCACTCCCCTCGCCCACGAAATAAAGGTTAGTAAAACCTTCGCACAATCCACTCTTTTCACGAACTACCTGAATGGGTGAAGACGTCTTACTCTCTAGTCCCATGAGTAAACCATGTTCAAAACCCTTTATTTTACGACTAAAATCCAATAACCCTTCGGACAGCGCCTGACTTACTGAACGTGGTATCATATCGTACAATGGTGCCGATTGTAGACCTAAAGGGTAACTGCTGTTTCCTGTTTTTTTTGATGGAGTTCGTGTGATATAATCCACAGCGCGATTGGCTGGAATGACATATCCATTTGAAAAAGCATAAAACTTCTCCTCCAATTGATCCATCCAGTCGAGAATTTCCAAAGGCTCAGAAGCATGCCCCAAGAGCATATCGGGATGCACGCCCACCACACAACCTGCATTGGCAAACTGACCATCGCGTCGATAGTAACTCATTCCGTTAACGACACTTTTTTCAGCGAAAGCTGCAGCAGGAACTACGGTTCCTCCAGGACACATGCAAAAGGAGTATACCGGAAGTCCTGATTTGGTTTGGGTAGCCAGTCGATATTCGGCGGCTTTAACCCCTTGCAACTTTTCCCTTCCCCACTGGGCCTGATTAATCAACACCTGGGGATGCTCAATACGATGTCCAATGGCAAAGTTCTTGGTCCGGAAGCTCACCCCGCGTTTAATCAACATCCGATAGGTATCATAGGCCGAATGCCCGGTGGCCAGAATAAGCTTATCAACCTCAAAATCACCCTGATTGGAGGAGATCTGAGTAACCTGTTTATGGTTAACCACTAGATCTCGCAATTCGGTATCAAACAAAAATTTACCTCCACATTCAATAAAGGCAGCCCTGAGATTGGCCACAACAATTTTAAGCTTGTCGGTTCCCACATGAGGATGAGCCATGTAGAGTATCTCTTCAGGAGCGCCCGCTTTTACATATTCAGCAAGAATAAATTGGCGCTCCTGGCTGATATGTTTGGAACGCGACGTCAACTTTCCATCTGAAAAAGTTCCTGCTCCTCCTTCACCAAAAGCATAATTATTCTGACTTGAAAAATTTCCGAGCGTCTCCAACTGCTGAATGGCCATACTGCGTTTGGCCACATCTGAACCTCGCTCAATTAGCGTTACCTGAAAACCGGCTTTCTGAAGCACGAAGGCGGCAAAAAAACCGGCAGGGCCACTCCCCACCACAACAATTTTTTCATCTGTTTTCCTCAGGGGAATATCTAAGGTTTTGGGAATTTCATAGGCTTCTCCTTTTATTTCTTCAGAAGAAACACTCACAGTGGTTTGCCAATGAATATCATTTTTTTTTCGGGCATCCAGACTCTTCTTCTCCAATTGAAAAGTAAACACTTTCAATCCCAACGTACGTGTAATTGCCTGACGAACTTCGTGCTCAGAATAGTTAGTGGGTAGTTTGATTTGTATCGTTTTAAACCCCATAGTTACAGTAATTTTTTGTGAACCAAACCTTTACTAATAGTAAAAACCTGGAATGCAAAGATATTCGATTTGAAACAAGAAACAATGCGCAATATCGGCTACCAGCTAACAACAAATTCGGTATTCCTAGCCAAATCCTATTCCTTAAATAAGTATTCTGTCCAATGCTGGCTACTCGCTATTTGTATGAGGTAATAAACTAGAGACAAGAGCAATCCTAAAATTACAATGGAGATCAAAATAGCAATCATAAGCTTCTTGAACAAGCGTTTTGAAACCAAAATCGCTCGTTGCTCCATGGCCTCCAACTCTTCCGCTGTTGGCAGCACACTGACTATCCTTCGGATGGGAATATGACTTCTGCTCGACTCCCTTTTTGATTATAAATACGTTTCCGCTTTTGAAGCGCATTGTTTTTCAAACTTGCCATCGCTGTTTCTGCAAATCCCATGGTTGTTATTTTAATCCATTGCTTTATTCCGTACCTATTTATCATGAATTCGGTATAATTCGATAAAATAGTTAAGTAATATACAAAATAATTTCAAGCAAGTTGACGGTACCGGCTAATTGAAGATACTGCCCTCATTTACACCAAAATGAATATGGTTACATTTCTGCCAAAACCTCCATTCATCAAAAAAAGGAAGTCTCTTTACAGAAACTTCCTTATATAAAGTATTATTTATGTTGGATGATCAATCAGAGGCTACCTCTCTCGCTCCAACTGTTTTTCTCTTACATAGGCAATGGCCGAAACAATAAACACTACAGCCACCGTATAATAAACAAAGCTTGGAACGGGAACCGGATCGCCTTTGGCATAACTATGCAGCCCCGACAAGTAGTAATTCACTCCAAAATAGGTCATTAGGATAGATGCATAGGAAATTAACGTGGCAAAATTATAAGAGAATCTTGATCTCATTCCGGGCATATACTTCATATGCGCTACAAAAGCATAAATCAACACACTCACCAAAGCCCAAGTTTCTTTTGGATCCCATCCCCAATAACGGCCCCAACTTTCGTTGGCCCATACACCACCAAGAAATGTTCCTATGGTGAGCATGTACAATCCTATCATCACCGCACGTTCGTTGATGGAGGTAAGTTCATTAATGCGGAGTGCGATCATTTCCGTATTGCTTTTCTTACGGAAGATCATCAACAACAGGTTAAGGAATCCCAACAACATCGAAAGAGCTAAGAATCCATAACTGGCGGTAATAATCGAAACGTGAATGGTTAGCCAGTAGGATTTAAGAACGGGAACCAGGTTGGTAACTTCCGGATCCATCCAGCTTAAATGAGCTACCATCAAGATTATGGAAGTCAATACCGTAGTGGCTGCGATGGTCATTTTTGACCCACCTGAGAAAACCAAACCAGCCAATAAAGTAACCCATCCAATATAGATAAGCGATTCGTAACCATCACTCCAAGGAGCGTGTCCAGAAATATACCAACGCATGGCCAATCCACCAGTTTGGAAAATAAATCCAACCACAACTAAAACCACAAAAGCTTTAATTATCCAATTCAAATATTTTCCTGGCTTGAACATTTCGATAAACAACAAGATAAGTAAGAAAATTCCCAGTAGGCCATACACTTTACTTAAGTTATCAAATATCAGCAACTTATTATAGGTGAGCTCCATTTTAGTCTTAGATGGATTGGGCAAAATTGATTTCCCGTATTTCTGTTGGAAATCATTCAACCCATTTAAAAGCTCAGTGGCCTGACTTAAATTCCCATTGTTCAACGACTCAAAATAAAAAGGTACAATGGATGATATATACAATGAATCTTCCGAAGGCATACTCGAGAATTCAGAATTGGGAGCATACCATGGGTGCTCTGCATCAAACGGATCAGGCAAAACTTTCAACATATCACCTGAATATACCATGAAACAGATATTCAATCGCTCGTCGACTTTCATCACTTCGTTATCGAATTTGCTGCGTGCCGCAGGTTTCTTTTCATAGGCCTCCGATACATAGTTATTTAGTTTGTAGGTTCCTTCACTGAGGTTGATAAAGTCGAGATAGGAAGCATATTTACCTGTAATCCCCAAGACCTCAGAAACTTCCGGATGTCCGATTTTTATCATGGGCACTTGTTGCCACTTCATCGGATCGCTCATCATGCCCAACATGACCTGGTCTGCAGTTTGTCCGTCGAAAGTACTCTTACGAGAAACCTTCCGCAGGATTTCGCCTGAAAGTGTATTGACAGGTTTTAAACGGCCATCGCGTGATTGAACCAACAATTTGCCAAAGGCTGTGGCTTGATCCTTGTCGACTGCTGTTGGATGCAAATCGTGCTTAATGCTATTTTCAAATTGACCTACTGCGTTACCTGAGAAAAATAAGCCAGCCAATACTAAAAGCATGGTAACCACCTTGCCGGATTTGGAAGATTGATTGCGAATGAGTCTGCCCAAGGCAGCAAAACGTGAGTTCTTGTTGAATAAGGTGAGAAACATACCTAGCGTCATTAAAAAATAGCCTACATAGGTAAAAAAGGTTCCCCAATAATCATGATTTACAGATAGAATCGTTCCAAGCTCATCCTGATCGTAGGAAGACTGAAAAAAGCGATAACCCTTATAGTTGAGCACATGATTCATATAAATACGGTAAGGCATTTTTACATTGTCTTTGGTGTCAATCAGGATAACTTCTGAGGCATAACTTGAAGGGCTCATCGATCCTGGATAACGCTCAAGCTGGAATTCAACCAATTGCAATGCGAATGGCAATTCAATAATTTTAGCACCATATTGCATCGAAAGGGTCGCATCGCCCAATTTAAACTGGGCAGGCTCACCTAAATATCCTTTTCCGCCGCGCAAGACCACAGTTCGCGATTCGTCGCCTTTAGAGACTTCCACAAACAAGGCATCCATATACATTTCTTTGCCTTGATTCACAACATAATCAACACCTCCATGCAAATAGAAATTGGTGATCACCAAACTTACTTGAGGCAGTTGATATAAAGTTCTTAATTCAAATGGATACCATGCTCCGGGCTGGAGTGTATCACGCTGCTGAGTCATCATCGACAAAGTAGTGATAGGCTCATCTGCATATATAAGCAGCTTTTCATTCTCAAGCTTAACATTAACCGATTCAGGTACAAACGCATCTCCAAAAGCAATATTTCCGTTTTCAAATACACGACTTTCTCCGTATTTAATCAACAGGTTTTGTCTTCCCATTCCTGCAGAAGCAACCAAATTAAGATATGGATCGCCACCTGAAGGCAAATCGGTGATCACTTCCTGAGCATTGGGCACATACCGAACCGATTCAAATGCATAGGTATTCCCGTTTACCTTAACCTGATCGGTATATGATTCAGGAGTCAAAACTGAAATAAGTGTCGACTCTTCTGTTGTTGCAGTCCGATCACCATCAGCAACCGTCACCGAGACGTATGTATTATCAGATAGCATACTGTTCGATGCACTACCTTGACGGATGTGCATCGAACCTTCGTAGCTAATAAAACGTGTGATTCCTGCGCCAATCAAAATGACAACAAAAGCAATATGAAACACAAACATAGTGAGTTTCTTAGGCATATAGAGCTTATTGATGATCACATTTCCCACCAAATTTATGGCAAGCAATCCCAATAAAATCTCAAACCACAAAGCATTAAACACTACCGCTTTGGCAGAAACCGTCCCGAAATCGTTCTCGATAAAGGTGGCTGCGCCAATGGCGAAAGCAAAGAGCAGGGTTAGTATTCCCATGGTTTGCATGGAAAAGAAAATGGAAGATATTTTTTTCATGTTTTAGTTTTTAGTTGAATCGACATAGAATCTGATTTTGCATGTATTACATGAGATTCAGGATTTAGTTTTCTTTTGTATTGATCATGATATCGATGCCTCCCACTCCAAATTTACTGATGGAAGCCATTTTATTTTTAACTCCTTCGTAGTCGTCCAGCGCTTTAATGATGGCATTTTTAAGCACGCCGTTCCCTACGCCATGGATAAAAGTTACCTTCTCAAAATCGTTTTCCATGGCACTGTGAAGTCCTTTTTTAAACACCTCCATTTGTAAATTAAACATATCGTGGCTGGTCATTCCTGCAATATTATCTACCAACTCAGCAATATGCAAGTCGATAATGGCTTCGCCTATTCCGGTTTGATATTTACTGATAAAAGTTTTTTCCCTTTTTACAGATGACTGCTGTTCGGATACTTCACTGTTGTATTTTCGTACAGCTTCTTCATCAGAAGCGATGGTCAATGCTTGCTGACTAATTAAATTAACCATTAACGACCTGCCACGCATCATGCTAGTGGATGTATAACTACCTTCTTTAAAAAAACGGTTAGCTTTTACATCGATGGTAATATGCGCTGGCATATATATTTTCTTAGGTTCATCGGCATGTAACAAAACCTGCACCACACCTGAGTTCCAATTTTCGATGTCATCCCGTTCAATACTTTCGAGTACCATTTTCGAGTGTGCAGGAACTGAACTAAAATCAACTCCTTTCATCACTCCGTCTTGAACCAAAAATAAACTAAACAACAGGTCGTATGATGTATTGTTCAACAAAACAACATCCAATGCACCTGTTAACAACCATTGTTGTTCATGAGGTTCAAAGGCCAGATATATGCCAGGCTCTTCGCGTACCTTGCCCCAAGGATTAATCTCTGTTACAGCAGGAACCTCCGGTTCGGAAGGTGCATTCAAAATTTCGAGGGCACTTTTCGGTTGAGTACGTCCTACTTCCTCATGCTGTCCTGAGCGAAAATCCAAAATAAGGTTGGCCGCCATTACCGGCATTTCGAAACCATCATCCGTTTTTACTTTTACCATTCGGTGATCCATAATCGATATCACCGTTCCACCACCAATTTCATCAAGAAATTTTATTTTATCGCCTACTTTAAAACGCATGTTCTTATTTTTAAGGTAGCAAAATTAAGAAATTCCCTCCCGCAATGCAGACCGTTATTGGGTTAATTTAAAATTGGTTACAAATTATCAGCTACTCAGATGGTTTCGTTGTAAAGTCTGTAGCTAAGGTGTTATATATCATACAATAACTGCTTGAAATGAAATGGCTTCACCCCAATTAATGACTCAATTTACGGAGAATCAAGAAGGACTCTTAGTGTAAAAGAAACCCAATTAGCAGATTTCATCCTTTTTATAAGAAATGTGTAATCTATTACCAATAATTATCTACAGCTTACCAATAACTAAGTCTTATTGTTTTGCGACTTTAATCAACTTTTCCGATTACAATGTTTTGATGTTAAAAACATGTATATCATTGGGTTACTTTGAAATATCCAAAACTCTTTTCTAACCCTATAATGAGGTTAAATTGCGTAGCAAAAAGCAAAATTTAATAAATAAATCTACATATTTATCCTTCAGAAGGCCCTCATTGATTAGAAAACGTTACAAATATTTCATTTTTACTATTCATCTAAAATCAAATGCTTATTTTTGGTACAAAATATCATACAATGCATATACACAAATACATACTTACATTCTTGATGATCACCATTCCTTTTTTGATCATCGCACAAAACAGCAGTATTTCTGGAGTTGTTCAAAACCAAACAACGCATCTGCCCATTGGACAAGTAAAGATCACCAATCAACAAACTCAACAAACAACGGTTACCAATTCCGATGGATCGTTTACTATTGCCATTAGGGAGAATACCATTCAATCATTGGAGTTTCGTCATTTAGGCTACAATACCCTGTTAATCAACATAAGTCCTGATAATACAAATAAACCGCTTTTGGTTGAAATGTTGGTCAACCCCACGCAACTCAGCGAAGTGGAAGTTATTGGAGAATTGGAAACTAACAATCCTTTCCCTGTCACCATTGTAGACATAAAATCCATCGAGCGTACTCCGCAACAGGACATCGGCAATTTCCTACGCACCCAACCCAATGTGGGCGGTATCCGGAAAGGAGCCATGGGCATCGACCCGGTAATCAGGGGGTTTAAGTACTCACAATTAAACGTTCAAATAGACGGCGGAATTAAAATTGAAGGTGGTTGTCCCAACCGAATGGATCCGGCCACAGCACATGTAGATATCAGCGATGTGCAAAAGATGGCCATTTATAAAGGCCCTTATGCATTGAAATATGGCCCTGCATTTGGAGGAGTTATTCGACTGATTTCTAACCAGCCCACCTTTAACGCTCAATACGAAAACCACATTGATATGCTTGTAGGAGGCCAAACCAACTATGAAGGATATAAAACAAGGATCAATGTATATGGAGGTAATCAATTGATTGCCTACAATTTCACAACCAATTGGAATAAATATGGCGATTACGAAGCCGGCAACGGAGAATCCATGCAAGGATCTTCAAACAACTACAAAGTGAAAGGTCAAATTGGTTTTCAGCCAACGAGTGGACAACAGTTTTATGTGAGTTACGACCGTTCCTGGGGAAAAAATATCGATTTCCCTACCCTACCCATGGACGAACGAAGTGACAATACCGAAATTTATGATTTCAACTATGTTGGAACGAGTTTCGGACAAGCGTTAAACTACATTAAAGCCAATATATACAACAGCGATGTGCAGCATGTGATGGACAACAAACAACGCCCGTTTTCTGATACCGTTGTGGCCATTTCAGATATCCATGCGGTAAATACGGGTGGGCGAATCTCTGTTAATTTCAACATTGGAGAAGGAGTTTTTGAAGCGGGCTCAGGGTACGAGCGCATCCTTAAAGATGGCAATCGGTATAAAAACTTAATCATGCAGCCCAACTTACCTGTTTTCACCGAAGAATTGTGGAACAATGCCATCATCAATAATCTAGGTTTCTTTGCCGAATATAACCTCGAAAAGGAGCACTTTATCTGGATCGTATCCACCCGATTGGATTTAAATCAAGGGGATGCTGATCCCATGATCAGATATGCCACCAATGGAGAAATCGTATTTGAAGATGCCAATACCCGAAGTAACCACACCAATTTCAGCTTTAGTGGTGGGTTAACCTGGCATGCCAGTCAACACCACGACCTGGGCGTGTCGTTGGGCAAAGGAGTCAGAAGTCCTGACATGACCGAACGCTTTATTACCTTGTTGCCGGTTGGTTACGACAATTACGACTACCTGGGGAACCCACAGCTAAAGCCCGAATCCAACCATGAAATTGAATTTAACTGGAATTACTTGAACCCACGCTATGGACAATTCACTACAGGACTATTTTTCAGCTTTGTGACCGACTACATTTCAGCAGTAATCGTTCCTCCTTCGGAAGTGAAACCACAAACCAAAGGCGTGTTGGGAGTCAAACGGTTTATCAATATCGACAAAGCCTATTTAACCGGTTTTGAATTCATGTATTCCACCCCTGCCAACAAAAAATGGGAAGCCTCATTAACTGCTGCTTATACCGCTGGCATCAATCCCAATGCGACTAAGCAGATCATAGAAAACGGACAAGTGACTGGTGAAGAAACCATTAACAATGATCCACTGCCTGAGATTCCCCCTTTCGAAGCCAATTTAGCGTTTAACTACCATTTTCTAAAAGGTCGGTTAACACCGGGTTTTAAACTCAGAATGGTAAGTGCACAAAATCAAATAAGTGAGGCCTATTACGAAACGAACACACCCGGGTTTACAACACTGGAAATCTTGCTTAGTTATCAATACAATACGCAACTTACCATTTATGGAGGCATTTCCAATGTATTCAACACCAACTACTACGAACACCTTAACCGCCGCATCATCGGATCGAGCACTCCCTATCTTGAGCCTGGCCGCATCTGTTATTTAAACCTTATTATCAAACTTTAACATGCATTTTATGAAATCATCAACCCTAGTGGTCATTCTGGCATCCATTTTGTTTATCATTACCGCATGCAACGATACCACACAAAAAAAAGTCACCTATAAAAGCTCCGGAGCTATTTCCGACTATACGGTTCAATACAGAAACGATCAACAGGAGTTGGTGAAAATAACCATTGAACCGGAAAGTGCTACCGATAGCTGGAAATATGAATACATGGCCGATGAAGGCGATATTGTTTATGTTTCAGGGATTTACAAAGACATCAACTCTGCCCTATTAATCCAGGTGCTTGTGGATGGCAAAGTTTATAAACAGGGGAGTAATAAAGCAGATACTATAAAGTATCTAACCGTGAGTGGTGTTGTTCCTTACGACTAATTGATTAATATACAATGAATTTAACCTTTTTACATCTGAAAAATATTGGAATCGGCCTATTGCTTATCATTAACCTGATGTTTATAAACGGATGTAATTCGAAATCAGAACCGCCCATGGCAACTACCGGAAAGCTGATTCTCCAGTTTAGCCATCAAATGGACAACCTGCCCCTTGTTTATGACGACATGCGTTATGTGAACGATGCCGGAAATGAATATCTCGTCAATGAAATTCAGTACTTTGTATCAGATGTTACTCTGCATCACACTGACGGATCAAGTATTTTACTGGATGCCTGGGAAGACATTCATTATGTAGACACTGACCTTCCTGAAACGTTTTTGTATGCTTTTAAAGATGAAATCCCTGAAGGTGAATACTCCTCGGTTAGCTTCACTTTTGGCATCAACGAAAACAAAAATCATTCACTCATGTTTGTCAACCCGCCCGAATCGTTTATGTTTTGGCCTGAGAACTTGGGCGGTGGCTACCATTACATGAAACTGAATGGCAAATGGCTCAACGATTTAAATCAAATGGCGCCCTTTAATTTTCATTTGGGAATAGGACAGATATACGAGAGCTATCCCGACTCCATCACTTCTTTTGTCCAAAATTATTTTACCGTAAACCTTCCCTCCTCCTCCTTCAATCTTAGCGCAAGCGAAACAAAGACCATCGATGTCGCCATGAATGTGGAAAACTGGTTTAAATCGCCTAACACTTACAACCACAATACCTGGGGCGGTGATATCATGCAAAAGCAAGCGGCCATGGCCACTGCCGTTGAAAACGGGTGGGATGTATTCTCCATCACAAATATTTCAGCCAAATGAACCTGGGTAAAGCCATAGCGATATTCACTTTAGTGATAACGGGATTGATATCATGTCAGGATAAATCCACTACGAATCCTTATGAACCAACACCTTATCAACTTGAAATCCCATTCGGATTTCCTACCAAGGTAAATATTCCGGAAGACAACCCTCTGACAGTTGAAGGTGTTGAATTGGGTCGCTATTTGTTTTACGATGGACGATTTTCGGGTCGCACCCACCCCGACTCGCTCATGAGTTGTGCCACCTGTCATCGTCAGAAACGCTCCTTTGAAGCAGGTGTGGATCATCCTGATTTTCAGGGAGGATTTCCACATGGAATCACAGGACTTCCAACCCATCATGTCATGTTACCTTTGATTAATCTGGTGTGGAATACAAGCGGATATGGCTGGAATGGAATGCTTTACCCTGACAACCCCAATCCTGATGCCAGAAACATAGAGGATTTCGTTCGCATGTCCGCAATGGCGCCTCATGAAGTGGACGGAGACACCACCCAGATCAAAACCCTTTTTCAATCACTTAAAGGATATCCTGCCCTTTTTGAAAAAGCGTTCGGCAGTTCTAACATTACCTTTAAAAACATCGAAAAAGCCATTGCCCAATTTGTACGCACCTTAATATCTGCCAATGCGCGTTTTGATCAATATATGCGGGGTGAGGTTCAGCTCACCAGCAGTGAACTCAATGGTTACATGCTTTTTACTACCGAAGAAGGTGCCGATTGTTTTCATTGTCATGGAGGTTTTGGAAATCCTTTGTTTACGACACATCTGTTTTACAACGATGGTAAAGACACCGTTTTTACAGATGCGCAAGACCGTTTTTCCATCACTGGCGACCCCATGGATATCGGATCATACAAAGCAACCACACTACGCAATATCGAAGTACAGGGACCCTACATGCACGATGGCCGCTATGAAACACTTGAAGAAGTCATTGATTTTTATTCGAATGGAGTAGTTAATTCGCCTTCCATCAGCCCATTAATGCATCACGTAAACAACGGAGGAATTCGTTTAACTCCTACAGAAAAAGAAGATTTATTGAATTTTATTCGCACTTTACGTGATGATGAATTCATGTCGGATGCTCGTTTTTCACGTCCCACGAAATTTCCAGATGAATTGAATTAGAAAAGCAATCGACTAATTTTAATCAATCTGAACCATATCTGAAAATCTGAATTTCCAGATCATCCAATAAATAATGTTGTTTATCCCGATTCCATATGTAGAATTTCACCTGATAAAATTCGGGTTCTATTGGAGGCAATTTAAATCCCATGGTAGCATCACGCCATACATTTTGTACCTTATCGGGTAGATGCTTAAAGCGGAAAGCCTTGTAAAAAACATGTTCCTGTAGCTCGTCAGTGATATCCATCACAATCAGCGCATGCATAGCAGCATTGGCCGACAATTCTTTATATTTTAAATTGAACCGGATATATACAGTTGAGTCTGCGGTGTAGTTCTCAGGAATTTTATAAATAAATCCGGGACTATAAATATAAGCTTCATTTTGCTCAATAACCAAACTCCTAGCATCTGCCGAATATACCACAGACTCTTCATTTAACGACCAGTTTACAGGTAACTGATCGATGGTGTTTTTTGTGGAAACAAGGGGCGTTTTACTCAATTTGCCATAAAAGTATTCATCACCACCAGCAATTGCCCCCCTGTAGCTTGGATCACTTTTAAGAAAAACATGCCAATAAGCTTGCTTATTCATCGAATCAGGATGCAGGATGCCAACGGCATACTGATAACTCTGAAATAGGTTAAGAAAAATAGTGAAGGATATGAAAACATAGACCATCCGCCTGATTTTAACCCGTTTTATCCTCACCGTGGCTCCGGCAATAATTACAATAAATAACCCGTAATATTCTACCATCGGGCGCATGCCAAAGCTATCCCCATAAAACCAATTCCACCAACTGGAAAAAACATACACCAAAACCACTAGAAAAAACAACAAGGCATAAAATTGTGCTTTCGAACGTTGGTAATACAATACCACACCCGGAATAAGCAAAAGCATAAAGGGGGTATAAACAAACCAGCCCTTTTGGAAACTAAATAAAAATTCAAACAAATGTGGATGCATGAAGAAAAATCCTTCATTTTGATATCCATCAACGAAAATCTGCCCCGTTTGAAGTAAGTTTATTACAAGCTGCGGGCTTAATGCCAGGAAGAAGAAAAAAATGGCCATACCAAGCCGCCCAAACGAGAATATGGCTTTGAGCTTTTTCCAGAATGAATAAAAACCACCCGCCAAAAAAGGAACTGCAAAAACCACCAAAGCATTGGCTGGCCTGATCAACAGAACCAATCCAAAAAAGAATGCCGACCAACATAGATTTGCATTGGTATACTGCTGTTGAGCCGATTTAAAAAGCAGGGAAACATAGTAGAAAAATGCAGTAACCGCAAAAAAGGAATACACATGGGAAAAAGATGGATTTACAAACCCATAAAAAAACAGATTGGTGGCCATAAGCCCTGTTATGGAAATCCACAACGCCCGTTGCTTCCGGAATCTATTCAAGCGAAGTAACTGAATTAAAAACCAAAGCCCAAAAGAGAGCCAGAAAATAGCCGCCACTCCAACAGCCCATTGATAAACAATGTTATAACCATCATTAGGCAGTCCGGAAATATTGCAAATAACATAAGCAAGCCCATAAAAAGGCGCCATTAATACGGCTGCTCCTGCGGGAAATTTATTGATGAGTACATCCCCTTGTTTATGGTAATTATGACCCACATAATCAGCACTTTTATGCTGTTTCTCTATTTCGAATACAGAAGCAAAATCTACCGTATGATGCACCAACAAGGCGGGCAAATAAGCATAGTGCCCGCTTCCATCACCATCTATAAATTGGGTTCTTAATGGCGAAAAGAGCCCACCATTGATCAAAATAAAGAGGAGCATTAAACCTGAAAACAGAACCAATGGCAATTTTGCGCTTTTTTTCATCGACAACACATAGTTTTGAAGCTCTACAAAAATAGAATAAAGGTTGAATGACCCTGCATTTAATATGTAAACATGTGACAAGATTGGTTAAAAGCAAACACTTTAGAAATAAATAAGTCAGTATATTATACCTTGAATACTATCTTTAACGTATTATTAAAATGTAAAACACGCATGTGCTCATAGGTTTTTATTGACCAATTCAAATCGAAATTGATCAATTGATTTCACAATTCGACATTCCTTTACAATTTGAATTTAACGATTTTTTACCTCTTCAATAGTAGTTTAAAATATTCAATGCATTATAATAACATCACAACCTTAGCACTTTGGCAAACATTAATTGACTATTAATGAATTTCAATGAGTGTGCTAGAAAAACAGAAAAGTTGATCAACCGCCTACTTACTGCAATTAATTTACATGAATACAACACCCATTTCATAAGCTATAACTCCATGATTAAAGGTATTGGAAAATCTTACATGAAACATTTTTAACATCAAATATCACAATGATATTAGCGCTTTATTTATACAGATTCTACCTCATTAAGGCGACTTTGTTTACTACTTTTGTGACCAGAAAACCTTAAAAAAAGAATGTTCATGTCAGAAAAATTTAATCCGGCTAACGCCATTCAGGATTTAAAACAATTTGGTGAGTTTGGTGATGTAAATCCATCAATTACCGACTCAGCCACGTATACATTTTTACAGGAAAATACCATGATTGATGCGTTTCACGGGGAAGCTCAAGGTTGTTTCTTGTATTCACGTCATTGGAATCCTTCAAACAAATACCTCGCAGATGCCTTGGCAGCGATGGAAGGAACCGAATCAGCTTGGGTAACCGGCTCCGGAATGGCTGCCATTACTACCGCCATTCTGCAAAATTGTAACAGTGGCGATCATATCATCACCAGCGTCACCACGTACGGCGGAACCTTTGCTTTTCTGAATAACTATATCAAAAAGTTCAATATCGATGTAACTTTTGTCAACATTGAGAACCACGAAAGCATTAAAAACGCCATTCAACCCAATACCAAAATCATCTACACCGAGTCGATGACCAACCCCTTGTTGCAGATTTCAGATATTCCTAAACTGGCTGAAATTGCACATGAGCATGGCATTAAGCTGATTGTTGACAATACATTTACACCAATGATTATTAGCCCATTCAGATTGGGTGCGGACATTGTGGTGTATAGCATGACCAAATTTATCAATGGTAAAAACGATTGTGTTGCAGGCGCCATTTGTGCTTCTAACGAATTCATTAATGCCATCAGTGACGTGAATACCGGTACAGCCATGCTGCTGGGACCCGTTCTTGATCCATTACGATCGTCTGCCATTCTTAAAAACATGGCTACTTTACACATTCGTATGGTTCAACATAGCAAAAACGCTTTGTATTTGGCTGAGCGCTTTAAGGAACTCGGGCTTAAATACAACTACCCCGGACTGCCTGATCATCCTCAATACCAATTATTCAAATCGCAAATGAACGAGGGTTATGGCATGGGTGGACTAATCGCTATCGACTTGGAAACTGCTGAAAAAGCTGCCCCCTTCATGGAGTTAATGCAAGAAAAAGGTGTGGGTTATCATGCGGTTAGCCTGGGTTATTTTAAAACCTTGTTTTCTAACTCAGGTAAAAGCACTTCCTCAGAAGTACCTGAAGATATCCAAAAAGAAATGGGATTATCTCCTGGCTTAGTTCGTTTCTCAGTAGGTCTTGATATGGATATTGAGCGTACTTTTGAAATGATAAAATCTTGTCTGGTTGAGCTGAAATATCTTTAAATCTCAAAGACATTTTCGCATTGTTTTCAAAAAAAAGAGGCGACCAAATTGGCCGCCTCTTTTTTTATTGCTCAATTTTATTTCTATTTTAAATCGCCCAGAATGATCGGCATTCCATTGCTGCTGTTACCAATGATAACAATCTTGGTGTTATTTGATTCGGCCAGTTTTACCGTAGCGCTAATCCCCTTTTCTTGAAGGATTTTATCGCTCAAACTTGCGTTGAGAATTCTATTGGCGGTGGCTTTACCTTCGGCATCAATAATTTGACGTTCAGCCTCTTTTTGTGCCTTCTGCAACTTAAACTCATATTCCAACGACTCTTGTTCTTGTTTTAATTTTCCTTCGATGGCCGATTTGATGGTCTCAGGCAATACGATTGAACGAATCAATATCCGATTTAAATCAACGTATTTACTATCGAGAATAGCACGTGCCTCTTCATATATTTCATCCTGAATGGCATCACGCTTTGTTGAATATATTTGTTCGGGGGTATATCGACCAATAACACTACGTGCCGATGAACGCAAGGCCGGAATTACAATCCGACGGACATAATCAGTTCCAATTTTTGAATGAAGAAGTCCCAGATTATTATACTCCGGCTCATACCATGCCGAAATATCCGCTTTTATTGACAACCCATTGGAAGACAACACATCCATATTTTCTGCCACTTCTTGTTGACGGGTTTCGTATTCTACCATGTTGTTCCAAGGTGCGATAAAATGAAACCCTTGTCCGTAGGTATTGGTAGTATCAATACCTCCACCGAAGGTTTCGAATAAAACTCCGCCGTACCCACCCTTGATAGTGACTGTCATGCGATTCCAAAAGATGATTAAAAAGACTAAAACTCCCAGCACGACCGCAATCGGAAGTACTTTGGCCATATTAAATTCAGGTTGTTGATTTGCCATAGTATTAAAGGTTTTAATGATTTGGTTTATCGCAAAGATAACCAAGATTGGTCAGCTTGAGCAAATAATTTTGATAACGTAAGGCTGACTACCCAATAAAAGTATCAATATTGAGCATCTAAATTGATCAATACCAAATGACTACCTACAGAATCTACAAGAGAAACCAACATATATTGGCCATCAGGAGAAACGGAAGGCTGTTTGATTTCAAGTGAATCGAATGTAAGTCTCTCCAAATGGGTTCCGTTTTTCCAAATACTGTATAACTCCCCTTTTTTATCATCACGATCAGATACAAAAAACACCTTTAGCCCTGCAGGATCCCAAGAGGGATCATAAGCCTGAAGCGAATCAAAAACAGACACTTCATCGCCATACCAGTTAATAATAGGCATTGAAGACCCTTCAAAAACCGTTGGAGATTTATAATATACTACATGCTTTCCATCCGGAGCAACCTGAGGATCAATACAATTCTCGGTATATCGTGTAAGCTGATTCAAATTATCATAGATAAAATCGTAGCTGTAAATTTGCCACTTCTGGGTTATTTTATCAAATCCTGTAAAGTAAACCTGTCTGGGAGAGGGCGGAAAACTAGCTTCCTTACATTGTATCTTGCGCTTAAACAAGGGACTTACTTCCTTGCTATCTATATCATAAACAAATAAATAATCAATTCCCAAAGTATCTGAATCAAACACCAAGCGCTTGCCATCGGGGAACCATTCGGGATTGCGTACATTGGCTGAGCTGACGATCAGAGGGAAAACCGTATCTTCTGCCATACGATAACAGTAGATATCCCAACTACCGTTGCGATTGGTCTGAAAAGCAATCATTTGACTATCCGGAGACCATGCGCCTTGTATATTTTCTCCCGAACTACGAGTTATTCTTTGGGCCTTTGTCACATCCAGATCCTGAGCGAAGATATGAATAGACATCATCCAAATCAAGCAACTCCCCAACCAAAACCTCATCATATATTTAATTTTCTGACCGCAAAGATAGCCCTTGAATTAGTTCCTTAATAAGATACGGGAAATTCTATTTCGAATAAGCTGCCTGCACCCAGCTCACTCCAAACCCTGATTTCACCCTGATGGATTTGAACAAGATCAGCACACAACATCAAGCCTAAACCAGTTCCTTTTTCGTTTCGCAAACCTTCTTTGCTTTCCGGAATGGTGTTATTATCAAACATTTTAACAACCATTTCGACAGGCATTCCAATTCCGCTATCTTTTACAACGAGTATCAGTCTCTCCTCTTCACAATAAGCCGACACCTTCACAACTCCATCTGCAGGCGTGTATTTCAAAGAGTTGGAGATCAAATTAATTAAAACAATACGCAAAATACTTAGGTCTGCTTCAATTTCACTGGATACTGAATCAGTAAAACTCAGGAAAATGTCACGTTTAGCAGCCTCCAATTGAAAGAATTCACTAAGTTCATCAAATAAGCTATTTAGCAGAACAAGCTCCGGTTTAAAAGCAATCCTACCCGTTTGTGCTTGTGACCATTTTAGTAAATTATTGAGTAGGTTTAAGTTTTCTTCTGCCGATTGTTTAACATATCCCGCATACTCCAATGCATGCTCACATTTACCATTCTCTAATTCTTCTATCATAAGTTCAGTAAAACCCATCAGGGTATTAAACGGACTTTTTAAATCGTGTGATATCACCGAAAATAGCTTGTCTTTGGTTTGATTGATGGACCGTAACTTTAAATTGGTCACCTTTCTCGTCCTTAATTTCCAAAATACGATGGCTATTATGAGGAGCATAAGTATCAAGATAACTACCAAATATTTGGTTTCCTTCTCCTTATGATCCAATTGCTGCCTCGTTTGCGAAAGACGTTGCCCCATATCAAAATTATTCTGTACTTCATTCAATATGTCATATTGCTGAATGGACAAAAGCGAATCGTACAACAATAAAAAACGATCGAAGTTCTCAGTGGCCTGCTGATAATCATTGAGTATTTGATAAAAACGGGCCATGGTTTCATAGGTTTCTAAAACACTGGTATGCAATCCCATACCTGTTGAAATATTCACCGCCCGGAGCAATGCTTTTTCTCCATCTTCACGATTTCCAAGTTGAGCATGGACGAGCGCCAAACCCAACTGATTATCAATCTCTCCGTATTGATGATTTCTAGCCTGGTTTAATGTTATAGCTTTTAAAAAAGCATCCAGGGCATTTTGGTACTCCTTTTTTAGATAATAAACCTCACCCATCCCGTTAAGGCACCAGGCTGCATAACGCAAATTATCGATAGCCAGATGGCGATTATACGATTCCACATAACTGGTTAGCGCCTTATCCAACTGTCCCTGAAGTTGATAAACCCTTGCCAATTCGAGATTGACTGAGGCCATCCCCTTTTTATCCCCTATTTTTTCTCGAATGGATTTTGCTTGTTCTAAATACTTAAGCGCAAGAACATAATTCTTCTCGTTTCGATAAACCAACCCCATGTTGATATATCCATAGGCAATACCCATTTGATTATCTAAAGCAGTAAATATCGCTACCGACTTATCCGAATAATTGAGTGCTAAAGGAACATTTCCTGTAAGCATAAAAGCATCGCCCAAGTTGTTATAGGCATAAGCCATTTGAACAGAGTCACCCGTTTGTATACCTACTTCCAAAGCCCGATGAAAAAAGGGAATGGCACGTTTAGAATCAAAAAGATAATGCAAATATACCACGCCAATGTAGTTACAAACCCTGGCAGCATCTTGGTTATCATCTGTTTCAGCAGCCAACACCAATGCCCGTTTGCCCAACAAAATGGAAGAATCCGGGTTTTGTTCTCTCAATTCCCAACAAGATGAAGCCAGGTTCTTGATTTGCTGTCCTTTTGAAATATCGACCCTTTTTGCTTCACCAATAGCCTGTAATCCATTAGAAAATAGCAAATACACGGTTATTAATAGAGCAATTTGAAGCGTGAAGAATTTCATTAGACAGGTTGAGTTTTTTGTTTTGTAAAAATAGGGCTAAATACCATATAAAAATGCATTAACCCTCTTTTTAACAAAAAAAGTCAATTGTAAAATTGATCAGCAAGATAATCCTTATTCAGCTTTTTTTCCGGCAATAATATCATTAACAACACCAGGATCCATCAGGGTGGAGGTATCGCCAAAATTGGAGGTTTCCCCTTCTGCAATTTTCCTCAAGATGCGCCGCATGATTTTACCTGAACGTG
>JBFHGX010000028.1:0-34282 GCA_041582875.1 Bacteroidales bacterium | reverse complement strand
ACCTGCAGGTAAAATAGAATATACCGTCAAGTTAATTCATCACGGAAAGTCATATCAGTTAACTGAAGATCCTGTGGTAATCAGATATACGGGTTCTGTCCCTCTTGCCATACTGAGTCCTCATATCTTTTTTATGTTTTTATCGCTGTTATTTGGCATACGCGTGGCGCTCGAGTTACTTTTTAAAGGTAAGGATGCGCTGTTTTTGAGTGGCGTGGTGGTCATTACCCTTTTGCTAGGCGGATTAATTTTAGGTCCCCTTGTTCAAAAATATGCTTTTGATGCCTATTGGACAGGATGGCCATTTGGACACGATTTGACTGATAATAAAACCATTGTATCCTTTGTTTTATGGGTAATTGCCTGGTTTTCACTTCGTAAAAATAGCAGCAATAAATTGTGGCCTACGCTTGCTATCATTGGTATGATGGCAGTTTACCTGATTCCTCACAGTGTTCTGGGATCGGAAATCGATCATACAAAAACTGAAAATCAGTCAGTAGAGCAACCCATAAATAACTAGTATGTTTACATTCATTATCATAGCAGCGACGGTCATCATCTCTTTTATGGCATTTAGCAATGTCGAACTGTTTAATAAGTTGAAATTCAATGCTTATATGATCAAATCGCGTAATGAAGGTTGGCGATTTTTAAGCTATGCATTGGTTCATGCGGGATGGGCTCACCTGTTGGTTAATATGTTTGTATTGTACTCCTTTGGACAGTTTGTGGAGGATAAGTTACATGCAGACTTTGGCCCAAAGGGGTTGCTATATTACGGAATGCTATACTTGGGAGGGGTCTTGTTTAGTACCCTATGGGATTTTGGTAAATACAAAAATGATCCGTATTACAGTGCTGTTGGGGCATCGGGAGCAGTATCTGCTGTAGTGTTTGCCAGTATACTATTAAATCCCGGAAGTAGCATATTTTTATTTCCCATTCCTTTTCCTTTACCCTCTTGGGTTTTTGGAATTTTTTATTTGGTTTATTCAGCCTATATGGGAAAGAAGGGAACGGACAATATCGGTCATTCTGCTCATTTTTGGGGAGCCATTTATGGAATAGTATTAACTGTTATTCTGGTTCCAGGTGTTCTACAACAATTTTTTAGCGAATTATTTTAAATATAAGGTCTATGAATAATTTTCGTCAGTTTTTGAGACTGTTCCTGCTATTTCTTCTGTTTCAGGGTGTTATATCTTGTGTGAGCCCCATTGTTATTCAGGATAGTGGTAAAACTTACAATTTGTCAGAAGATGATCCATTTCAAATCGTTTTGCCTGGTAATCCTACGACTGGTTATACCTGGGAGTTATTGCCTTTTAACGAGGAGGTTGTAAAGCTGTTGGGCGAACCTGAGTATCAAGTGAAAGATGATAAAATTGGGTCTGGCGGAATATATACCTATCATTTTCAGGCTGTTGCTGACGGACAAGCCGAACTGTATTTCCGCTATCATCGTAAATGGGATACCGTTGCTCCTCCATCAAAAACATTTGAGGTCAAGATCGTTTGTGGAACGATGGGGAGGATTTTAGAAGATTAGTTGTTTTGGAACTAACAGAAAAACAATATATTCTGACCTTGGATCAAGGGACAACGAGCTCGAGGGCTATGTTGGTGAATCGAGCAGGTGAGGTTTGTTCTTTGGCGCAACGCGAGCTAACGCAATATTTCCCTCAACCTGGTTGGGTTGAACATGACCCCCGTGAAATATGGTCGTCGCAATTTGCTGTGGCTACAGAGACTCTGATGAAAAAGGGCGTTTCACCTGATGAAATTGCTGCTATTGGAATTGCTAATCAACGCGAGACGACAGTTGTTTGGAATCGACAAACGGGTGATCCCATTTATCCTGCCATTGTTTGGCAAGATCACCGAACCGCACAACAATGCGAACATTTGATCGAAAGAGGTTTTAAGGATCTAATAAAACAAAAAACGGGTCTCGAAGTTGATGCTTATTTTTCGGCTACAAAAATTCAATGGATTCTCGATCAAGTAGCAAATGCCAGAGCGATGGCCGAGCAAGGTCTTTTGGCTTTTGGCACCATCGATAGCTGGTTGATTTGGAAGTTAACGGGGGGTGTTGTCCATGCAACTGATGTGACCAATGCTTCACGTACGATGTTGTTTAATATACATACTCTCTGTTGGGATGTCGAGCTGTTGGGTTTATTTGATGTTCCAATGTCGATGATGCCCGAAGTGAATGCCAATAGTGAAATATATGGACACACAGCCAGCCGGTTTATTGCGACTCCTATTCCTATAGCAGGTGTTTCCGGTGATCAGCAAGCGGCGCTGTTTGGCCAATTGTGTCTGAAAAAGGGGATGTTGAAAAACACATACGGCACAGGCTGTTTCATCGTCATGAATACCGGCGAGGAAGCATTGTTTTCAGAAAATAAACTGATTACCACCATCGCATGGAAGTTAAACAATCGCGTAACTTATGCTTTAGAAGGAAGTGTTTTTACCGGAGGTGCCGTAGTTCAATGGTTGCGAGATGGGTTGGGAATAATTGATCATGCTGCTGAAATCGAACAGCTTGCACTAACGGTTAACGACAATGGCGGTGTGTGTTTCATTCCCGCATTCACGGGATTGGGGGCACCTTATTGGAAACAACAAGCACAGGGATTGCTCTATGGAATTACAAGAGGAACACAGCGTGGACATATTGCCCGAGCAACGCTTGAAGCCATCGCTTTGCAGAGTCTGGATGTGATGCGGGCCATGGAACGTGATACGGGTATTGAAATTACTCAATTGCGTGTAGATGGAGGTGCATCGGCCAACGATTTGCTGATGCAATATCAAGCAGATTTTCTTCAGGCTAAAGTCGAGCGGCCAGGAAATATTGAAACGACTGCTTTGGGAGCAGCTTTTTTTGCCGGGCTGGCAGTTGGTTTCTGGGATGATTTGAACGACCTACAGTTAAGCCAAAAGAGCAACCGTACATTTGTTCCCATGAATAGTAAAGTTGAAATACAACCAATTGTGGATCGATGGCACAAAATCGTTAAGAAATCTTTTTAACTATAAATAAAAAAGTAGAAATGAAAAAGCAAGTACTATTCATTATTTTTCTGTTCCTTGTATTCGGACAGGTTTATGCTCAACAAACATTTCAATACAAGAATATTGATGTGAAAAACCAAACTAAAACCGAGCGTAATATGTTCGATTTGGGCTTGGGCTTGGGCATCGAATACAGCGGTTTTTTGGGTGCTCAACTTGAATATGCTCCCATTTCGAGGTTGGGGTTATTTGCGTCAGGCGGATTTTTTCTGGTTGGTGCAGGATGGGAAGTTGGAGCCAAAGCTTATTTAATACCCAAAGTTGTTTCCAAATCGTTTCGCGTTTATGCGACCGGAATGTATGGAACCAATACGGCCATCATGATTATCGATGCCAGTGAGTACAATAAAATTTATACCGGGCCCACTTTTGGAGCCGGTATGGAAATTCGTTTTGGAAGGGAAAAAGTAAATGGGATCAATGTTGCGTTACTGTATCCAATTCGATCACAGGAATATGAAAACGATGTAGATGCACTTAATCGCAATCCCTATATTGAAAGTCTTGAAGAGCCTTTCCCAGTAGGAATTTCAGTGGCATATCACCGGGAATTTTAAGCTTCTTGCAATTCCTTTTTTGATTTTCGATACAGGTATGAGTTGAAGATATTTCGTTTGGCAAACCTTAGTTGTTTGTCGGAATTGTGAAATTTGGTGAAAACATGCTTCGACACACCAAAGTATTCATAGGTGGTGCCATCCAGAAAAGTAACGGTAAGCAGCAATCCCTTATGGGTATAGTCTGCTATTCCCGACTCATTGATGGTCAGGTTATACGACTCCTGATTGGCCGCCTGAGTTTCGGGAGAAATGCTTACCAAAAAGTGGTAACCATCAATAATTTGCCTGCTTTTAATCTCAGCAACTGAGGCCATTTCATCCCCTTCCAAAAATTTGTCGGGATGCCACTCTTTCACTAAATTGCGATACGTTGTTTTGAGTTGTTTGAGATCAGTTTCCTGATCCACATTAAATAGTTTTTTGTATTCGTTTACACGTTTCATGTGTGCGTGGTTTTACTTTGAGATGCAACTGCTTAATATGCTGCAGTTCACGATATAATTTTTAATAGCCGGCGAAAGTACTCTTTTTGTGGAGATGAAATACTTTAATGATGATTTATGGCTAAAAACGAAGTGATAAGATCTCTTTAATTATCCAATAGCTCTCATTCCAAGAGTAATGCAAGTATTTAGGCGTTTATTAAGTCAATGAAACTTGATATCTGTAATGCCCAATTCGATTTTTCAAAAGAAGAAACGTAGTTTAATCGAACAAGGGATCATTATCTGGTTGCTTTTTTGCTATTTTTTTCACTGCTTCTGATAGGTTGATTCCTTTAATATCAGCAGAAAGTGCTTTGTTGAAGGGAAGCTCAAGTCCTGCGTTTTTTGCAAGTATCATTCCTCCCAGCACGTTGGAAATATTTCCTCCAGATATCCAAATACGTTCAATATCCTCAGAGGTTACAAAAAGCCCTCCTTTATTAGCCATAATGAGCCCATTTACAATGTTTTGCACAGGAATACGTCTAAACCTGAGCATTACGATATACAGTAGGCTTACGTCAACACCTGAAACAATGGCAGTGAAATAGGTGCCAAGTGGAATAAAATAGAGTACAATCCATAGGGTAAATATCATGGCTACTGCAATAATAGGTATGAGGTAATAGTTTTCCATAATTTGAAGTGTTTGGTTAAATATGTATCAGGATTGACTTGGGTTAGTAATTTTTTAAAATAATGACATTCAAATTATTTCCAAATTTTTGTATTCAGATCAAGGTCGTTCACCACATCCGTTATTAAAACGAAAAAGTCGTAATTCGACCTTATGAACTCCTTGTCGTTGGTAGGTTTAAATAGTCGCGGTTCAAACAGAAAATCGCTATAGGAGATAGCCATATACATGATGTCATCAATAAAGGAAAATGAAATGTGTTTTTTAACTTTAGTTTGGTAACCTAACAGTCGTTCCATGAGGGCAGGAGTTAAAATATACCTGGATTCAATTTGGTCTTCGCCCAATGTGATAAAATTTCGGTTAAAGGTTGAGTTCTCCATGCTTATGCGATGGGCGTTTTTCATTCTTTTGCTCAGGTTAAGGATAAGTCTGGAGAATTGATTTTTAATCTTCTTTGGTTTGACAACCGTCTTGGTTTTAAATGACTTGTTGAATTGAATAGCGACAAAAAGTCCTCCAAAATCACTGATTTCAGGGCCAAAGGATGAATCCAAATCGCAAAATTGGATGTAAGTGTCACCAATCTTACAACTAACAAAGTCATCACCATCAACACGATCGGCGGCAATGTTTCGTAATAAACTCTCATTCAGCATCACTACAGGCATTTTCTGTCGGGGAACATAAATAACTTCTTCAAAAAGAAATTCAAGCATCGGCAAGAGTGTCGCATTTTTAAATAATGGAGTAATCCTTTTTTGCGCTTTATTGATGGTGTAGTTGGCAAAGCCTATGGGTGCCAGAAAAAAGGCCGAAAAAATGAAAATTAACATCGGATTAGGAAAGTAGAATATAAAAAGCCACAGCGAAATGCCCATCACGATGGTTGTACCAATTAGTATTTTGAATGTATTATGGGCTTTATAACGTATATTTTCAATAGCTATTAGGGGCTCTTTTAGTTGATAGTCAAAAAATGTGTCAAAATCTTTTACCATGTTAAAACGAATAATCGCATTGGGTGACTCATCTTGTTTGATTTGTTGTCTTCGCAACGTTGTCTTTGATAGTCATCAAAAAAGTTGTGGTTTGGAGATTGTTTAACTGATCAACAAAGATAAGATGTTTACTTTATTTAATTGCAATAGTGCTAACAATTGGACGGGTTTGCTATATGCTAAAGACTTCAGTAGCTATTCGATTCTCAATTATTGTCCTATCAACAGATTAATTCGACATGGTTAATTCAGCCAGTTTTGTTTGGTATAGGGTGTTCTTATTTTGCAAAATGATGAATGGATCACAATTCTCATTAAAGAAAAAAATCCGCAAACGTTTGATATTAATTTTGACCAAATATTAATTGTTAATTAATTCACAATATCTTTTATTTATCGATTAATGTTATAATTTTGCGCCATGAAAGGATGTGAAACCCCAATTATCGGATTTTTATGTTGTAGCGTACTGATTTTCATAAAACTAATACTGACTGTAAAAAAACCTGTATTCAGGATTTAAATAATGAATAAAATCATTATAAAAAAAAGAAAAATATGAAGGTTGCTGAAAAAATAGCCCATTTAAAAGAAAAAAGAGCCAAGTCCCTTTTGTTGGGCGGGGAGGATCGCATTGAAAAACAGCATGCTAAAGGAAAGCTTTCTGCTCGGGAGCGTCTCGATCTTTTGTTTGATGAAGATAGCTTTCGTGAGTTAGACACGTTTGTAGCGCATCGTTCAACTAATTTTGGAATGGAGCAAGTTGAAATTGAGTCAGATGGTGTAATTATCGGTCATGGGTTGGTAAACGGAAGACCTGTTTTTGCTTTTTCACAGGATTTTACCTCCCGGGGTGGTTCATTAGGCGAGATGCATGCGGCCAAAATCTGTAAGGTAATGGATTTGGCTTTAAAGGCAGGTACTCCGGTGGTTGGTCTCAACGATTCAGGTGGGGCACGTGTTGAAGAGGGAGTGGATGCATTGAAGGGGTATGGTGAAATCTTTTTCAAAAACTCAAGAGCGTCTGGCGTAATTCCCCAAATTTCAGCCATTATGGGGCCTTGCGCCGGAGGTGCAGTTTATTCTCCAGCCATGACAGACTTTGTTTTTATGGTTAAAAAAACGAGTCACATGTTCATAACCAGTCCTTATGTTATTAAAACAGTAACGGGTGAGGAGACCTCTTTTGAGGAATTGGGTGGCGCAATGGTGCACAACACAAAAAGTGGCAATGCTCATTTTGCTTGTGAAAATGATGAGCATACCATTGAGCAAATCCGTGATCTGCTGGACTATTTGCCCAACAATAACATGGAGTCTGCCCCATCATTGGAAATGGATGATGATCCAACTCGTTTATGCCCTGAATTGGATACCATTATTCCGGATGATCCGAAGACACCTTATGACATGAAAAACATCATCATGGAGGTTGTGGATGGAGCCGAGTTTTTTGAAGTGCATGAGCATTTTGCTGAAAACTGTATCGTTGGCTTTGCACGGTTAAACAACCGTTCTGTTGGAATTATTGCAAACCAACCCATGATTTCAGCTGGTTGCCTGGATATTGATGCATCTGATAAGATTAGTCGATTTATCCGGACTTGCGATGCTTTTAATGTTCCTTTAATCACTTTTGTAGATGTTCCAGGGTATTTGCCAGGTGTTCATCAGGAGTGGGGAGGTATAATCCGGCATGGTGCTAAATTGTTATGGAGTTATTCTGAAGCTACGGTGCCAAAATTTACAGTGGTCATTCGAAAAGATTATGGCGGATCGTATTTGGCTATGAGCGCCAAGCATTTAGGAGCCGATATGGTGTTTGCATGGCCGACGGCCGAAATTGCAGTGATGGGTGCCAAGGGTGCGGTGGAAGTCCTTTCGGGATACCGCAAAGAAATTCTGGCAGCAGAAGATAAGGCTGCTAAAACCCAAGAGAAAATTAGTGAATATGAGGAAGCTTTTAACATTCCATATCTTGCTGCACAGCGGGGATATATCGATGATGTCATCCTTCCCAGCGAAACCCGTCAGCGGTTGATTGATGGATTGGAGATTATGAGTTCGAAGAGTGAAGTACTTCCTCCAAAAAAACATGGAAATATACCTCAATAATAGCGTTATGACTTTAAGAGAGAAAAAAATGAAGGCTGCTGCCATCGCCGTAACTTGTTTTATGCAACAAGATGTGGAAGGAAATTGCGAGAGTGCCGTTTCAGGATGGAGTAAAATGGGAAAAAATATTATAATGAATGGACGTGATTTAGCACAACGTAAAAGCAGAAGCTTGTAGTCGTGGCGTCATTATTCAAAAAACTCTAAAAATGATACAGATGAATTTCGACCAACACGGGGTTCTTAAAATGACCCCTATAAACTATGAGACTAAAAGGCCTGCTGCTGAAAATCCCATTAAAATTCAGGATTTAAGCTTTCGCGATGGTCATCAATCGCTTTTTGCTACCCGTGGTAGAACAGAAGATATGATACCAATGGCTGAAATGATGGATGAAGTTGGATTTCATGCCATTGAAACTTGGGGTGGAGCTACATTCGATACCATGCATCGTTACTTAAATGAGGATCCTTGGGAGCGTTTGCGTATCTTAAAAAAGTACATGCCTAAAACTCCATTTTTTATGCTGCTGCGCGGTCAGAATGTGGTGGGATACAGAAACTATGCCGATGATGTTGTGGACAGTTTTGTTCAGAGGGCGTGTGATAATGGGATGGATATTTTTAGGTGTTTCGATGCCTTGAATGATTACCGAAATTTTGAAACAGCTGCAAAAGTTGTAAAACGGAACAACCGCCATTTTCAAGGAACCATTTGTTATACGTTGACCGAACCACGCATGGGTGGCGAAATCTATAATATTGAGTATTATATCAACAAAGCCAAAGAGCTTATCGACTTCGGTGTAGACTCCATTTGCATCAAGGATATGGCTGGGTTGATTGCTCCCTATGATATTTATAATCTGGTAGTTGAGTTAAAGAAAATTACCGATATCCCCCTTAATTTGCATACGCATTTTACATCCGGGATGGGCGATTTGGCCATTTTTAAAGCCATTGAGGCAGGTATTGATATTGTGGATACATGTATGTCGCCATACGCCTACCGTACTTCACATGCTGCCATTGAACCTCTTGTGATTTCATTGTTGGGAACCAACCGTGATACAGGTTTTGATGTGAAGAAGCTTTCAGAGATCAGTGCCATGATGGAGAAGGTGATTCCCAAATACAAACATCTGGCAAACAACCCCAAATATTCTATAATTGATACCGATGTTATTTTGCACCAAACTCCTGGTGGGATGCTTTCTAATTTGGTAAATCAATTGAAACAAATGGATGCCTTGGATAGGCTGGATGAGGTGTTTGCCATGTTGCCCAAAGTGAGAAAAGATTTGGGTATGATTCCGTTGGTTACTCCCACTAGTCAGATTGTTGGTGTTCAGACCGTAAACAATGTTTTATTTGATTCCTATGAGGGCGAATATGCAAATATCACCGAACAGGTAAAGGATTTGTGTTATGGTTTGTATGGAAAAACGACTATGCCTATCAATGAGGAATTGCGTAAAAAGGCGCTTAAGGATTATCCACGGGGTGAGCAACATATTGAATGTCGTCCAGGGAGTGTTTTGGACCCCGAGATGCCACAGGTGAAGGAGGATGCTAAAGGCTTAGCTCAGGATGTTGACGATGAGTTGATTATGGCGCTTTATCCGGTAACGGGTAAACGGTTTCTTAAGTGGAAATATGGTCAGGAGAAAGTTCCTGCCGATGTTTTGGCCAAGACCATGGAAGATGTAAAACGTGAGGAAGATTTGGTAGCTAAAGCCCTGTCGGGTGAACTTACTGCACGTAAAGATGGCGCCGGTGTTCGTGAAATGGAGGTGTTTGTGGATGGTGAAAAATTTAATGTGACCATACCCGAATTGAATGCCGGAGCACGTTCCAAACGAAAAAAGAAGGAAGTGAAAAAAACCGATGAAGCTGCAACCGGAGCCCTTTTAGCTCCCATCCCGGGCATGGTGGTTGAATACAGGAAGAAAAATGGCGATGAAGTTAAAGTTGGTGATATAGTGGTAGTTATTGAGGCCATGAAAATGATGAATAACTTCGAAGCCAAAATCGACGGTGTAATTAGCGAAATAAATTTTAGTTCTGGAGATGCCGTTACAAAAGGCGACGTTCTGTTTGTGATTCAACCCAAAGAATAACTAAGGTAAGAATAAACTCAACGGTCTTTTTTGAAGAGTTGATTGATGATTAATTTGTTAATGTGCAGGAGACAGGTTTTATATCTGTCTCCTTTTTTTATCTGGATTATTTCTATCGTAGCTTGAAATTTGCTTTATGAGCTAAAAAATCCCGAATACGCCATCCGGAGTAATTCCCAGATAACGGTACCAGGTTTCTCCCATCAAAATACTCATTCCCCAGGCCACAACCAACATGGTAAAACCAAATTTAAAGGTGTCAGTAATGCTGTACTGATCAGTTTCATATAGAAGAGCAGCTGGTTTGCTATTAAAAGGAAGGACATATACATGCTCAATTAGAAAGGCAACAGGAAGTGCAAGGCTCACTGGGTTAAATCCGAATCGTGACGCAATGCCTAATGCAATGGGCACAAAAATCATGGTACGCATGGTTTTCGATTGGAAAATTAAGGCACTAAAAATCATGGCAAAGGTGAGTACCAGATACAATACCCAGAAAGGCGTTTGTTCACCCAATCCCATGGCATCAAAGGCTGCGTTTACCGACAGGGCTGGTAGATCGGTGACTTTAAAACCTGCTCCTAATGTATAGGCTCCAGCCGAAAATAGCATAAGATGCCAAGGAATATCCACATCATTCCATTTCATAATGCCGATACGAGGTAGCAAAGCAATGATGGCGCCCAGAAAGGCGATGGCGGTCGGACTTATTCCGTGGTATTTATCGGTGCTCCAGAATACAAGGATGGCCAGAAAAAGAAAGGCAGATTTATATTCTTGAAGATTCATGGATCCCATTTTTCTTAATTCCTCGCGTAAGCGATCCATACCGCCCTCGATTTGGGGCGTTCTTTCTTCCTTTTTGATGGGGAAAAAGATGCGAACAGCAAAAATATACCCAATAAACATTAAGGCGATGGCAACAAAAAAGTTGGCTTTCATCCAATCACTAAAAAAAATCTCGTAACCTGTGGCACCCGTAATTAATGAGGCTGCCAATAAATTGGCTCCTGATCCAGTAAGAAAACCACTTGCACCAACATTAATATAAAATAGATTTTGCAGGACAATGTTTCGTCCAAAGTTGTTTTTATTGTCACCACCGCGTGCTCCATAAATGGCCGCAATCACCATGAAAATGGGTAGTAAAATGGCGGCTTTAGCTGTAGTGGCTGAAATAAATGCGCTGAGTACCACATTGATTAGTAGAAAGCTGAGGAATACCGAAGACGCTCGTTTTCCAAAATGTATGATGAACCAAAGCGCAAATCGTTTGGCTAACCCTGTTTTAACCAACATGCTTGCTAAAACAAACGACATGATATTCAGCCACATAACTTTGTGTCCTAACTGGGCATAGGCCTCTGTTTCGCTAAGTACTCCGGTTAAAACCAATGAAATAATCAGTATAAGTGATGTTAGATAATTGGGGATGGCCTCGGTCATCCACAACACAATACCCAACATGAAAATGGCCAGCATTGCAATGTTGGCCTGCGAAAAAGCTTCAGCACCTCTGGTTTCAAATATTTTTCTAGCGTATTGACTTAATTCAGATGGGTCGATGTGAATAAGATAGGAGGGGTGATAAAAATAATATATCAATAAAAATACCACAATAGCTAGTGGACTTCCAATTAAAGCAAGTGTTTTTTCGAATTTTGATTTACTTCTTTTGGGAAGTTTTTCAACTTTGTAGTTGTTCATGTCCAAAGGATCGAAGGCAGGAGTCGTTTGAGGCATGTTGATGTTGGTATTTTAGATTGAATTAAAGGTGTAAAACTACAATATGGGTAATGGTTTTGTTGAAACTGAGTGTTAATTCTGAATGCAACCTCTGAATCGTTTCTAGTAAAAGACAAATACCAAAGGGGAGGTATTTGTCTTTTATAATTTTAGATTAAAACTCTGTGTTTTACCAGTTTTTATATGGGTTTTTCATGAGCATTGAATTGAAGTATTTGGCATCGCCAGTCACTTCTTCTCCTAACCACGATGGTTTAGAAAAGGGTGCATCTTCACTAGGAAGTTCAATTTCAGCCACAGTTAGTCCGTCGTTTTCACCATAAAACTCATCTACTTCAAAAACGAGTCCACCTGCTTCTGCAACTAAAAATCGGGTTTTATCAATCACACCGGGTTCGCAAAGTTGCAGGAGTTCATTAACTTCTTCAACCGGAATTTCCTTTTCCCATTCGTAACGGCTTGCGCCTGAAGCATTACCAATACCTTTGATGGTGATAAAGCCTTTGTTGCCCTTGATACGCACCCGTACTGTTCGAGATGGTACTGATGATAAATAGCCTTGTGTTATGCGGGTTTCTTTGGTGGCTAATGATTTATAGTCTCCTGTAACCAGAAATTTTTTTTCGATTTCTTGTGCCATGATAATTTTCTTTAATTAGCTAATTTTTTTTCACTCATGCCAATCACCCTTTTAATTGCCTGAAGGTAGTTGATGTTTTCAACACCGTCAAGGTTCAAATCGATAATGGTTTTTTTAATATCTTCTACTTCAGTTGATTCCGAGTTTAATGTCACTACCATTGCACCATTGATCCAAACATTGGCATATTCGCAAATTGTGTCGTTTACCATGTAGCCAAACCGCTCTTTTTCAACGCTTACCGCTTGTAGGTCCGGGTGGTTTTTGATGATCTCTAAAAATTCTTCCAGAGTATAGGTGTCCTTGTCCAATGCGGGCATTTCAACCATAAAAGCAGGAAACACTTCATTGGTGAGTACCTCTGCTGCAATGGGGAATTCACCTTTCATTAAGGGATTCCATTGTTCGAGGCCATCAACAGTTTGGACAAAGGTTTTAATGTCCATTTTACCATCACGAATTTTAGTGTTGTTTACATCATTGGTTTTCGAAACGATGTAGGTTTCTGCTGAAAAACGTTCCCATACTTTTTCAGGAACAGGTACTGATTTTCTGGCCATGAGGAAAGCTTCATCTTCAAAGGCTTTACCAAAGGTTCTGAATTCAAATCGAGGTTTTGAAATCGCACCGATTTCGAGTTTTTCTTTTGACATTTATGCTAGTTATTTAAAATATTATTTTTAATTATCTTATTTAAAAATGGGTGCTGTTGAATACATTAAAAAGCTTCATAATAATCCTTGGGTAAGGTGGCTAGACCCATAATCCGTTTAAGCGCCAGTGGATAGTTTACATTTTCCACATCGCTGCAAATACCTATCAGCTTCTTTGCTTCAATAACCTTTTGAGGGTCTTCGCTCTCGACGCACAGGGTGTTTATGAGCGCTCCGTTAACAATTACATTTGCCACTTCAGTGATGCATCCGTTAAGCATATAACCATGGCGCACCTTTTTAACAAAAGCCACGCTCAAATCCGGATCGATGGAAATCACCTCTTCTAAAAATTGTTCAAGGGTGTATTCCTGGCGATCCATTACTGGGCAGACAATGCCTAAAGCTGGAAAAACCACTGTTTTTATCACATCACTTTTAAGAGGAAATTCACCAACTAAAAACGGATTCCATTGCTCAAGACCTTCTGCTTTATGCTCAAGCGTTTTAATATCCATAATTCCATCACGTATTTTGATGTTGTTTTTGGTATTTCCTGCTGTGAGCAGATAAATGGAATTCATGTGGCGGGTTTGGATGCGGTCTGTAATTTTATCCAGCTCTGCTGTAATTTTGTCGAGTGCAAGTCCGAAAATACGAAACTCAAATCTCGGGTTTAATTCCTGTGCCATCTTTAGTTGTATTGATGTGATATATAGATAATTTGGTAGATGCGTCATTCACCATATAGAGCGTTTGTGTGGAATGATCAACCACAACTCCTTCAAATTTTGATGCAGTCAATGGATATTTCATCTGGGGGTCACCCTTATAATTGCAAGCGTATAAATATTTACTCAAATCGCTTACAATCCACAAGGTAGAAGCCGTATGATCGACATAAATTCCTGAATAATCCTCAGCAAAAGTGAGGGTGGTTTCTGAAAGAATTCCCCCCGAAGGTGTCCATAAAATGAGTTCTCCTGGGTTTGCTTCATTGAGAATGTAGTACAGCCGATTATTATTGTTAAAAGCAATGCCCTCCAGACCACTATTTTCTGATCCCATAGAAATATCAATATGGTAGTCTCCTAATTCTTCTCCAGAGTCGTAACTTAGGATGATCACATCGCGTTCACGCTCCTCGGTTATGGCAATGGTTCTGTCGTTAGGATTAAAGGTGACTCCCTCCAAATCATTTCCCTGATAATCCCAGGTTTTAATAACCTCTCCGGTAAGACTCATTTCAAATACCTGATTGGTATTGTCGCTGACTGTTAGCAGGGTTTCGTTATCTGGTCCAAATGCCAGCCCTGAAGGTTCAGTTACCGTAAGGGGATAGGTTGCCAGCAAAGTGAGGCTGCCTTCTGGTATTTCAAGTACATCAGGTGTGACCGGATCTGATTTTTCGCAACCGGTAGTAAATAGTACTATCGCCAGGAAAATCAGGGAAATGATATGATGAAAGGGTTTTGTATTCACTTAAGTGTTATGTAATAAGTTTTTTACTTGGCAGGATTGTTACTGGTTCCCGGAGTAGGTGCACGATCGGTATCCGGAGTGAAAATCATCCAGGTGGCACCTCCATCAACATCTAGTCCGACAGAATGGTCAGTTGCAGGTAGCGGAACAGCTTCGCCTTCACCAAAAGTAATTTCCTGTTCGTAACTACCTCCGTCCTTTGAAATGCCAACAGATTCACCAGCACTACTTAACTTGAAATTGGTATGCAATCCTTCACCCAAACCGTCACAGTACAAAATCAAAAAGCCGTGTCCGGGAACGGTGGTTAACTCAGGCTGATCGCTTGGTAGTTGGTATTGAAGCGTATCTTCCAGGTCATCAGTGCAATACCAGCCTCCCATGTTAATGGGGGTATCGCCAGTATTGTAAATTTCGATAAAATCAGGAAAATCGTCGTCTACTCCTGGCACAGGTGTCATATCATTACTACACATAATTTCATTAACGACAAGCGATCCTGTTGTTACACTGCCTCCATCATTGGGGGCACCTGGTGTTTTTGTGGCTAAAATGGCCCAATTGGCATTATTCCCGTCGATGGTGCACCCTGTTGATTTATCATCGGGTAATTCACCTTGGGGGCTATCTGCGCCAAAGTTTGCGGTTCGGTTAACTTCAACTTTGTCAGGATTGTATAATACGATAATTGAATCTTTTGAAGAACTAATCCCCATATCGACTAATATATGGCTGTCGAGTATTTGTGTGGGTAAATCAGCACCACCGGCATCTGCGGCTCCACAAATAATCACAAGAAATCCTTTTGGAGGAATGGTGGTTACGGCATCATCAGTAGCCGGAATTTGTTGCCAGGATGCTTCATCTGATTCTGTATCAGTAATATACATTCCTGCAATATTTACAGGTTTTGAACCTTTGTTGTAGAGTTCTACCCAATCGGCAGCGCCGCCAGATAAATCAACGTAGTAAGGATCGGTAATGTCTTTGGCAATCAGTTCGTTGATTACAATATCTTTGTAGTTTTCTGGTTCGGGTGGCTGAGGTGCAGGATTCTCGTCCTTAACACAGCTGCTGAGTGCCAACAAACCTATAATGAATATGCTGAGGAATTTTTTCATGGTATTTCTTTTTCTGGTGTTTGATAAAATTTGAATTAAAAGTCAATTTCGATGCGAGCCTGAACAATGCTGAAATCGATACCACCTTCACCCGTGGGTGCGGATTTGTCGGTAGCGTATTTACCTTTTCCATCAGCCCATCGGTCGTTATTGATGTAGGTGTAGTTGAGCATGAATTTTACGTTGTAATTCACGTAATAGTTAAGTCCAATGGTATAACCTTCAGAAGAACCACCTTGTACATAAGGGATATCACTTCCATCAGCAAAACTATTGGCATCAGAAAAGTCATAACGAAGTCCCAATTCAAAGACGCCTTTCTTGCGGTCTCTGAAATCAACCTGATTAAATTCGGCTTCTCCCATATTGTAATAGTAATCGGCGTTGTTAATTAACCAACTACCGGCCACATAAAAACCTTCGATACTAGGTTTGTCTTCACCTGTTGGTACTTTGTCGGCGTCACGGCGGATATCATTGCGCATGTATTCACCAATAATCTTGAAATTTTTATAAGCGTAAGCTCCTTCAAATCCCATCAGGGTAAAATAATTGACGTCTTCAATAAAATCGGTGTCAAGGTATTTTTTCCTGTTGATTGAGGTTTCTGCTCTTGTATTGAAACGATAGGCGTCTGCGGGATCTCCTAATTCTTGTAGCTTAGGTGTTCTATATGAACCTGCGATTCCAAGATGAAGGACTTGTTTGTCTTTTTTGATGGGAGCGTAAGCAAAACGTCCGGTTACAGAGTATCCTGCACTGATTCCATTGGATTTGTTGTTGTCCTGCATCAAACCATTGACGATTTCAGTTGAAAAAGCGCCACCTTCAAAGAAATAGTGGTTTCCATAGATGCGATAGGCGATACCCAAATGACGTGAGGGTGCAATTTCGGTAATCATTGGACGTTCTAAAAAGGTTAAATAACGTGAAGTGGTAGTTCTCTCCATGGAGAAAGGCTCCTTAAAATTACCTGCTTTTACTTGCCATTTGTTACCAATATAGCGAATGTAGGCGTCTTTTAAGTCTACTTCGTTGTAGGCTAGATCGATATCAAATTCACCACCCCAATGTCCCCATAGGATGGTTTTAAGGGCAAACCGAGCTCTGCGGATATTTACTCCATTACCGATTTCATTGGCTCCATCTCCAAAATAGGTAGCGCCATCCAGATAGACCCGGGTATCGAACCAGTACTTAAATTGTTGATCTTCTGATTCAAGAACGAGGATGCCATCCCTTGATTCAGGATTTAGTTTAGCTGAGATTCCAACACTTTTGCCATAATCATTGGTTGTTTTTTCTTCATCTTGGGCGAACATTGTTACCATCAGATCGGAACTCTTGCTAACCTCTATGTATTGAGTTTCATAGCCAGGAGCTGAAACAGACACTTCCACAGGATTTTGTTCATCAGGCACAATTAATTTAAAATAGCCATTGTGATCTGTGGTGGCAAGTAATTGGCTGTTGTCAACTACTTGGATTTTAACATTACTCATTGGAGTGGCCGATCCGGCTGGGAAAATTTTTCCCGTTACCTCTGTTTGGCCAAACAAGCTACTTGTCGAAACCAGTAGGATGATCAGACCCAACGACAACAATTTTGTAAAATTCTCTTTTTTCATTGGTTTAAGATTTGTAAAACTTTTAAATAACTTTAAATGGTTATAATTTCCTCAGTCAAAGTAACAGCCTAATTCAATGTTAACCATAAAATGATACTATACACCGCCCCTACAAACCGAGCGAATTTACCTCTATATAACAATGTTGCCATGATGGTTAGTGTGGGATTAATGTTTTAATTAGTTGTGCGAAAGCGTTTTAAAAGCAGTTTCTATTTCGTCGGATAATTTCTTGTTCACCTCTTCAAAAGTGCCTATTCCGTTTACCTTTGTAACACCATGCAATTGATTGTATTTGTTGATTACGGGTACTGTTTTTGTTTCATGCTCTTGAAGTCGTTTTACTATTTTATCAGTACTGGTATCGTACGGCATGCATTCATCGGTTTGACTTCTTTTGCTCAGTCTGCTGATGAGTTCTAGCATAGGGACTTCAATTTCGATGACTTTAGAGATGGAAGAACCATGTTTTTTGAGCAATCCATCCAGAATATAGGATTGAACAAGGGTACGAGGAAACCCTTTAAAGATAAAGCCCTTTACTCCTTTAGATTCTTCCAGTTTTTTTTCAATCAATTTAACTACAATCTCATCAGGAACCAGTTTGCCACTCTCGTACAGTGTTGAAATCTCTTTTCCGGTGGAAGTGTTTTTAGCAATTTCTTGCTCCAACATCGGCCCTGTGGCGATGTATTCGAGTCCGTAGGCTTTGGCTAATGCCCTTCCCTGAGATCCTCTACCTGAACCAGGATAGCCAAAAAGCACTATGTTCATTAAACTTTTGGTAAGTTCGTTTTGTACGATAATTTCGATGTCTGCACTTACCTGTTTAATGCTTTGCCCACCATTTACGGCATAATAGTTCCCTTTTTCCTTGTAGAAATTCAGGACAGGCAAGGTTTTGTCAGCATACTCACGCAAGCGATTTCGTATGATACGTTCATTGTCATCTTCACGTCCTGATTGTTTTCCCCGGTCGAGGAGCCTCTGTACGGATGATTCCTCGTCGAGTTCCAGACTAATCAAACAGTTGAGCGAAGTGTTGAGTTTAATCATTAAGCCTTCTAGGATATAGGCCTGAATGTATGTTCTAGGAAATCCATCGAATAGAAAACCGTTGGCATTGGGATTCGATTGGATGGTTTTTTCGATAATTTGTACAATAATTTCATCAGAAACTAACCCTCCTGAAGCAATTATTGAACGGGCTTCTATTCCTAGGGAAGAACCTTCTGCTATTTCTTTACGTAGGATATCTCCCGTAGAAATGTAAAAAAGATTATACTTATCGATCAGAAACTCCGATTGAGTTCCTTTTCCCGCACCGGGAGGGCCAAAAAGAGCAATGTTCAGCATATGTTAATGGTATTTAGTATTGTTAATGATAGCAGCGTAAAGTTAACTCATTGAATAATATTGAAGTATAGTTCGACTCTTCATTCATACGCAAACAGCTTTTCGAATCTCCCGTTCCCAAGTTCTGACTACCAACTTCCACTTCTACAACTCTCTGATAAATTCGCTCAATCCCACTTCACTAGGTACACCCAGTTTCTTTCTCAATCGGTATCGGTTCATCTCCACGCTTTTTGGCGAAATATTTAATATTGAAGCTATTTCTTTTGAAGAAAGGTTTAATCGCAATAAAGTAGCAAGTCGTTTTTCATTTTCAGTCATGCTGGGAAAATTGTCGCTTAACAGTTGCAGAAACCTGCTGTTGTGCTCATCCACGTGCAGTTGGAATTTCTCTCTGTCACGATCAATGGAAATATTCTGACTGATCATCAAGCTTAGTTTATTCAGGTTTTGGCGACTTTCCGGGTCTTTCATCTGACTTTTTATGGTCACAATCTCCTTCTTCAAATCATTTAAAAACTCATTTTTATGGATAATGTTCATGGCCATGGTTGTCATTTCATTTTGTCTGAACCTGAGTTCTTTATCCAAATCTTCTTGATGTGCACTTCGCTCGGATAGTTTTTTTTGTAATGTGTTTAATGCTTCTTCATGGTGTAGTGTCAGTTTTTCAATTTCTTGACTCCATTTTGATTTTCTCTTTTTCAAGAATAGCAAGAGTAAAACACAGGTAAGAAATAATACGATAATCAGGCTGAGGCTTATCCAGTTCATGGGCTGTTTGTTATTCGAAACACCAACTTCAAGAAGCTCATCTTTAGTTGCTATACTGTCGGAGGCAGGTGTAATTGTTGTGTATTGTATTGTCTTGGTCGCAATGGAATCATTTTCATTATAATCAATCTCACGGTTGACCAAATTATGCAGAATGGTTGATCCCACATCCTGTTTAAAAACGTTATTCACAAAGAACAACATAAAAAAACTAAGTATCCCGGCCGCAATAGGAGTAGCAATCCAGCCCAGACTGATGCTTCCAAGAATGTTAAGTTTTATCTCGCGTCCTCCCTTATACAGGCCAATCCCGATGATAGCTCCAATAACAACTTGTGAACTCGAAACAGGAACCAGAGGAATGGGTGGTAAACCGATGGAAACAACAGCGTTGGAAAGTGCTTGTGACGAGAAAATAAACAAAACCATTGATTGTGCCAGTACAACAATGAGTGCAGCTTCAGGAGTTAAGGGCATTAAGGTATTGCCTACTGTCTTCATTACGTGTTTCGAGTAGGTGACTATTCCTATGGCAATGGCAATTCCACCGATGAAAAAAAGTTGTTGTTTGCCGGTAAAGATAATGAACCCAAATTCCATATTCGGAAAGTGGATGGCTTCAGTAAAGACACCCATTACATTAGCAATGTTGTTTGCACCCAGACTATAGGCGCCAAAAGCCCCAATAGTAATCAAACCAATACGCACCAATGCATCTTTATAAAGAAGATGAATTTTTGCTTTTTTTGTGGCAAGCTGTAGCAGCATAAAAAGCAGAATAGCAAAAATGGCTCCCAGAATGGGGCCGAATATCCAAGTAGATACGATTTTGGTAAGTACACCAATATCGGTAACACTGTCGGTATAAATATTCCATCCAATAATAGCTCCTACAATGGCCTGGCTGGTGGATACCGGAAGTTTGAGACGGGTCATCCAAAAAACTGTAAGTGCTGCAGCCAACGCTACCGTAAAGGCGGCGGCAAGTGTACTTACACTACCTAATTCTCCTAAGGTATCGCTGGCTCCTGCTCCTTGCACTACTGCGCCAATTATAACGAAAATGCTTGCAAGTATGGCTGCTGACCTGAATTTTACCATTCGAGTGCCAACGGCGGTTCCGTATATATTGGCGGCATCATTGGCTCCCAACGACCAACCTAAAAATAATCCGCTCGATAAAAAAAGTAGCGTGATCATATATTAAGTTTAAGCGCCATTATCGACAGAACATCCGCGAGTGTTTCAGCCTTGTCAGAGATGGTTTCGATATGAAGTGCAAAGTATCTTAAATGTATTTTTTGTGCCAAGTCAAGGTCTTTAAGCTCATGAAAAAGCTTTCTTTTAATATTGCGTGATATTTTATCTGCTTCTTTTTCATAAAAGTAAACTTTGGCAAGCATGTCGCGAACCTTTACTGGCTCTCTGAAGAAAGTCCGTACTGCGGGAATTACGCAAAGGGCAGCTTCCACCGATGTGGTAGTTAGCCTAATGTATTCATTACGCAAGCTCTCCGGAAAAAAAGGGATTTCCAATTCAAATTGGTAGAGGTTATCTTTAGCGATGTCGATAAGTTCATCCATTCGGTCGAGCATACTTTCAACGTCATTGATGTTTTGCGGCAACAACGAATGGCGGTAAAATTCATCATCAATTTTCCGCTGTAGTCGATCTGCTGTGGCTTCAAGCCTGTCGATGGTTGCAATTTTATCTGCAAATGATTCTTTTTCATTGTTCAGGTAGTTGAGCACACCTTCTTTAAAAACAAGGATACCTTGCTCCACCGTATTGATGAACTCATCAATCTCAACCACCAGTTGTTTGGTATTTTTAAATATAAGTGACATAAAACAGCATTAATTGATTTCCAAAGATACAATAATAGCCTGCTGGTTTATGGGTTTATGTTTGCGCATAGGCTAAAATAGAGCACATGTAGAGGTGTGGATGAAGCTTAATCGAATGATATAGTGAGCGGAATGATAGATGGTGTAGGCGGTAATTAAAAGCTCGGTTATAGGAAAAGTTTTTAGTGATGGAAGAGGTGTGGTGGAGTGGATTTAGGTCTGTAGCTCCATTAGTTGTACTATTGCAAAACAATAAAAAATATGATTAAAGATCAAATAAAAGTTCATGCGCGACAATCTTTTGAGGTGAAGTTGGATTTTCCGGCGTTAGATTTTACTAAAGGAAAAACCGATTTTGGAATGGACATGTTTTTATTTTTGCCCCCGGCGCTGGATGTTAACCGACATAATTTCACTAAGCATGATTTTTATAAATCGTTGAAATCGTATATCCGATTGTCATCACCTTGTTATAACGTAGACATGATTTTAGATGTCAATTCCAGTTTTAATGAAGAAATGAATGTAGCCATCGATCAGGCTGCAGCTATAAAAAATGATAAAACGGAGCATGTCCTGATAAGGAAGGTTAAACGATATGTTGCTTCGGTAAACCGAGGTTTGGGTGATGAAGTAAAGCGTATTTTAGTCTTAAAAGATTTGGAGAAAAAGCAGCACGAGGCCCGTCGTTTTATTCATGATTGTTATCAGGTAAGGTTGGTGTTTAAAGGGATTCTCAACCGCATAGTGGTATCAGGTTTAACTGAAAACACAGTGAAAGCCGGTCGGTTGGCTGATGAATACCAAAGCTTGATGCTGGAGGGACATTTTTATGTTCTGATCAATGGATTATCGTTAAAATATGAGCCATCAGCAACCGTTATGACGGAGTTAGATCAATTTGTCTTAGATGAAATTCGGTACCGCAAAAGGGTAAATTATCCCTCGGTGGCCAGTAGTAAAGAGTCCAACGAGCATTTGTTGCATCGAAGGGGAAGGCTAAAACGGTATATCGAGAGTAATTTGTTTTTAAATACCGATACCCGAAAGGAAGGGGTTTTTTACGAGCAAATATTTTTTAGTCTGGCTGCCGGTTTGGCCATGGTATTTGCTACAGCAGTAGCATTTGCTTCACAATATGCTTTTGGTAATCTTACACTTCCTTTCTTTATTGTTTTGGTTATCAGCTATATGTTTAAAGATCGAATAAAGGAATTGTCGCGGATGTATTTCGATAAACAGCGCAAGAAGATGTTCTTCGACTTTAGGACGGCCATTTCCTTGCAAAAGCAAATTCAAATTGGTTTTATGCAGGAGAGTTTCCGGTTCGAAAAGCGAAAATACTTGCCTGAGCAAGTGCGTGAAGCACGGGAACGAATGCGCGTTACAGAAATTTCAGAGGAGTGGATTGGCGATAAGGTGATTCATTACAAAACCAAAATCAACATGTCGACCCGCAAAACCAGAAAGGTGGAAGATTTCGAAGGGTTGACTCAGATTTTCAGAATGAATATCACGCCCTTTACCACCAAAATGGACGATCATGAAAAGGAGATTTTTATAAAATCGAAAAGTAAGCTTAAGCGGCAATTAATTAATCGGGTATACCATCTTAACCTGATCTTTCGGTTTACTTCAGGAAAAGATGTTAGCTATAAATATTACAAGCTAATAACCGACAAGCTTGGTGTGAAGCGCATTGACCGAATCGCTATTGATGAAAATATTCTCTTGAGCCTAAAAAAATAGCTGTCCAGAAATGCTGAACAGCTATTGATGTATGAAATTATTCCAATGATTAAAGGGTTGGTCCGGCAGCTACCAAAGCTTTACCTTCTTCATTGTCAGTGTATTGATTGAAGTTGTTGATGAAGAGCTCTGCCAATTGCTTGGCTTTAACATCCCATTCCGAAGCATCTGTATATGTGTCGCGTGGGTCAAGAATCTTGGGGTCGACACCCGGAAGTGAAGTTGGAACTTCTAAATTAAATACCGGAATTAATTTTGTTTCCGCTTTTTCGATGGATCCATCTAAAATTGCATCAATAATGCCACGGGTATCCTTAATTGAGATGCGTTTTCCTGTTCCATTCCATCCGGTATTAACCAAATATGCTTCTGCATCATTAGCTTCCATCCGTTTAACCAACTCCTGTCCGTATTTTGTTGGATGAAGAGTTAAGAATGCAGCCCCAAAGCATGCTGAGAATGTAGGTACAGGTTTGGTAACACCTACTTCAGTTCCTGCAAGTTTAGCTGTAAAACCAGATAAAAAGTGGTATTTGGTTTGTTCTGGGGTTAGCTTGGCCACAGGAGGCATTACTCCAAAAGCATCAGCAGTAAGGAAGATGACTTTTTTGGCAGGACCAGCCTTTGAAATTGGTTTTACAATATTTTCAATGTGATAAATTGGGTAGGAGACGCGTGTGTTTTGGGTGACAGAACCGTCAGTAAAATCAATTTTACCATTGGCATCCACAGTTACGTTTTCAAGTAAGGCATCTTTTCTGATGGCATTAAAAATATCAGGCTCGCTGTCTTTATCCAGATTGATGGTTTTTGCATAGCAACCTCCTTCAAAATTGAAAATTCCCTGATCGTCCCAACCGTGCTCATCATCACCAATTAAAGCACGCTTAGGATCAGTTGATAAGGTGGTTTTCCCTGTTCCTGAAAGACCAAAGAAAATAGCTGTGTCACCTTCTTTGCCAACGTTTGCGGAACAATGCATGGCAGCCATGCCTTTTAGAGGTAAATAGTAATTCATGATTGAGAAAATGCCTTTTTTCATTTCACCACCATACCAACTTCCCCCCACTACAGCTCTACCTTCGGTAAGATTAAAGGCAACAAAGTTTTCTGAATTGAAAGGAACACCGTCGGTTCGTTGCATACTTTTCCAATCAGGATTGTTGGTTTTAGCAGCATTTAGCATGACAAAGTCAGGTTTAAAGGAATCGAGTTCTTCTGCCGTTGGTCTTACAAACATATTTTTTACAAAGTGAGCCTGCCAGGCTACTTCCATTATGAATCTTACACCAATACGTGAGTCAGGATTAGCCCCGGCAAACCCATCAACAACGTACAGCTTCTTTCCTGTTAATTGTTTAGCACCAAGGTTATAGAGGTGTTCCCATGTACCTTTGTCTATGGGTTTGTTGTCAGATGATTTGGCTTGTTGAGCCCACCAAACGGTGTCTTTTGTTTTATTGTCAAGAACGATGTATTTGTCTTTGGGGGAACGTCCGGTGAATTTGCCAGTCATTACATTTACTGCCCCGAGTTCAGTTTCGAATCCTTTCTCGAATCCTTCTAGTTCGGGTTTGGTTTCATCGTCAAATAGTCTCTCGTATGAAGGATTATAAATAATCTCTTCTGCGTTGGTGATGCCATAACTCTCGAGTGCGGCTTCGATCTTCTCTACACCTATTGCCATAGTATTTTTAATTTGGGATTATTGATTAATGATTTTGTATGCAATTTTATCAAAGTGAAGTGTTCTAATTCCTCAAATGCCTAATGCAAACGTATGCAACAATACAAATATAAGAATATTAGTGGGCAAAAATAAAGCCAATGCTACAATTATCAAAGTAACATTGGCTTTAAAAGTCAAATAAAATGATTATTTATTTTTGCGCTTCCAGCTTTTCTTGTTTACAATAACAGCTTGAGCAGCGGCCAGACGTGCGATTGGAACACGAAATGGGGAACAACTTACGTAGTTAAGACCAGTTCTGTGGCAGAATTCAATTGAACTTGGTTCTCCACCATGTTCTCCACAAATACCTAATTTGATTTTTTTACGTGTTTTACGGCCTTTTTTAACAGCCATTTCAACCAATTGTCCAACACCTTCCTGGTCAAGTACCTGGAATGGATCTTCTTTCAATAATCCTTTTTCGATATAGATGGGTAAGAATTTACCAGCATCATCACGTGAATAACCAAAGGTCATTTGTGTAAGGTCATTGGTTCCAAAAGAGAAGAATTCTGCTGATTCAGCAATTTTATCTGCTGTGAGAGCGGCACGTGGAATTTCAATCATGGTACCAACCATGAAATCAATTTTTTCGCCACGTTCTTCAAATACAGTGGCAATGGTTTCTCTTACAATTTGTTCTTGCATTTTCATCTCTGCCAAAGTTCCTGTTAAAGGAATCATAATTTCAGGATGAGCATGAATTTTGCGTTTTTTCAAATCCAAAGCAGCTTCGATGATAGCACGGCTTTGCATTTCAGTGATTTCAGGATAAGTATTACCTAAACGACAACCCCGATGACCTAACATAGGATTTACTTCTTCGAGGTCTTCAATTTTTTCTTTGATCACCTTTAAGCTAACACCCATTACCTCAGCCATTTCTTTTTGGCCTTTTTCATCGTGAGGAACAAACTCATGCAATGGTGGATCAAGTAAACGAACGGTTACAGGAAGATCCTGCATGGCTTCGAAAATACCTTCGAAATCTTTACGCTGAATAGGTAAAAGTTTAGCTAAGGCTTCACGTCTTCCTTTTTCGTCAGCAGCAAGAATCATTTCGCGCATGGCAATAATTTTGTCATCCCCAAAGAACATATGTTCTGTACGGCAAAGGCCAATACCTTTGGCTCCAAAATCGCGAGCAACCTGAGCATCGTTTGGTGTATCCGCATTAGTGCGCACATATAATTTAGCTTTTTTATCAGCCAATTTCATCAGTTTACCAAAGTCGCCACTTAATTCAGGATCTACAGTTTTGATCATGCCATCATAAACGTCACCAGTTGTACCATTAAGAGAGATGAAGTCACCTTCTTTGTAGGTTTTACCTGTCATGATTAATGTTTTGGCTTTGTAATCAACTTTGATGCTTCCAGCTCCTGAAACACAGCATTTTCCCATTCCTCGAGCTACAACAGCTGCGTGTGAGGTCATGCCACCACGTGCAGTGAGAATACCTTCGGCTGAATTCATACCAGCAAGATCTTCAGGTGAGGTTTCAACACGAACCAAAATCACTTTTTTGCCTTGAGCAGCCCATGCTTCAGCTTCTTCAGCATGGAAAACAATTTGTCCGGTAGCAGCACCTGGAGAAGCAGGTAATCCTTTTGACATTACTTTGGCTTCGACAACAGCTGTTTTATCAAAAACAGGGTGCAACAATTCATCAAGTTTTTCAGGTGAAACACGCATCAGAGCCTCTTCCTTTGTGATAAGTTTTTCCTTGAGCATATCCACGGCGATTTTTACCATGGCAGCACCTGTGCGTTTTCCATTACGGGTTTGCAACAACCAAAGACGACCATCTTCGATGGTAAATTCCAGGTCTTGCATGTCGCGATAATGTTTCTCTAATTGATTTTGTGTATCAAAAAGTTCCTTGTACATAGCTGGCATCGCTTCCTCTAAAGAAGGGTATTTAGCAGCGCGCTCTTCTTCAGAAACCTGAGCCAATTTCGCCCAACGCTGAGAACCCTCTTTGGTAATTTGTTGTGGAGTTCGAATACCGGCAACCACATCTTCACCTTGAGCATTAATTAAATACTCACCATTGAAAATGTTTTCACCAGTACCAGCATCACGGGTAAAAGCTACACCTGTTGCAGAATTAAGCCCCATATTTCCGAATACCATGGCCTGAACGTTTACAGCTGTTCCCCATTCATCTGGGATTTTCTCCATTTTACGGTAGTAAATAGCTCTGGGATTCATCCAGCTGTCAAATACTGACATAACTGAACCCCAAAGTTGTTCCCAAGGATTGGTGGGAAAATCGTGACCAGTTTGTTTTTTGACTGCAGCTTTAAATCTTTTTACCAGTTCTTTCAGGTCATCTACACTCAGATCAGTGTCGAGTTCAACTTTTTTCTCTTCTTTTAAGTGGTCGATGATTTCTTCAAATGGATCGGCATCTTCTTTTGATTCGGGTTTCATACCCAAAACAACATCACCAAACATTTGAACGAAGCGGCGATACGAATCCCATGCAAAACGTGCATTGCCTGATTTTTTTGCAATACCTTCAACAGCTTCATCGTTCAATCCCAAATTTAAAACGGTGTCCATCATGCCTGGCATCGAAGCACGTGCTCCTGATCTTACTGATAATAGCAATGGGTTATCTTTGTCACCAAAGGTTGTTCCCATGATTTTTTCTAATTCGGCTACAGCCAATTCTACTTCAGCCTTGATTGCCTTTACTGCGGCATCTTTTCCTTCGGCATTGTACAAAGTACATATTTCAGTAGTGATGGTAAATCCAGGAGGAACGGGAACCCCAATTAAATTCATCTCAGCCAGGTTAGCACCCTTGCCGCCCAATAGGTTTTTCATGGTTGCATTACCTTCAGCTTTGCGATCGCCAAACAGGTAAACATGCTTTTTTTTCGACATTTTTATCAGATTTTGTTAAATATTAACGGTCATTTTAAGAGCACACAAAAGTACATAAAAAAGTGCCGCTATACCGCAGCGATTACTTGATAATATTTGAATCATTCATATCACACTCACGCATTTATCCTTTCATTGCCAAACTTGCTGAGTGAAAACGATTGCGATGAGTAGGCGATGTTACACTTATTTTGCTTGTTTTGTTGATTAGTTTGTTGTGCGAGTATTGATTGTAGGAGTTAAAACTGGCTTATGAAGGTTGTTTTTATCTTTTTATTGAATGTTTCTACATCAGAGATTCGTGGTAAGTGATTCTAGCCTACAGAGATACAGTTGATTGCATAGTTTTCAGTGGATTAAGCTCTATTTTTACTCGTTATAAGAAGAAGAAGCGCCTTTATTTCCTAAGTTTGCCTCAATAATAATAACTTGAAACATCAGATGGTATGCGCAAAATAGGACTTAGATTTGAGGATAAATACGAAATGGAGCGTCGGGTAGCTTTGGTTCCCGATCATGTTAAATACCTTCATGATCTGGGAATTGAATTCGAAGTGAGAAAATCTGGAAAACGAATTTTTACGGACGCTGAATATGAGCAAGCAGGTGCTGTGGTGGTCGATCGGATTCCAGATGCTGATATTATCTTGGGAGTTAAAGAAATGCCCATCGATTATTTCAAAGAACATCATACCTACATATTTTTTAGTCATACAATTAAGGGGCAAGAGTATAACATGCCTTTATTGAAAAATATGATGGAGCATAAAATTAATTTGATCGATTATGAAAGGGTTACTGATGAATCAGGTAAACGACTTATCTTTTTTGGCCGGTTTGCAGGTTTGGCAGGAATGATTAATGCTCTGTGGTCGGCAGGTCAGCGCTATAAAGAGTTTGGTATAGAAACACCTTTTTTGAAACTTCAGCAAACTCATCAGTATTCATCGCTTGAAGAAGCAAAGGCTGTGGTTGAGGAAATAGCTGAAACTATACGTGAAAATGGCTTACCTTTACAAATAGAACCCATTGTAGTAGGTTTTACAGGATATGGAAACGTGAGTCGTGGAGCTCAGGAAATTCTTGATATACTACCTGTTCAAAATATTTCACCCGAGGAACTACTTCATTTTTCAAATCAGGGTTTTCCTGACAATAAACTCATTTACAAGGTCGTATTCAAGGAATCGGACCTTTCGAAACCTGTTGATAAAAGCAAAGCATTTGTACTTCAGGAGTATTATGATAATCCAGAACTGTTTGAAAGTCAATTTGAAAAATACATTCCCCATTTGACCATACTCATGAACTGCATGTATTGGGATGATCGTTATCCTGTATTGGTCAGCAAAGATTATCTGGAAAAGTTATTTGCTGATGGTCAGCCCAAGTTGGTGGTTATTGGCGATGTTACCTGCGATCCTGATGGTTCCATTGAATGTACACATAAAGGAACCGAAATAGAGGATCCCGTATTTGTTTATAACCCTACCACTCGGCAGCCTGTTATGGGTTTCAAGGGTGAAGGTATTTTGGTGATGGCGGTAGATATATTACCCAGTGAATTGCCTCGTGAATCATCACAGACTTTTTCGGATGCGCTTGTTGGGTATATTCCTGAGCTGGCTGAGGCCGATTTTAAGGTCCCTTTCGAAGATTTAAAAATACCTGCACCTTTAAAGCGAGCCATGATATTACATCATGGAGAATTAACACCGGATTATCAATATTTAAAAGATTATATTAGCTAACCAGGCTTTTATATTTATAAGCCAATTAATTTATTAAAGATGAAAAAAGTTTTGATTTTAGGCGCAGGTTTATCAACCATCAGCCTGATCAAGTATTTATTGAAAAATGCCAGTGTTCACAACTGGCAAATAATAGTTGGAGATATTTCAGAGAAAACCGCCCTTCAAAAAGTGAATGGCCATGAACATGGTAAGGCCATTGTTTTTGATATCAACAATGAAGAATCGAGTAAGAAAAGCATTGCGGAAGCAGATGTGGTAATCTCCATGCTGCCTGCTTTTATGCATAAATTGGTAGCTGAAAAGTGCATTGAGTTTAAAAAACCCATGTTAACTGCTTCATATGCAACAGATGAAATCAAAGCGCTAAGTGATAAGGCAGTGGAAGCCGGTATCCCCATCTTTATGGAGTTGGGCGTGGATCCTGGTATTGATCATATGTCAGCCATGAAAGTAATTAACCGCATTAAAGATGAAGGTGGAGATGTTACCTCTTTTTATTCTTTTACAGGTGGACTGGTTACTCCTGAATACGATAATAATCCTTGGAATTACAAGTTCACCTGGAATCCTCGAAATGTTGTACTTGCTGGCTCTGGTGTTTCTCAGTATATCAACAATGGGCGTTATAAGTATATTCCTTATTTTCGTCTTTTTGACCGTACCATTAAGCGTACTATTCTGAATTATGGAGATTTTGAGGTTTATCCAAACAGGGATTCGTTGAAATACCGTGAGATTTATGACTTAAAAGATATTCCATCCATGTTTAGAGGAACTATTCGTCGTCCCGGATTTGCAAAAGCATGGAATGTGTTTGTTACGTTGGGGTGTACCGACGATAGTTACAGACTTGAGAATTCAGAAAATATGACTTACCGTGAGTTTATCAATGCTTTCTTAAAATATCAACCCGATGTTCCGGTTGAAATCAAACTGCAGGAGTATTGCAAAGATGCAGCCGACCCGGTTGTGTTTGAAAAACTTAAATGGCTGGGAATTTTTAGTGAACGTAAGATTGGACTAAAAAATGCCACTCCTGCTCAAATTTTGCAAAAATTGCTTGAGGAAAAATGGTCCATGGATCCTCAGGATAAAGATATGATTGTGATGCAGCATGAGTTTAAATACAAACTCAATGGCAGCGAAAAAATGATCATCTCAGCCATGGCGGTCGAAGGAATTAATCAGGAAGAAACAGCCATGGCGATTACGGTGGGAACTCCTTTAGCCATCGCTACCAAACTGTTGCTTACAGGGAAATTTAACCACACAGGGTTGCAGCTTCCCATTAAACCTGATATCTATGAACCTATTTTGGCAGAATTAGATAGTTTTGGTATAAGTTTTGCGGAGCAGGAGTATCTGATTGCCTAAGTAGAAAAATATGAATAATAAAAGGGTGTAATCAGATGGATTACACCCTTTTTGTTTAATGATAAGAATATGAAGTACCTATTGTTAATGGTCTTGTTGGGAGTGGTTGTTTATTATTTTATGAAGTGGAAGAACCCAACTTCTTCGTCAAATGGCGATCCCTATGCCAACTCATCAAAAACGGATAATAGCGGAGCCAATCAAAGTGAAGGTCCCTATAAGTCATCTTCACAATCAAACAAAAAAGGTGGTGGCCAAGGTTATGGTAAATGGATTGGGGGTGGACTAGGATGGGCTTTTGGTGGCCCCATTGGAGCACTGTTAGGGTTTGCCTTTGGGTCGATGTTCGACGGAACCAAGGTAACTCGTCCTGCAGGTGGCGGTGCCGGATCTAATGATTTTGTTGTAAGTCTTTTGGTGTTGACCGCAGCGGTGATGAAGGCGGATGGGAAAGTCACCCGAAGTGAGCTGGATTTTGTTAAACAGTTTCTGGTGCGGAACTTCGGATCGCAGCGGGCTGCTGAATATGTTAAAATGTTGGGTGAAATTGTCAAGCAAAATTTTAACGTACAAGAGATGGGAATGCAGATCCGTCAATACATGGATTACAGTTCGCGGTTGATGTTGCTTCAGTATTTGTTTGGAGTGGCCATGTCGGATGGCAAAGCCGGCAATGACGAAATTGCTTTGATCGATCAAATTTCTAATTATATGGGCATTAGTAGTTCAGATTATGCATCCATCAAGGCTATGTTTATAAAGGAAACGGATAGTGCCTATAAGATTTTGGAAGTTTCGCCGGATGCTACCAACGATGAGGTTAAAAAAGCCTATCGTGAACTGGCCAAGAAATACCATCCTGACAAAGTTGCCCATTTAGGTGAGGATGTGAAAAAAGCTGCTGAGGAGAAAATTACACAATTAAATGCGGCTTATGATGCTGTTAAAGAAAGACGTGGAATGAATTAATCGTGAAATCGCCAGTTAACCCCAAAATAGAAACGCGCGTCCCGCGAAGGATAATTTGGCGCCGAGTAATAGCGGTAGTCCCCTAAATATCCATTGAGGTGCGCAATTTTAAAGAACATCCGTGCACGCTTAACCACTAAAGTTACGTAGTAGTCGATGTAAACATAATCGCCAATTTTTTGTTTGTCTTGTAAGTAGAAAACCCGCAGCTCAGGCATGTATGCGTCGGCATAATAGTCCGTAAAATAAGTAACCTGGAAACCCGTTTTTACAGTAGCCGCGCTCTTGAAAATCGAGTGTTGGAAGTATAAGTCAGCTGTTCCAGTTAATTTAGGCATGCGCATAACATTGGGTTGACTGGTTTCCTGATACACTACCCTTGTATTTATTCCGACACTTTTCCAAGGAATACTACCTTCAAAATAAAGCTGCATAACTGTTTCTCCATTGTTTAATTGTGTGGGCTGCATGGAATCGTTGAAGTAGGTGTAATTAACAATGGTGTGAAATTTCCCTCCAACTTTTACCTGGCGGTATATGTATTTTGCCTCCAGAATTGAATACTGTTCCTTTTTGAAGTCATTTTTCCAACGGTAATAGTTGCTGTTGTATTCGTTGAAATACCAATCAGGCGTTTTGTTGATCAGTTGCAGACTTGCTTCGAACTGACCAATGTTTCGTTCTTTACGTCCCAAAAACTGTCTGAGTGTTCCGTTAATCTGATAATCTCCACCGTTGTATTCACCCGTAACCAATTTAGCATCAACATTGAGGTAGAAACTTCGCCCGATATTGATGCCCATCCCGGCAATAGGAATCAATTGGTTGTATATCCTGTCGACAGAATCATAGGCAAATGATTGTCGTAGATATTGGTGTGTTATTCCAAAATACAGATGAAAGTGTTTGTCGTCGGCATTATCGTAATATCCTAAACTAGACCATTTTATGGTGTTGCTGATATTCGACTGATAAACAGAATCAAGTGTTGAGGTTGAATCTAAAGGAGCTAAATGTCCGATATAAAAACCACTAAGGGAATCAGAATCCTCGTAAATTGATTGATTGCGTTCGTATTGAAAAGCATAGGATAGACTTCCAATATCAATTTTGTGATGGATGGAATCGAGTGGACTGTCGGGTTTCAGTAAATTAAAATACTGTTCCACATAAAACCCTGATTTCTTGACTAAATTGGAGGCATTCTCCAAGTATACTGGAATAACTCTTCGGTCGGGTTCCAGGTTTTGTTCAAACAGGCTATCAGCTGATATTCCGCCATTTTCTTGCATTTCGAGTTTGTTGTGCAGGTAGTTGGCCAGAATTCCGTACCGTTTATTTTTTGTTTGGTACTGAGAGGTAAAATAAACCCGAGTATCGTTAGATTTATTGTTTTTGTATGGGCCGGGAGAATTATTTAACTCAAAATGGAGTCCAAATGTGAGGTCTTCTATAATGTCACGCGAAAATGTGACCTGGAGGTTTTGTTCCTTTTTGGATCCCATGATGTAAAAAATCTCTGTAAAGGGTTGTTTTTGAAGGAGGTATTTTACCTGGTTGTTGTCAAGACTGTAATTTTTAAAGGTTTCAATATCCGTACTATAACCAATGGGTAGGCTGGGGGAGAAGACTTGATTTTTAGCAGCTAACCCAATATTGCTTAATGTGGAGTAGAGTTTATTTTGATAGGTAAGCTGGTCGTATTGTTGAAAGTAGGTGATGGAAGTGTCGATGGGGTACACGTGGTTGAGCTTCAGATTGTCGAAGGATTTTACAAAATAAAATACAGCAAGCGAATCTACGGGCAATAACGAAGCTGAATCAACGGGCTTTTTTGGAGGCGGAGTTCTTTCGGAATGTTGTATTATGGTGGTATCAAGAGTTACAAGGGGAGTGTCGGTTTCCATATTGGTTGTGTCAGGGGCAACCTGTTGTAACGAATCAGGGCTGATCGTTTGATTGCCTTGCGACATCAGGAAGATTGGAAATAAAGCAAATACGACACTTAATGCCACTATTTTGCTTATGATCTTTTGCTTAAATAACATGAACACAAAGATATTATACTATTTGAAACCTTAAGTTAAAAACCTTGCCAATATAGTTAGTCTATAGGTGAAAACTAAATGGTTCTGTTTATTCAAACAGCGGCCATATAAAATGCGAATTTGTAAAACTGCTGAATGACTTCCCATACATTAAACTATATATTTTGATTATTAGTGTAGGAAGGCAGGATTTATTCGTGGATGCTGATTAAAGAATAAAGCCTTGGCTGAGAATTTATCCGTTTGAGGCGATGCATTTCATTAAGTGGCATCAAAAATGATTGTAACTTCAAAAAAGCAGACGAATTAGTCAATGTTATCGCATTTGGTTATAAAAAGTTGGATAGAGCGCCTGTACTATATCTGTAAATAATATTTATTTCCTTGTGATGCCCTGAACAATTCGTTATATTTGTGGTACTAACCTCATACAAATGAAAACTTACCTTAAAGTGGGTATGCCAAAATTCAAGATAAATGTCATAAGAAAACAATCAATATTT
>JBFHGX010000027.1:0-35332 GCA_041582875.1 Bacteroidales bacterium | reverse complement strand
TCCACTACGTTAAAAAGGATGCTAAGCGGGTCAAGCGATTTTTGTGGCAATGCGCAAGCGAAATCAAATAAAAATTCAAGATTTATTGAAATAATTTGATCGGATAATTGAGTGGAAAAGGAAAAGTAATTGAACCGGCAACTACAAATTAATACGACAAACAGGAAGGACTGCCAATAAAAAAGGCTGCTTAGGATTGAAGCAGCCTTTTTTGATTTACAAGATTTCCACTTGTTCATACTTACCATAGATTTTGGTCATGTCCTTGTTAATAAGATCATCCACCACACGAGCGTATTTCTTTGTCATGTTGATACTGGAATGACCCAGCATTTTAGAAACAACCTCAATTGAAATTTGATTGGATAAGGTTACTGTAGTTGCAAAAGTATGACGAGCCGTATGCGTACTCAAATTTTTCTCAATCCCACATAGGTCAGCAATCTCCTTTAAATAAGCATTCATCTTTTGATTACTGAGCACTGGAAGCACTTTTCCGGTAGATAAACAAACGGGATGACTCTTGTATTTTTCCATGATTTGAACTGCAGGATCCAACATCGGGATGTTGCACCAGTTTTTTGTTTTTTGCCTTTTCTTCACAATCCAGGTCTTCCCATCTCGCTCTTTCAAGTCGGAGTATACTAAGTTTGAAACATCAATAAAAGCCAATCCCGTAAAGCAACAAAACAAGTAAATATCCTTCACCAGTTGAAGCCTGGGAACAGAAAGATGTTTGCTCATTAATAATTCCAGCTCGTCAGTAGATAAAAAATCCATATCCACATCCTCCAAGTGAAACTTGGTATTCACAAAGGGATCCTTTTTCATCCATCCATTTGAATTGGCGATCCGGGTTATCTTTTTAAAATTTTTAAGGTATTTGGTAGCTGAATTATGAGCGCATTTTCGTTCTGTTTTCAAGTAAAACTCAAAATCTTTCACAAAGGTAGGATTGATATCACGCAAAAAAACATCACTCTTGTCATAGGTGTGCTGGATAAAATTCGCCAAATGACGATAACATGTTTCATAGCGCTCACAGGTTCCAATAGCAAAATCGATACCTACTAATTTTCTACAGCGCTGATTATGATCCGAAAATGTCCCAAGAATGGTTTTTGCATTTTCCTCAATCCCCAGGTAAGCATTCCTTACCAACTCAGCAGTGAGCACCCTTCCTGATTCCTCTAAATCCTGGCGAAATTGATACAATTTCCGCTTTATCAAATCAAGGTAAGCATTCAGCTTTTTTGCATCCTTTGAAAATCCAAGAACACCACCTTTTTGTGAACACCACTGTTCATCATCTACACTTTTTTGAATCCCAAACTCAGCCCTTTCTCCATTTACCGTTATCCGGGCAGAAATAGGAACATTTCCATTTTTTAATCGTTTAGCTCGCTTAATAAAAAACAAGACATTGAAAGTTGCTCTTTCCATAGCTCTAAATTTTAAGTTGTAAAAATATTTAGTTAGAGCAAAAGAATCAAATGCAAAGTACTGTAATACAGTGAATAAACACCCAATTCGGTGACCTTTAGTGTTTATTAAGTAAGGTCCCCGAATAAGCCACCAAACTTTTGCGTTATTTGGCGTTTTACTGCTTTCCCTAAAAGCAAAAAACCACCGTAAATCAAGTGTTTACGGTGGTTTTCTTCTTTATGCTTTGGTGTTAAGCGGAGAGTAAGGGATTCGAACCCTTGGTCCGCTCGCGCAGACAACGGTTTTCGAGACCGCCCCATTCGACCACTCTGGCAACTCTCCGTTGGCAAAATTAAACTTTTATGAATTTGTTTGGCACTTTAAAAGTCAAAATAGCTGAACTTTTTGTCCAAACCATTTTTCACAACCTCTAATGCTTAACCATCAACATGATTCAAAGCATGTTGTATAGCTTAACGCTTGGTTTGCTTACTCCAAGCATCCCAAACTTTTGCCAATCCTCCCTGTGAAGTCTCGCGGTACAGACTGGGTAAGTCCTTTCCTGTCTGTTTCATGGCCTCCACTACCTGATCGAACATCACAAAATGTCTTCCATCCGAATTGCTTGCATAAAGCGCAGCATCAATAGCTTGTTGCGCTCCAAACGCGTTGCGTTCGATACACGGTATTTGAACCAATCCCCCAATGGGATCGCAAGTTAAACCCAAATGATGTTCCAAACTCGCCGATGCAGCATATTCAATTTGATAAGGTGATGCTCCTGACAATTGGGCTGCTGCAGCTGCGGCCATACTACTGGCAGTTCCTACTTCACCCTGACATCCCACCTCAGCGCCCGAAATTGATGCATTGTTCTTCACAAGGTTCCCAATTAAACCGGCTGTAGCCAATGCCCTAAGAATAAAATTCTCAGTCATATTAAAATTCTTATGCATCAAATACAGCACACCGGGCAAAATACCACAAGATCCACAAGTGGGGGCAGTAACGACAACACCTCCTGAAGAATTTTCTTCAGAAACAGCCAATGCATATGCAAATAAAAAGCTGTCATCACGAATAAAATTATTTTGGGTTCGCGCTTTAAAATAGTAAGATGCAGCCTTTCGCTGTACTTTTAACCCCCCAGGTAAAGTTCCTTCTGTATCAAGTCCACGCTCTACCGCTTGTTTCATGGCACTCCAAACTTCAGCAAGATAATCCATCAAATCATCATCTTCATGACGTAATACATACTCCCATAAGGTTCCTCCTTCTTCATGAATGTGCTCCAAAATCTGCGCCATGGTACTGTGAGGATATACTTGTTTCGTTTGCCGAAGACTTCCGCTTTCGCGGATTTCACCCCCCCCAACACTATATATTTCCCATTGGTCAGTCACCATACCTTGTTCATCCAAGGCCTCAAATAGCATTCCATTGGGATGAAATGGCAAAGCCTCCAACGGATGCCAGACAATCTCAACCCTTTGCTCCATTGCGTCTTGAATGGCTACATCCGTTAGGTGACCACGTCCGGTTAAAGCAAGACTTCCATAAAGATGAACCCGAAAACGTGGTGATTCAGAATACTTTTCAAAGAAAATGGTGGCCGCCCTACTTGGCCCCATGGTATGACTACTACTGGGTCCGTGACCAATTTTGTATATGCTTTTTATCGATTCCATGTCCGTAATTGTAAAAATGTGATTAATATGAAGATGCGAAACACAATTCCAAACTTTTCTGCCTCCTGAAGGCATCACTTCCAAACAAAAGTAAACAATCCATATTTGTCTACACATCTGGTTCGAAAAAATTGGTTAAAGCTTATCTTTGCACAAAAATTCCTGAAATGAGTATCCAAGAAAACTTACGCCATTACCAACAACAAATCCCTGCAGAGGTCAAACTTATTGCTGTATCTAAAACCAAACCCATCGAGGATATTATGGAAGCTTACCATGCCGGACAACGTGTCTTTGGAGAAAACAAGGCACAGGATATGGCGGAAAAATACGAGGTTCTTCCCAAAGACATCCACTGGCACTATATCGGTCATTTGCAAACCAATAAAGTAAAAACCATTGCCCCTTTTGTAACACTTATTCATGCAGTTGACAGTCTTAAGCTCATGAAGGAAATCAACAAACAGGCTATAATTAACAACCGTATCATTGACTGTTTGTTGCAGTTTCACATTGCTGAAGAGGACACTAAATTTGGACTTAACCTTGAAGAAGCACAAGAAATATTATTAGGGGAAGATTATAAAGAACTGAAAAACATCCGCTTGACGGGCGTAATGGGAATGGCTACTTTTACAGATAACAAGGCACAGGTAACACGTGAATTTAGTCATCTAAAGGATATTTTCACCACAATTAAACAGCAATTTTTCCCTTCCCAAGAACACTTCTGCGAATTATCCATGGGCATGTCTGATGATTTTCAACTGGCCATTGAGGCTGGAAGCACCATGATTAGAATTGGAACAGCTATATTTGGCGCCAGAAATTACCATAAATAATCATGATGCAGGAATACCTTATTTTAATTACCGGATTTACCATCCTGATATTTGGAGCACAATTCCTCGTTGATGGAGCTTCATCTGCAGGCACTAAACTTGGTCTCTCACAATTGGTAATTGGATTAACTGTGGTGGCCATTGGCACTTCACTTCCCGAATTAATCATCAATGTTTTTGCAAGTATTTCAGGAAAAACGGGTCTTGCCATTGGTAATGTGATTGGTAGCAACCTGATGAACACGTTGCTCATCGTTGGAATTACAGCACTCATCTTCCCCATTAAAGCAAGCAGAAGCATCTACAAAAGAGATGTTTGGATCAATCTAATGGCCATTCTTGTGTTGATTATGCTGGCCAACGATTTCTTATTTTTCAAAGCAATTAATGTAATCGACCGCTTCGATGGTGGAATACTTTTGGTCATGTTTACCTACGTTTTGTATTTAATATTCTTTAAATCAGGCAACGAACCTGACGAAATTCCGGCCATCGAGCAGCCTAAACACATGAGCTGGTTTAAAGCAATTGCCTATATTGTAAGCGGCATGGCAGGTTTGTATTTTGGAGGACAATGGATTGTAAGCAGCACGACTACAATTGGTGCGCAATGGGGCATTTCAGATTCCATGATGGGAATGACGGTAATTGCAGTAGCGACTTCCTTGCCTGAACTGGTCACCAGCATCGTAGCTGCTATAAAGAAAAATACCGATATCGCCCTCGGTAATGTTCTGGGCAGCAATATTTTCAATATATTTCTTGTTCTTGGAGTAAGCGCCACCATTCATCCCATTTCTTACGAAACTACTCACAACATCGATCTGGGGATTCTATTTGCCTCCGGACTATTTATTGCCTTTGTCATCTATACGGGCAAAACTTCCAAAACAATTACCCGATACGAAGGGGCTGTTTTGATTCTTTCCTATCTGGTTTTCATGATTTGGAGTATCGTCAACGCATCCTAGATAGTAATTCCCGAAATCGATTGTTTCAAGTTGTTAAGCATAAAATCTAACTGTAAGTTTAAGAGCTAATAAATAACAGTGTTATTTTATTAACAATTATTTGGATAGATCAAACAACCCGCGTACTTTTGTGATTGTTATATATTTCACAAATATTCAATGGAGGAAAAAGAAACTTTTAATCACCTGCCGCACAAAACCATAGCCAGGTTAAGTCAGTACAGACGTGCATTGCTATTATGCCTAAGTCGAGGAAAGAGCCATATTTTTTCGCATGAAATAGCTACTATTCAACATATTACACCTGTTCAGGTAAGGCGAGATTTAATGCTAATTGGCTATTCAGGCACCTTAAGAAAAGGATACAACATCAAAGAACTTATTGAACTCATTGCCAATATTATTGATAGTGATGAGGGTATTAAGGTAGCCATTGTTGGGATGGGAAATCTCGGACGAGCACTCATTAACTATTTTAGTGGTAAACGACACAAACTGTCCATCGTTGCCGGATTCGACACCAATCCGGATAAAATTGGCAATATCATGAATGGAGTACCATGTTACGCTGCCGACCGAATGAAGGAAATTATTGAAAGAGAAGGTATTGAAATAGGGATTATCACCGTTCCGGCTCAAAACGCAAGCCAAACTGCCAACGAATTGGTTGCGGCAGGAATCAAAGGACTACTTAACTACACCCCAAAACCCATCGATGTTCCCGAATATGTATATCTTGAAGAATATGACATGATTACGACGCTTGAAAAAGTAGCTTTTTATGTCAAAATGCGCAACAAAGAAGAAAATCCGGACCTCATATAGTAAAACAAAAAAAGCGGCTATGCCGCTTTTTTTGTTTTACTATATTAATTTAGACCATGGTAATGCGCGTTCCGCCATTATCTACTCCAAGCAGTGTAGTTTCAGTAATAATGGCATCCTTACCACTTCTTTCAACAAACTTAATGGCCGCTTTAATCTTGGGCCCCATACTCCCTTCACCAAACTGACCTTCTTCAAGATAGCGCTTAGCATCTGCAATATTCAGCCGGTCGAGTGATTTTTGTTGAGGAGTATTAAAGTTTAAACAAACTTTAGGCACATCGGTAAGAATAAAAAATTTGTCAGCACGCACCTGAGCAGCCAATAACGACGAAGCTAAATCCTTATCAATAACAGCATCAATACCTTCCAACAGATTTTCTTCCTTGTAGTAACAAGGGATTCCTCCGCCACCAACAGCAATCACAATATGTCCACTACGCGCGATTTGCTCGATGGATTTACGATTGAAAATTACCAAGGGTCTGGGGGAGGCAACTACTTTTCTCCAACCTCGGCCTGCTGCATCCTCCTTGTATATGGATCCACTTTCAGCCATTATTTTGTCAGCTTCGTCTTTTTTATAATAGGGTCCGATGGGTTTAGTAGGGTTTTTAAATGCAGGATCGTCCTTATTGACAAGAACTTGGGTGATAATTGAGATAATATCAGATTCCAAATCTTCTTTCATCAACACATTGCGAAGCTGTTGCTCCAAAATATACCCAATAAAGCCTTGTGAATAGGCTACACTGATATCCAGTGGCATATCGGGAACTCCATACAATTTATTTCCTGCTGTATTGGCCAATAATATATTACCTACCTGTGGTCCGTTACCATGAGTAAGCACCAAATCGTAATTTCTCTTGATCAGCTTCACCAAATTCTGACTTGCTTCCTTTGCATTTAACTCTTGTTCAGAAATGGTTCCCTTTTGCCCGGCCCTAAGCAACGCATTTCCCCCAAACGCAACAACTGCTAACTTCCTCATATTCATTATTTTTTATAAAATAGGAAGCAAAAATACAGTTTTTTATGGTACAATCGAATCTATTGTGATATTTTTAACAACTAAATAACAGCCGATTCAATCTGCTAATTTTTCATCTGGAAATTTGCAAATAGTCTCCTGATCACCATGTAAAGTCCGGAATAAAAATCATTAGCATTATGACACTTTTAAATGACAGTATTATTTATTGAAGTTAAAAAAAGTATTTACAATCATTTTTTTCAATACATTAGCTTCATGGTGAAACAGATTATTGGATTTGGTTTAATCCCATTGGTATTTCTTTGGATCGTAATATTTGTTGACTTGGTACCTGGTCAGCCCACGGTCACATACACACTTGCTATTGCGCTATTAATGGCAGGTTGGTGGATTACAGAAGTCATTCCATTGGCCATCACATCGTTGTTACCTGTTGTTTTGTTTCCAACAATGGGTGTAATGGACGGAAAGAGTGTTTCTTCTGCTTATTTTAACCATGTAATTTTTCTGTTTATTGGCGGGTTTATAATGGCTCTAGCCATGCAAAAATGGGATCTTCATCGCAGGATAGCACTCAAAATAATGTTATTCACTGGAACGAGCCCTCAACGAGTCTTGCTTGGCTTCATGGCTGCCACTGCATTTTTATCCATGTGGATATCAAATACGGCTACCGCCATGATGATGGTTCCCATTGTATTGTCTATCACAAAAAAACTAAGCGACTTCATGGATGAACAATCCAATCAAAAATTCACAACTGGTTTATTGCTGGGAGTAGCATATAGTGCCTCCATTGGAGGAATTGCTACCCTTGTAGGAACCCCACCCAATTTATCTTTTGCCCGAATTTTCCAAATCATGTTTCCATTGGCTCCTGAAATCAGTTTTGGAAGTTGGTTTTTATTTGCTATGCCCATCAGTTTGTTGATGTTGGCTTTGGCATGGATCATTTTAAACTACGGATTCAAGCCCAAACAGTTTTCAACACGTGAAACCAAAGCAACATTAAAGAAAGAATACCATAGTCTGGGAAAAGCTACAAGGGAACAAAAAATAATTTTAGCGCTATTCGTTATACTGGCTCTTGGTTGGCTAACACGTGCCAATATTAACATCGGTGATTTTCACATACCGGGATGGAGTTCGCTATTATCATATCCAAAATATATCAACGATGGAACCATAGCCATCGCCATCTCCATTTTGCTGTTTATCATACCTGCATCAAAAAAGAAGGGAACCCGGCTCATGGATTGGAAATCAACTACAGGATTACCATGGAACATTGTGCTGTTATTTGGAGGAGGATTTGCACTAGCCGGAGCTTTTAAAGAATCGGGATTATCGACCTGGGTAGGTCAGCAAATGGCTTCTGCGGAAGGACTCCCATTGATCATGATCATCGCCGTAGTGGCGCTTTCCATGACCTCTTTAACTGAACTCACTTCCAATACAGCTACTACAGAAATGATACTGCCAGTTCTTGCAGGCATTTCAATTAGCCTGAATATTAACCCTCTACTCTTGATGTTGCCAGCCACACTAAGTGCTTCAATGGCCTTTATGCTACCTGTTGCCACACCACCTAACGCTATCGTTTTCGGATCGAACCAACTTTCGATTGGGCAAATGACCAAAACCGGGCTCCTTCTCAACCTGATTGGGGTTATAGTCATTGTGTTAGCAACTTATTTCTGGGGAACAGCGCTTTTCAATATTGATATCAACCAAATGCCAAACTGGGCTCATTTAGCACAATAATCCGACCCATTTATGAGAGTGCATTCACCGCAAAAAAAGGCCTATTTACTGGCTTTCGTAGCCATCCTCTTTTGGTCGACCATGAGTTCGGCCTTCAAGCTAACCCTCGACACAATGCCTTTCGACATCATGTTATTTTGGTCGGCTTTATTTGGCTTTTTAAGCTTAACGGCATACAATCAACTCAGCGTTAACCGCATTAAACTAAAACGTATTACAGCTGGTCAATGGCGTCGGTCGGCCATCATGGGGTTTTTCAATCCATTTTTGTATTATCTCGTCCTGTTTAAGGCCTATCAGCTGCTGGAGGCACAACTTGCAGGAACACTAAACTACCTATGGCCCATTGTGTTGGTTTTACTTTCAGGAATCATCCTCAAACAGCACATTCGCTGGATAAGCTATTTGGCTTTACTAATCAGTTTTAGCGGGTTAATGATTATCAGCACCAAAGGAAACTTGAACCTGGCTCAAATTGATCAGCCTTTGGGGGTTATTTTGGCAGCGGGAAGTGCAATTATCTGGGCACTTTACTGGATTCTCAACATGAAAGATGCCCGAGAAGACACAGGAAAAATTGCACTTAATTTGTTTTTTGGGTTGATTTATCTCATCATTTATCTGGGATTAAACAGCATCAACCCCATTCCTGAAAATGGTTGGGGACTCTTAGGATGTCTTTATATCGGACTTTTCGAAATGAGCCTGACCTTTGTCATCTGGCTTAAAGCCCTTAACTTTTCGGAAAATACCGCCAAAGTGAGTAATTTAATCTATTTATCACCTTTTATCGGATTATTTTTCATTCGGGTACTCGTTGGAGAACCTATTCTGCTCTCGACCATTGTTGGTTTAGCAGTTATCGTTGCCGGGATCCTCATACAACAATGGCCTGCTAAAAATCAACAAAAGGCCAATAAAGAACACACTGATATTCATCATAAATAAACCATTGGCTTTCGCCGGATTTTGGCGTTATATGCTATCTTTGTCCATCTGAAATACAAGAAATATGTATCCACGAATCAGTGACTTTATTAACGATGTGTTTGGCACCAACCTCAATCTGCCCATTCAAAGCTATGGATTTTTTCTGGCCATGGCTTTTGTTGCGGGCGCCTACTTTTTAAACAGGGAACTTAAACGAATGCAAGGGTTGGGCTTTGTATCGTCTACCACCAAGAAAACTACAATTGGCGAGCCTGCCGGAATCACTGAACTTGTAATAATATTTTTGGTCACATTAATTGTAGGCTTTAAACTTGTAGGACTCATTGTTGATTACCAAAATTTTGACAAAAATCCACAAAGTTTTATTTTTTCGAATCAAGGCTCATGGTGGGGAGGATTGGTATTGGCCATTGTATTAACATCGCTCCAGTTCTTCACCAAGAAAGCCAAAGTATTAAACCCGCCCGTTGTAAAAGAAATCACCGTATCCGCTCCTGAACAAACCTGGTCCATTGTTTTTATCGCCGTTATTTTCGGAATCATTGGCGCCAAGGTTTTTCATCAATTGGAGAACTGGGATGATTTCATGCGCGATCCAATAGGGTCGATGTTAAGTTTTAGCGGGCTCACCTTTTATGGTGGACTCATCGTAGCAGCTTTTGCGGTGGGTATTTATGGCGAAAAAAATGGCATCCCATGGAAACGGATGGCCGACAGCATTGCTCCCTCTCTGATACTCGCCTACGGAATTGGACGAATTGGGTGCCAAGTGTCTGGCGATGGAGATTGGGGAATTGTCAACACGACTCCCATGCCCGATTGGCTTTCGTTTTTACCCGACTGGGTTTGGTCGTACACCTATCCTCACAACATTTTAAACTCCGGAATCAAAATAGAAGGTTGCATCGGACCCCATTGTCATGAATTGGCTCAGGCTGTCTTCCCTACCCCGCTATATGAAACAACCATGTCGTTGCTCATTTTTTTGCTACTCTGGAATTTAAGAAAAAAACTAGCCATTCCTGGGATGTTAACCGCTATCTACCTCATGTTCAATGGAGCTGAACGCTTTCTTATTGAGAAAATTCGCGTGAACAACCTTTTCGATTTATGGGGAATGAAAGTTACGCAAGCAGAAATAATCTCCACTTTTATTTTTGTTCTCGGGCTGGGATTCATGATATATTTAAGTATTAACAAAAAGAAAGTCAAAACATGAACCTTGAAAAGCTAACCCATACAGTAGCCGATATCTGTAAAGATACCGGCTTATTTATTAAAAGTCAGGTTAAAAAACTCACCACTACAGATATCGAGGAAAAAGGAGTCCACAATTTAGTTACGTACGTAGACAAAGAAGCGGAGAAACGCATCATAAAAGCACTGACTCCATTGGTAGATGGGGCAGGCTTTATTGCTGAAGAAGAAAGCGACTTACCGCGTGCTGAACGCCACAATTGGATCATCGACCCCTTGGATGGCACCACGAATTTCATTCATGGATTGCCTGTATTTTCAATCTCAGTGGCCTTGATGGAAAATGAAGAATTGCTCTTGGGTGTGATTTACGAAATTAATCTGGAAGAGTGTTTTTATGCCTGGAAAAACGGAGGAGCCTACCTCAATGGTGAATCCATTCATGTTTCCACCACCAACAACCTTGACAACTCATTGCTGGCCACAGGTTTTCCATATTATGATTATTCGTTACTCAATGCCTACATGGATTTGTTTAAAGACTTGATGCAAACCTCACGAGGATTGCGGAGACTGGGATCTGCCGCAGTTGACTTGGCTTATGTAGCCTGTGGACGATTTGAACTCTTTTATGAATACGGCCTGCAATCATGGGATGTGGCAGCCGGAATACTTATTGTTAACGAAGCTGGCGGAAAAACAACCAACTTTACCGGTGGAAACGAGTGCGTTTTCAAGCAACAACTCATCGCCTCTAACAAGTTAATTCACAATGTCTTTGAAGGCAAACTTCAACATTATTTCCGTAACGAAACACTTTAAACCTTTCAGATTTTTACTAATATTGCAAATCAAATAACCAAAGATAACAATGAAGAATAATGTCAAACGTGGTGAAGAGAAAGACAGTCCGTACAGAAGCATGCTCAAAGCCATCAGTTGGCGACTTATCGCTTCCGGAGCTACGTTTATTATCAGTTTTACCGTATTTACACAGGCCACTCAGAGTGCGTTTAAAGACGTCATTGGCGCGGTTTCATTAATCACACTCGTCGATATGATAGCTAAACTAATTTTATACTATCTTCACGAGAGATTATGGACCAATATTGTTTGGGGGAAATACTGGCATCGCCAACTGTTGCGAAAAAGGTACAAAAGCATCCACAAGAACCGTCCTACAAATCCAAAACCATGAAAAAAACAGTCTCCATACCCATAGCCTTTTTATTGTTGCTTTTGAGCTTCAATGTTATTTCATCTGAATTTTCGGATAGCACTAACCTGAAAGTTTACACTTTCGATATGAAGGAGATGATTGCTCCACCGGTATGGAGGACCACCAAAAACGCAATGGAAGAAGCCGTTGAACAAAAGGCTGACTTGATTGTCATTCACATGAATACTTATGGAGGAACACTTGATGATGCCGATTCAATCCGCACCAAAATTCTTAGTTCACCAATACCTGTATACGTGTTTATTGATAAGAATGCTGCTTCAGCTGGAGCGCTAATTTCTATAGCTTGCGACAGCATATACATGGCGCCGGGATCAAGTATTGGGGCTGCAACGGTTGTGAATCAAACTGGCGAACAAATGCCCGATAAATACCAGAGTTACATGCGCTCGATGATGCGTGCCACTGCAGAAGCAAAAAACAGAAACCCTGAGATTGCTCAGGCCATGGTTGACCCAAAGATATATGTTCCCGGCATCAGCGATTCAGGGCAAGTACTCACTTTTACCGTAAGCGAAGCCATTGAATTTGGCTTCTGCGAAGGAGAAATGAATAACATTGCTGAAGTACTTCATCATGCAGGTGTTAAAAACTATACCATAACAAAGCAACATCTATCAGCCACCGACAAGGTGATTGGATGGCTGATCAATCCATTTTTCAGTGGGATTTTGATTATGATCATTATTGGCGGGATTTACTTTGAATTGCAAACTCCAGGTATTGGATTCCCGCTTATGGCGGCATTTATTGCAGCTCTATTGTATTTTGCGCCACTTTATCTTGAGGGCATGGCAGCTCACTGGGAAATACTTGTTTTCATTGTGGGAGTCATCCTGATAGCGGTGGAAATTTTTGCCATTCCTGGATTCGGCATCATAGGAGTTCTGGGATTAATTTTAATGATTACCGGACTTACCCTGAGCATGGTCGACAACATTGATCCGGGCAATATTGATGTAAGTATGATGCAAATCACCAAGGCCCTTACTGTAGTTGTCATAGCCTTCTTTCTGGCCATAACCGGGAGTATTTATTTCAGTAAAAAACTTCTAACCAGTCATGCCTTTGGTCATCTCGCACTTCAAAAAACACAACAAAAAGACGAGGGCTACACCTCTGCTTCAACAGCCTACAAATCGACAGTAGGAAATGAAGGATTGGCATTTACAACGCTCCGTCCCGCAGGAAAGGTAATGATTAAAGATGTATTATATGATGCTACAGCCAGAACTGGAATGATTGATAAAGGTGAAAAAATACGTGTAGTTGGTTATGCTGCAGCTCAATTAATTGTCAAAAAGGCGTAATGGTGTTGAACGTAAACGACTAGTTCAGATCAACTCTTTCAACATGTCTTTCATCGAAAAAATGCCTGATTTACCTGCGGCAAATTCGGCAGCCAACACCGCTCCCAAAGCAAATCCTTTGCGGTTTTTAGCTCGATGCTCTATAGAAATCACATCTTCATCTGATTCATAAGTTACCACATGCGTCCCGGGCACTTCACCTTCGCGAAAACTGCTTATTGGCAATTCAGTTGAAGGACGTTCGGATTGCAGGGTCCATTTTTTCAAGGAAGGCATTTGCTCAATCAATTGATTAGCCAAAGTAATGGCTGTTCCGCTGGGCGCATCCAATTTATAAATGTGATGCACCTCAGTAATAGAAGGTTGATAATTGGTCAGCTTTCCCATGATTTGAGCCAATTGCTGATTGAGATGAAAAAAGACATTCACACCCAGACTAAAATTGGATGCATAGAAAAACGTTCCTTTGTTCTTTTGACAATCCGAAACCACCGTATCCCAGTGTTCCAACCAACCTGTTGTACCTGAAACTATGGGTAATTGATGTTGAAAACAATATCCATATACACTGAGTACAGATTCTGACAAACTAAAATCAATAACTACTGTATTTTTTATTTCACTGGGATTTAAGCCATTCCAATCTTCAGCATCATTTAATCTAGCGACCAGGGTATGACCGCGCTCCAAGGCGACAGTTTCAACTTCATGCCCCATTCGACCATAACCTGAAAGAATAATGTTCATAATAAACTATTTTGTAAAACAAAAGTAAGTGATTTTACCAGGAGCACTAAAAACTCACTGTAATTCTCACCCCGTTGGGAGAAACATTTCCGGGCAAACCGGAGGCAGGCTGAGCCATTTGAATGGGTTGAATCATAGGATCAACACGAACAGAAAGGTTATCATTTACCTCCCAATAATACAAGTGTGCATCCACGGTTGCGTCCAACATCTGAAGTACATACCATGCCCCCATGATTATATAGGATAGCTCCATATTGCGGCGATAATAATCTTTGATGGTTTGCAAATCATCAGAAGAATACTTTTCAGCTAACTCATTGGTGCACTCATCTTCAAGGGTTACCGAACAATTGTAGGCATCACGGTATTTTCTGTATTCCTGCCCATTGGTTATAGCAAAATAACCTGTCACGCCAAAACCGGCATAAACAATGGGAAGCTTCCAGTATTTTTTGTTGTAAATTTGTCCTAAACCAGGAGCAAGAGCCATCAAAGTGGCTTTATGGGGAGAGTGGATTTGTACCGCAACAGTATCCTTTATCTCAATATTTTTTTTTTCATTTTCCTCTTGAGCATCGCAAGTGGTTACCCCGAAGAACAACAGGCTAAAGAACAAAACAAAGACAGTATATGGCTGATAAAGTTTCAATTCAGATTTAATCCTCCAGTGCGGCAATAATGCGTTCAAGCTCATGATCGCTTTTAAAACTGATAACGATAGAACCCTGGCCCTTATTGTTTCGTTTCAAACTTACTTTAGCTCCAAGGACTTTACTCAATGTATCAGGAGCTCCTTTAAATTTCTCAGGAATAGTGTCAGCTTTTTTAACAGGATTAGCATGTTTAGATTCCCCTTTCACCAAAGTCCGCACCATATCTTCTACCTGCCGTACGTTAAGTCCACGATTGATTATCATGCGCAACATATTCTCTTGCAGATCCATATCATCAACAGTAATCAAAGCACGTGCATGACCTGTAGTAATAAAACCATCGCGCAAAGCCACTTGAACCGAGGGTGGTAGTTTAAGTAACCGCAAGGTATTGGCTACTGAAGATCTATTTTTACCGATTCGCTCACTAAGCTTTTCCTGAGTCAAAGCACATTCTTCGATTAGACGTTGATAACTGATGGCAACCTCGATGGCATTCAGTTCTTGGCGATGAATATTTTCAATCAAAGCCAACTCTAACATTTGCTCGTCATTGGCAACACGAATAAAGGCCGGAATACGCTTATTACCAGCTAACTGAGAAGCACGAAAACGCCTTTCACCTGCAATGAGCTGAAATTTATCGTAACCCATTTTGCGCACTGTAATCGGCTGAATTACGCCTTGCGATTTAATGGAGTCAGCCAATTCGCGCAACATCATCTCATCAAAATCTGTACGGGGCTGAAAAGGATTTGTTTCTATTTTGGAGATTTCAATTTCAGCAATAGCCCCAGCAACATAGTTTCCAGAGATATCTTCAGAGGTGATATCCGTATCAGGACTTTGCAAAATCGACTCCAATCCCCGGCCTAAAGCCTTCCGTTTTCCTTTGATATTACTCATGAATTATTCTATTATTTTTTCTGCATTGTCCATGGCTGTCATGTTATTCTTTTGCAGGATTTCACGAGCCAGATTCAAGTAATTAACCGCACCTGTACTTTGTGCATCGTACATAATTATGGAATCGCCAAAACTGGGAGCTTCTCCCAACTTGGTATTACGGTTGATGATGGTGTCGAAAACCATTTGCTGAAAATGTGTTTTCACTTCATCAACCACCTGTTTCGACAAGCGTAAACGACTATCGAACATGGTGAGCAGAATTCCTTCGATGTCTAAGGAGGTATTCAATCGGGTTTGTACAATTTTGATCGTATTAAGCAGCTTTCCCAATCCTTCTAGCGCAAAGTACTCGCATTGAACAGGGACAATCACCGAATCAGCAGCAGTAAGTGCATTTACTGTGATCAATCCCAACGACGGAGAACAATCAATAATAATGAAATCATATTTATCGCGAACCTTATCCAAGACTTGTTTCATCATGGTTTCGCGGTTGGGTAAATTGATCAGTTCTATTTCAGCTCCAACCAAATCTATGTGAGCAGGAAGTAAATCCAGATGTGGCGTTTTGGTATTTAAAATTACTTGATTAACATCCAGATTATCCACAATACATTCGTAAATACTGGCCTGAATTTGCTTCGGATCGAAGCCTATACCCGAAGTTGCATTGGCCTGAGGATCAGCATCAACAATAAGCGTCCGATACTCCAAGACAGCCAAACTGGCAGCAAGATTGATTGAAGTAGTTGTTTTTCCAACTCCTCCTTTTTGATTTGTTACTGCTATCGTTTTTCCCATAATATTCATTCGGTTTTTTAAACTCCCTGAAACAAAAATACAACATTGAAACGACCTGTCAAGAACAACGATATGAACTTATTAACACGTCAGTAAAATTAACATCATTACTCAACATCCACCGATTGAACATCAGAAATACGTCAAGCAATTAAATATGTGATACTTAAGCGTTGGATTTTAACTATTGTAACCAGACTAACTAATGATCATCGTCACCACCCAGATCTTCGAATTTAACATCTAACGATGAAACCTTATCCTGAAGTTCATCAATGGAATCCTCATCCGGAACCACACCATTCTCAACAAAATCAATGGCATCGGTCAATCCATTTCTAAATTTTTCAAAATCCTCACCATACAAGAATATTTTATGCTTCTCATAAGTAAACCGTCCATCATCTTCATTAAAACGGCGTTTACTTTCGGTGATGGTAATAAATAACTCCTTAGCGCGTGTGGATTTCACATCGAAAAAATATGTTCTTTTCCCTGCCCTTACCGATTTTGAATAATAATCGGTCCTTCTTTCCTGTTTCTCTGACTCTCCCATTCCGACGAGTTAAATGTTGATTAATTAGCTATTTGCTTTAAAAATATATAGGGTCAAAATTAACAATTATCGCCTTCTATCTATGGTTACAACCATCTTTGTTGAAAAAATGCGAGAGATTGTTAATAAACCCATTTCTGTCAATTCTTGATTTTATTTACTGCTTAATGATCTTTATTAATTCTGTAGACTGCTTACTTATTACCCTGACAAAGTAAATGCCTCCCCTTAATTGCGCCGCCACATGATCAATTTGTACAGTATTATTTGTTTTCGAAAGATTGTAGTTTTGCGAATAAACTATCTCCCCAGAAGATCCGATAACATCGATAGTAACTATCTCAACAGTATCCAAATGCAAAATCAAGGTTAGCATACCGCCAAAAGGATTAGGAAAAGCTTCGATAAATGCATTGGTAGGTTTACGAGTTATTTCAATATTAGTGAGGGTGGTACTTGCAGCAAAATAATCAGGAATGCCCCATCCCAATAAGTTATCTGGTGAGGTACTCTGACTTGCGTTTTCCTTAAGTGCATCCTGCACTTCAAGTACTGTCATTTCGGGGTGCGCCTGCATGAGACAGGCCGTCATTCCGGCGATAACCGGCGATGAAAAGGAAGTCCCATTACCATATCCCGCATCACTGCTTCCATAAGCTACAAATGTTGATTGTCCGGTGGCATCCACAACTGGCTTAAACCTTCCATCATAAGTAGGTCCAATTGAACTAAAAGCAGCCCGGAAGCCATCTGGGTCAACAGCTCCAATGGAAAAGACATTGAATCCATCTGCAGGAGCACCAATATAAGGAAACGAAGGATCATTTCCTGAATTCCCGGCACTGTTTACTACCATAATTCCTTTTTCAACAGCTTTATCAGCACCGCGTGTACATACATTGGTCATACCATCCATATCTTCGTATGTATGGTCAAAAGCTGGATTATCGAAATCAATGTACCCCAGAGAACTGTTGATCACATCGGCACCAACACTATCAGCGTATTCAGCGGCCGAAACCCAATTGTATTCTTCAATAATATTTTCCGAATTCACATCTTCCGATCGCAAAAGCCAATAACTGGCTCGTGGTGCTGTACCAATCATTTGACCGGGTGAAAATGCAGCCATGGTAGATAATACCGAATTCCCATGCCCGCTATCAGTGTATACACTAGCGCCTGGAGTAACAAAATCTTTGGTGCCAAGCATTCGATTGTTGATAAAAAGGCTATCAAAAAAATGATGCTCGTCGGTTCCCCGGAAACCTCCATCCAACACAGCAATCACCATACCTTCGCCCATAAAGCCCTGATTATGCAACAAAACACCGTTGAGTTGTTCAATTTGAGGTCCTGAACCACCATAATCAACACTTCTCGCTTTCGAATTAATTATCACCTCATCCATATCCGCATTATCAATCCATTCATTGGCAAGGAAATCCTTCGTCAATTGTCCCATATTAATCTCTGGCAACTTCACTAAAGAAGCTACATAAGGTAACTCGGCAATGGCATCAATCACTGTTGCATCAGAAGTGTGCACCGTAACTCCATTCATCCATTTTGTTGGATTTAAAATGCCAGCCCCCAAATCAGCAACCCCCTGAATATAAGCTGGGTTAACTGGAAGATCTTCTTCTGAAATGGGAATATCATATTTGGCTCTACGGTCGATTGCCCTTTGAGACAGGAATAGTTCAGGACCATTAACTGAATACGGAGAATCATTTTTATCAGTAAACTGAATATAATACTTGTCTGGAGCAACCTGTGCAAAAAGGCTGGTTCCCAGCGCAAATATCATGAATATTACAGATAGTTTTAGTTTCATAGCACTTAAAGTTTCTTTTTAAAGTTGACAAAGATAATGAACTACGGGTTGCATCACTAATAAGTTAGGGACATGGTATTGTTTTCTGTATTAACATCGGGAATAGTTGCGGAACCCAAAACAACTTTTTCAATTTGCTTTTGCGGATTTACCTGCACAATCATGGCGGTAGGATTGGTTTTCCAATCGCCAGTATGACGATACACAACATCCATGGTCCCATCGACAAATGTAATCGTCAATTGCACTGGAAGCGGCAATTTCCCAACATTTTCGATAACCACTTTATTATTGAAGGTTACTTTTTTTATTCCCAAATCCGGATAAGCGCGATCGAAATACCAAGGACCAAAATACCACCACAAATTCTGACCTGTACTTTGCATCATGGAATTAAAAAAGTCGAAAGGCATAGGATGTTTTCCTTGCCAATCGTGCATAAATTGCTGAAAAGACATTTTAAAAACTTCATCGCCCAATGCGTCCCGTAAAAAGGCCAAAGCCATGGCAGATCGATTATAAGCATGAACCCGGTAACTGGCATAATCATTAATTTGATAGCTTAAATAAATTAGAGGCACCTCACGTTCGCGGCCGCTTAACGAATTAAAAGTTGAAACCAAACGAGCAAAATAACCATATTCAGGATCTTCCTTTTCCATGATCTCATTGGTAAAATAAGCCGCGAACCCCTCATCCATCCATGCATATTTACGTTCGTTGGACCCCATGTAAAACGGAAAATAGGTATGTGATACTTCATGAAAAAAGAGACCAATAGCTTGAGATTCTGATAGAGGATCACCATCAATGGCCATCATTGGCGATTCCATCCCTCCTCTTTGGCGACCATTGCTAAACGAGGTCATATGTGGGTAGGGAAAAGGGATTCCAGGTAATTTAAAAGACATCAAACGAACGCTTTCTGCCGACCATTCTGCAGCACGATTAAAAGTCACTGAAGAGTCAGGATATACCGCATCCACCAAAACTTTTCTTCCTGAAATGCTGTCGACAGTTACAAAACTTCCTTGCCAATTCACTTCACGGGCCAATCCAAAAGTAAAATCAGGAACCTTATTGGCAATAAAGCGCCAATCGTTAACTTTTTTATCCCTCAGCACATTCCCATCACGACACTCCTCCGTGGTAAAAAAAGTAATGATTTCATCTGATTTTCGTGCTTTTTCTATACGATCTATCACCCGATCAGCATAATTATGCTTTGAATTTTGCAGCTCTCCTGTAGCCCAAACTTTATAATCCTGAGGTACATGAATGGTGACATCAAAGGTATTGAAATCATTGTAAAACTCAACAGTTCCCATATATTCCAACTCATCCCAACCGTCAATATCATCATAAACTGCGATCTGCGGATACCAATAACTTACAAACATGATATTCTCGCTATATTTCCCCATCCGCACCTGTCTTTTTGAAGGAACTGAAAAGAACCAGTCCATTTCCATGATCAGTGAATCATTAGGAAGCAAAGGATTTTCCAATTGAACATGCATGTTGGTGGCCGTACGCTGAACAACTCCCGTATTTGATAGATCAACCCCGGTTCCATTCAAGGAAAGACTGTTTATTTGAGTGCCATCGGTAAGATCATCAGCACCGATTGGCCATGAACGGGCATTGCCTTTTTTAAAGAAATCAGGATACAGACGAATCACCAATTTTGTCAAAGTATCAGGACTATGGTTTACGTAGGTGACACGCTCCTCACCACTAAGTGTACTTTGCATAACGTCTACTTCGGCAGAAATCTGATACACAGCCCTATTTTGCCAATATTCAGATCCGGGCAAACCCGACATGGAACGTGTAACACTTCGATAAGCAGTGGCTACTTCGAGCGACATTGCAGGTTGTCTCTGAGCAACAGCGTTGACAGAATTCATCTGAAAAACAAGCACAAGGCTTAATACAAGAATTATTTTTTTCATTTTCAATTCATTTTCAAATTTCCTATTAGTGAACCTCGATGTATCATCACTTACGAGCGTAAAAATAGATATTATCAACATAAAACCTGTATTTTTGTGCAAATTCAATCACATGATCACCACCATTAATCCAGCTACTCAAAAAAAAATAAAGGACTACAACCTGCTCCCTGTGGATGAGGTGATAAAAACTCTTGAATTAACTTACAACTGTTTCTTGGATTGGAAATCATTCACCTACAAACAACGTGGAGTCCTATTTGTAAATTTAGCTTCCCAACTGCGCCAAAACAAAGATCAATTGGCTCGTCTCATCACTACCGAGATGGGGAAAATAGCGAGAGAATCGGTTGCGGAAATTGAAAAATGTGCCTGGCTATGCGAATATTATGCCGAAAACACCGAAAACTTACTGATTTCTGAAAACATGCCGAGCGATGCATTGAAGAGCTTCGTGAGTTTCGAACCTTTGGGAACAGTTTTTGCCATCATGCCCTGGAACTTTCCCTTTTGGCAAGTTTTCCGCGCAGCAGTTCCTACCATGATGGGAGGAAACACTTTTGTATTAAAACATGCTCCCAATGTTTTTGGATGTGCAGAAGCCATCCAAAGCTTGTTTTTAGATGCCGGATTTCCTGTTAAAGCCTTTAACAACCTACTCATCGACATTGATTTAGTTGAGCAAGTAATATCTCACCCTTCAATTTGCGGTGTTACCCTCACCGGGAGCAGTGGTGCAGGAAAGTCAGTTGCAGCTTTGTCAGGAAAACACCTTAAAAAATGCGTACTTGAACTTGGAGGCTCTGACCCTTATATCGTATTGAATGATGCCGAGATAAATCAGGCGTGCAAAACAGGGGTTTGCTCACGCATGCTTAACGCCGGCCAAGTTTGTATCTCCGCCAAACGATTTATTATTGAAGAAGAAAGCTATCCAGCCTTTATTCAAGAACAAAAAACGCTTCTAGAATCGCTCCAGCTTGGCGACCCAACCCATCCTGAAACGGATATGGGACCAATGGCACGTATCGATTTGGTGGAGCAACTTGAAAGTCAAATAAACAAATCCATTGAGATGGGAGCCACATTAATCACTGGAGGAAAACGGGTGAACGACAGTTTACTTTTTCAACCAACGCTGCTGGTTGATGTAACTCCGGAAATGCCTGTTTACAATGAGGAAACTTTTGGTCCGGTTTCAGTGATAATTAAGGCTAAAAACGCCGATGATGCCCTAACCATTGCCAACGAAACCAACCTTGGACTTGGCGCTAGTATCTGGACCAATAATATGGCATTAGCTGAAGAAATGGCTCATAAAATCCAAGCCGGGGCTGTATTTATCAATGGCATGACAAAATCAGATCCCCGCTTGCCCTTCGGCGGGATTAAACAATCCGGATTTGGTCGTGAACTTGGCTCATATGGCATCAAAGAGTTTCTTAACATCAAAACCATTTGGATAAAATAATACCTTATATTATATAGCTATGCGCATTGACATCATTACCCTTTTCCCTGAAATGTTCGAAGGTCCTTTCAGTCATTCCATTGTTAAACGCGCCATCGAAAAACAATTGGCCGAAATACACCTTCATCAACTCAGGGACTATTCATTGGATAAGCATAAACGGGTGGACGATTATCCATTTTCAGGAGGAGCAGGTATGGTGATGATGATTGAGCCCGTGCATCGTTGCATCGAGAATCTGACCTCTCAACGTAAATACGACGCCATTATATATACCAGTCCAGATGGCACCATGCTCGACCAACCTTTAGCCAACCAACTTTCGTGCTTAAACAACATTATTCTGTTATGTGGTCACTACAAAGGTATTGACGAACGCATCCGGGAACATCTGATTACCATGGAGATAAGTATTGGAAACTATGTTTTATCGGGAGGAGAATTAGCCGCAGCCGTTATCTCCGACAGTCTTATCCGTTTGATTCCCGGCGTACTCAGTGATGAATCATCTGCTTTAAGCGATTCGTTCCAAAACAACCTAGTATCACCACCAGTATACACCAGACCCCGTGACTATCAGGGATGGATTGTACCTGATGTACTCTTATCAGGCAATGAAAGACTTGTTGAGGAATGGAAATTTAATCAGGCTATGGAACGAACCAAAATAAGGCGTCCGGAGCTCCTGAAAGACTAATCGACCTTGTCACAAACCACATTTTACACAACTGATTACGTGAATGTTAACAATTTTTTTGCAATAATGAAAAAAATATTCACATCGAAGTATTACAAGATAAATAAATATCCGTATATTTGCACTCTTTTTTGAGTGAACCATGCTAAACCTGTAATTAGATGAGCAATAACGAATTGATTAAACTGGTAAACGACACTGTAACGATGCAAGAGTTCCCCGCTTTTAAAGCTGGAGACACCATTACAGTTACTTATAAAATTATTGAGGGAGCTAAAGAACGCCTGCAGAAATTTCAGGGAGTTGTACTTCAGCGCTCAGGAAGCGGAAATGTAGCCACCTTTACCGTTAGGAAGATGTCCGGAAACATCGGGGTTGAAAGAATTTTCCCTGTTGCCTCTCCTTTCATTACTTCAATTGAGGTAAACAAAGTAGGTGTGGTTCGAAGAGCCAGAATCTTCTACTTCCGTGAGTTGCGTGGTAAAAAAGCCAGAATCAAAGAAAAAAGATTCTAGTAATCAACAATATATTAAAAACTCCGGTGTTGTCACCGGAGTTTTTTTTGTGTTTATATACTTCTTTGCCGAAAAACTTCGTAAAGCAGCACTCCTGCAGCAACTGATACATTAAGAGACGCAATAGTTCCAACCATAGGAATTTTCAAAAGAACATCAGAACGACGCAAATATTCAGGGGAAATCCCCTCTCCTTCCGATCCCATAATCAAAGCCACCGGGCCAGTCAACAACTCATTAAAGTACATTTCACTGCCTTTTTCAGTTGCTGCTATAATTTTTAAACCACTTGCTTTCAGGTACTCAATGGACTCTTTAAGGTTTTCACTGCGACAAATAGGCAAGGTGTAAATGGCTCCTGCAGATGATTTTACCGTATCAGAATTAAGCATGGCTGATCCTTTATCAGGAATAACAACCGCGTGCACACCCGTACAGGAGGCAGTACGCAAAATAGCTCCGAAGTTTCTTACATCTGTAATCTTATCCAAAATCAATACAAAAGGATCTTCGCCCTTTTCATAAATCTCGGGGAGTACATGCTCGATACGTCCAAAAGTTATGGGCGAAATAAAGGCAATAATCCCCTGATGATTCTTACGGGTTACACGGTTCATCTTTTCGATGGGGACAAACTGATAAGGAATTTCAAGCAATTTGAGTTCAGCAATAATTTCACCAATTACAGGACTACGTAAACCATGTTGAATTATAACTTTATCCAAGTCTCGCTTGGCTTTTACAGCCTCCATCACAGGCCAAGTTCCATAGATAAAATCCGGTGCAGTTTTTTCTTTTTTATCTCTAATCATTCCAATCGTTTATAAGATTTTCGGGCAGACTTTTTTTGGTCGTCACTCCCATTTTCTTTAATTGTTCCACCTGACGTATCAGGTTTCCACTGCCCGAAACAAGTTTCTTGTGGGCATCTTTATATGATTTATCAGCCTTTTCAATGTTTAGACCAATATTTTCCAAATCCTTGACAAAGCTCTCAAATTTATCGTACAATTTACCACCCCGGTCAGCAATTTCGAGGGCATGCTGGTTTTGCTTTTCGTATTTCCAGATGGAGGCTACTGTGCGCAGGGTGGCCAATAAAGTAGTTGGGCTCACAATAACCACCCGATCACGCCACGCATCATTGAACAACTCCATATCACTTTGAACTGCCAAAGCAAAAGCGGGTTCAACAGGCATAAACATTAATACAAAGTCAGGAGAATTAATACCCAAAAGCTGATCATACCGTTTCTGACTCAGTTCTTTTACATGACGACGGATAGAATCGAGGTGTTCGCGCAATTTTTTTGTACGAATATGCTCTTCATCAGCCGTAACAAAATCAGTAAAAGCAGTGAGCGAAACTTTTGAATCGATAACCAGGTGTTTGTTCTCAGGAAGATTAATAACCACATCAGGTCGCAATGTAGCCCCTTCATCATTTTTTGCTGTAAATTGAAGAAAATATTCCTGATCTTTGGTGAGTCCAGATCGCTCTAGAACCCTTTCCAAAATAATTTCACCCCAATTTCCTTGCTGTTTACTATCAGACTTTAAAGCTTTTGTCAAATTTTTGGCGTCTTTATCCAAAGTTACGCTTAACTCATATATTTTTTTTAGTTCGGCCCGCAAATCAGATTGGTTTTTTAACCCCTTTTCGTAGGTATCTTCTACTTTTTGCTCAAAGCTCTTGAGTTTTTCTCGCAAAGGCTGCAACACATCACTTAATCCTTTCTGACTCGTCAAGTTAAATTCGGATGTTTGCTGTTTTAAAATCCTGTTAGCAACATTTTCAAACTCAATTCGCAACCGTTGCTGAAGCACTTCCAACTGCCCTTGCTCCTCTGATATCCGCTGCCTCAGATGTCCTAATTCAGTTTCTCTTGAAACCAGTATTTTTTCAGATTCATGTCGCCTGTTTCGCTCAATTTCAAGAAGTTTTTCCTTTTCAGCAAGTTGTTGAAACGCAATATCGGACTGGCTTTTACACAAAGATAGGTTTCGGTCTGACTCCAATAGTTGTGACTGCAATTCAGACATCCTGAGTTGAGATAAATTATTTGCACGAACCAAACGCAAATTTTTATAAAAAAAAACTACACCAGCACCAACTACAAAACCTGCAACAATCCACAAAACCAACTCCAAATCCATTATTTATTTTTGAGTAAAACTAGCAAATATTATCCAATTATTGTATTTTCACACATCGAAACCAATGCCATTGTTATGAAAAAAATTAGGCTGTTTACTATCGGCATTTTGCTCGGGGTTATCTGTTCATCTCAAGCACAAACACACACACCGCCAACCACCAAAATGAGCCATCCGGTTTACAAGTCTTTTTTGGATTCCTTCATGGACTATCCGGCAAACGCATTAAAACTTAATGAACAAGGAACAGTTAAAATTGAGTTTACCACCGACCCTACCGGTGCGATACTAAATCGTTCAATCAAAACCAGCGTTTCGCATTCCATCGACAGTACCGCATTGTCTATCTTTGATTTAATCATCTGGAATCCCGGACAGATTTCTGGTCAGGATGTAAAATCCACTGGGATTTACAGCCTTGATTTCAAAAAAAAGAAATTTATGCATTTAGCGAAAAAGCGCGGATACCTGCATACTCCAAAAAACTACACTCCCTTTGATAGCTCAGGAGTCATTTTTTTGTTAAAGAAAACAGAGCAGACTCCGGTGTTTTTCCTAAACAACAGCACCACCTCGTTATCACAGTATATATATGACAACCTCACTTACCCTGCCAATGCAAACAAACTAGGAATCAGTGGAGATGTAAAGTTAAGCTTTGTAGTAGAATTAAACGGAATCCCTTCAAATATTGTTGCCGAGTCATATATTGGCGGCGGTTGTACTGAAGAAGCCATTAGACTCCTGGAAGGTACCCGATGGAAACCAGGAATAAAAGATGGCAAATATGTACGAACTCACCACACCATGGTTATTACATTTGAAAAAGGAGAACATAGGGGCAAACATATCCCTAATCAATCAAACACTGGAATTTAACCTCAGTCTTTAAAAAACTCAATTTAGATTCAATTAAAATTAATATTTTTGCAGGGAAATTGCACTGTAGCTAAATCAGAGCATTTCTTCAAAGTACACCAACATTTAACATGAATATCAATTAATTTCTTTAAAAATGAAAAAAGCACTTTTACTCTTTCTCTTATTTTCGTTTGGCACGCTAACACAAGCCCAGAATGACACAATTAAACATTGGACCATAAAAAACAACCTTAGTGTAAACTTCTCACAAAGTTATTTCTCCAATTGGTCTGCAGGTGGAGAAAACACATTGGCCACAGTGGGTAAATATACCATAACAGCCGATTACCAAAAAGGCAAACAAAAATGGACCAATTGGTTAAGCTTAGCTTTAGGTTATTCCTTAATTGGGGACAATCAGGCAATGAAAACAGATGATAAAATAGAGTTTATTTCATCCTACGGATATGAATTACATAAAGCATGGTACGCTACCATGGTGCTAACCTTTAAAAGTCAGTTTGCCAAAGGATACGACTACAAGGTCGACTCCAGTACCTACATCTCTAAATTTATGGCGCCAGGAACCTTTGATATTGGCCCAGGAGTTGAATATTCACCCAACGAACACTTCTTGGTTAACCTCTCCCCTGCATCAGGAAGGTGGATTGTTGTTAATGACGAACGGCTTGCCGATATGGGTTCATTTGGCCTTGATCCTGCAACAGTTAACGAAGCAGGTGACACCATTCATGCCAAAAAAGTAAAAAGCATGTTCGGAGCTAAAATGCTAATGGCTTTCAATTACGAAATCTTTACCAATGTAAATTTTTCAACTAAACTTGAATTATTCTCTGATTACTTAAAAGATCCTCAGAACATAGATGTCAATTGGCAAATGGGTCTTATCTTAAAGGTCAATTCATGGCTAAATGTTAACATCACTTCTGAATTAATTTATGATAACGATGTAATCTTTAACGATGATGCAGGAATTCCAATGGGTCCCCGTACTCAGTTTAACGAAAACATGATGCTTGGTATTGGCATTAATTTCTAATTGTGAAAAAAATAGGACTTTTATCAGACACCCACGGGATGCTTATCCCGCGGGTGTTTTCTTTTTTTACAGATTGTAATCTAATTTGGCATGCAGGTGATATCGGCAATATTGAAACACTAGAAAAACTGGAAGCTTTTAAACCTTTAACCGCTGTTTACGGCAACATCGATGATCACAAGATAAAAACAGCATGTAACGAGACCGAGGTGTTTTATTGTGAGAATGTAAAAGTGGCGATGCTTCATATTGGAGGCTATCCTGGCAGATATAGACCGCAAGCCATGTCTATCATTAAACAGCATCAACCCAAATTACTCATCGCAGGTCATTCACATATCCTAAAGATAATGTATGACAAAAAAAATAAGCTCTTGTACATTAACCCTGGCGCAGCAGGAAACGTTGGTTTTCACCAGATGATTACTGCAGTTAAATTTATTATCGATGGAGATCAGATCCGGGATCTGGAGGTATTAGAATTGAGCCGCAAATGACAACACTAGCGCAACCGCTCAGATGAACGTATTAACCGTTCATCAGCAATAACCCCCCGCAAAGCGAGAAACAAAAACAATAATGCTATGGGAATAAGGTAAACTCCAAGTTCAGGAGAAATCACTCCACCAGTAGCATCCTCTAGTGAATTAACATAATACAGAAAAAACAAACCGATTTCAACAACCAACAAAAAGATACTAAGCCGAATCATAGTGACCTGTCGTTTTCGATTTTTGAACATGAAAATGGTTACCAGAGAAATGAAGGCCGGAATTACAACCAATGATAACAAGGGAAGCAGAAATATACTCTCAAAAGGAGCTTGCATGTCAGGCACCATACTCACCAATTGATAGACATATAAAACCAAAGAATTTTTGTCACCTAAAAATGTAGCTAAGGGTAAAAATGCCAGTCCCGATAAAAAAATAACTGCAAGAAATAAAAAAACAGATTGCTTACGCTGTATCATAAAATTATTTGTAAATTTGAGCCACAAAAATAATCATTAACCCTTGCTTGTCTAACCGACAGCACATAAAATTTCAAAATAATTCAATATCACAACCCAAATAAATTCCCTATATCAATAATTTTGACAATACTATTTCAAAATCAATGCAATGCGCGTCAATCATATATGTTAAGGAATTACTCCAAGGAGTGAAATATTGAGTATAAATAAAAAATAATCGGGATTAAAACCGTTTTTCCTATATAAATTGAGTTTAAATTGAGCTAAAAATTAAAAAAAAACCACCTAACATTCGATGATGATGGTTTTTATATTATTTTCGCCGATCTAGGGACCAAGGAAAAAGGACCTTTATATTCCAAACTAATTAAATCAATTGTTTATTATACCAAACTTAATCGAGTTTGGGCGTATTACAAAATCCCCTTATATGTACGATATTGTGGAACTTAATGGCAAACTAGTCGCCGAGCTTAGGCAAATTGCCGAGGAATTCAAGATTCCAAAAACAGATAAGCTATTAAAAAAGGATCTCATTTATAAAATCCTGGATTATCAGGCATTAAACCCCTCACCCGAAACACTTCAGCTTGAAAAGAAAGTTGAAATTAAACATCGTGGCAGACCCCGTAAGGCTGTTAAAAACGACGAGAAGAAAGGTAGCAAAGAGGTGAAGCCCAAGAGCAAAGCACCCGAAGAGAAAACTAATAACACCAATAAAGTGGAAGACAAACCCAAACAACAAGCAAAGCCACCAGTTTCTGATGACAAAAAGGTAGAGAAAATAGTAGAACGTCCGGTTACTGACGAGAAGCCTAAAGCAGAAGTTAAACCAGAAAGAGTAGCTGGGGATAACCCTAGAGAGGATAAACCAGTGAAAACTTCCCCTACCAGTGAAAAATCACCAGAGGAAACTATACCAAAAAAGTCAGAAGAAGCCATTCCTGTCAAACATGAAGTTAAGCCTACTTCTAACGAGAGTGCCCGCCACAGAAAACGTGAGCGCATTGAGAGAAAACCAACTCCCATTGTATCAACCACTTCTATGGCACCAACCCCAACTGCCTCCACTGAAGAAAGCAAGGCAGTCACTCCTTCTGCTGAAAACAGAGACGTAAGACGTCCTATTGAGCAAAGACCTCGCATGGATGACAATAAAAACACAAAACCATACAGAAAACCTGACTATCCCAACCAACCTTCACAGTCACATTCGCAACCCCAACAGCCTAAACGTCCGGAATTTGCATTTGAATTTGAGGGTATGATTCCGGCTACGGGAGTTCTCGAAATTATGCCTGACGGCTATGGTTTTTTGCGTTCTTCAGATTACAACTACCTCAATTCACCCGATGATATTTATGTATCTCAATCTCAAATAAAGCTTTTCGGACTGAAAACAGGTGACACAGTTGATGGAACTGTGAGACCTCCAAAAGAATCAGAGAAATATTTTCCTTTAATTAAGGTGTCAAAAATAAACGGGCGCTTTCCAGATGAAGTACGCGATCGTGTTCCTTTTGACTTCTTAACTCCTCTTTTTCCGGAAGAGAAATTCATATTAACTGGTCACGCACAAGAAAGTATTTCCACTCGTTTGATGGATATGTTTGCTCCTATTGGGAAAGGTCAACGAGGCTTAATTGTTTCTCAACCTAAAACAGGTAAAACGGTATTACTCAAGGAAATTGCCAATGCCATTGCCGCCAATCACCCTGAAGTTTATTTAATCGTATTATTGATTGATGAACGTCCGGAGGAAGTTACTGACATGGCGAGAAACGTAAATGCCGAGGTAATTGCATCCACCTTTGACGAACCCGCAGAAAAGCATGTAAAAATTGCGAATCTCATACTAGAGAAAGCAAAAAGACTTACTGAATGCGGTCACGATGTGGTTATTTTGCTCGACTCAATTACTCGTTTAGCCAGAGCCTACAATACCGTTTCTCCCGCATCCGGAAAGGTATTATCAGGTGGTGTTGAAGCCAATGCACTTCAAAAACCAAAGAGATTCTTTGGTGCTGCCCGTCAAATTGAAAATGGAGGTTCATTAACCATCCTCGCCACAGCCCTAATTGATACAGGTTCAAAAATGGATGAAGTAATTTTTGAGGAGTTTAAAGGTACGGGTAACATGGAACTACAACTCGACCGCAAGCTTGCCAACAAACGTATTTATCCTGCCATCGACATTGTTGCATCAAGCACACGTCGTGAAGATTTACTCATGGATAAAGAAATGTTACAACGTATTTGGGTATTAAGAAATCACCTGTCAGACATGAACCCTGTAGAGGCCATGGAGTTTTTGAAAGACCGAATCAAATTTACACAGTCGAATCAAGAATTTTTGATTTCGATGAACAGCTAATCCAATGGATTATTGCAAATAAAAAAACGGGTCTTTCGAAGGAAAGACCCGTTTTTTTTATAATCATTCAATTACAAATGATCTTAAGTAATGGATTTTAAACCATAATATCAATTGGTTTACTATTCCCCAACCAATTGATCTGCTTGAGCATCTGCCCAATCGGTAACCAATGTTTTCTCGTCCGCACTAAGCACCGATTCGGGATGCTTTTTCATAAAATTTTTCTTAGGCATGGAACCTTCGTTGATCTCATCCGAAATTTTCACTAGTTTGTTCACCAACTTTGCACGATTTAACGTATAAAGTTTATCAAAATTCAATCTGGATCTAGCCTTGAAATTCTTTGCATCATCGCTATGACAGGGCATACATGATTTATCAAAAACGCTTTGAACATCCTGTGGAATTTCAATCCCAGGGACATCATCTCCTTTTTGAACCTCAGGAGATTGAAAAGCAAATCCCAGCACCAAAGCCGGGATTGCAATTAAATACAACATACTCTTTTTCATAACTACTCCATCAATCGATTGGAAACCATAGTAGCCCAATCCGAAAGTGTTTTAGCAGTTTCTTCGGTAAGTGCCATTTCAGGATGATCGACCAGAACTTTTTTTGGAGGCATGTCGCCATCGGTAATTACTTCTGAAATACTGGTGAGTTTACCGGCAAGTTTAGCTTTTGAAAGCTCTCCTAGTTTATCAAATTCAAGCTTCTTCTTGCCTTTTTCGTTTCTGGAATCTGAGTTGTGACAACCATAACAGGAATTATCGATTACAATTTGAACATCCTGAGGAATTTCAAAACCACTAACTTGCGGGTTTTTGTTTATTTCACTGGGACTTTGAACAAGACTAGCCCTGATAAACAAAAATCCGGTAAGCACAGCCAACACAATTAAATAGTACTTTTTCATGTTATTTATTTTTATAGATACTTGTACAAAGGTAAAAACTTTTGTTATTTGTACTCGTTTTAAACAATTTGATTTTGGAAACAATTTTGAAAGATTTTCTAGACCAAAAATACTTACAATACGCACAGTCCGTTTTTATACACGACGATCCTATTCGTATCCCTCATCAATTTCAACGAAAAGAAGATATTGAAATCGCAGGTTTTCTTACTGCCATTATTTCCTGGGGAAGACGACCTGCCATCATTTCAAAAGCGCAACACCTGATGAACCTCATGGACAACAGCCCTTTTGAGTTTGTCACCGAGGCCATCTCTACGGATTTAATACGACTTGAGAAATTCGTCTATCGCACCTTCAATTCCTCTGACTTACTTTTCCTGGTGGGAGGGTTAAAAGAAATTTATGTCCATCATGGCGGGTTAGAAGAAATTGCAAACCAGGCATGGACAACAAATAAAAATGTAAAAATGGTGATCGTGGCGTTGCGTCAAGCGCTTTTGGCCCATCCCCACCTAGCCCGATCAGAAAAGCATTTGGCCAATCCACTTTCCGGATCAGCAGCCAAGCGCATTAACATGTTCCTACGTTGGATGGTGCGGCCCAAGACAGAGGGAGTCGATTTTGGTCTTTGGAAAAATATCCCAACCAGTGCCCTTCAATGTCCTTTGGACGTTCATGTGTCCAGAGTAGGATTAAAATTAGGAATACTTCAGCGTAAGCAAAACGACTGGAAAGCAGTTGAAGAGCTTACGCAGAACTTGACAAAACTTGACTCCAATGACCCGGTAAAATATGATTTTGCCTTGTTTGGGTTGGGTGTTTATGAGAAATTCTAATCAAGAACTACCCAATAACAAGAAAACTCTTCACTATTTGACTTGTCTCAACATACTTTGGATTCTGCCCATGATACCCTATCTTTGCCCTAAATCAACAAATTGATGTTATAAGGATTAGTAAATAACCTGATGAAAAAGCTCAAGCAAAAAATATATACCATCATTTTTGAGGCTGATACCCGAAGTGGTAAATTGTTTGATTTGGCACTATTCTACGCCATCCTATTAAGTGTAGTTGTAGTTATGCTCAATAGTGTTCAGTCGATTCACGAACAATATGGCTTTTGGTTTTTATTGATTGAATGGATAATAACCATCATGTTTACCATGGAATATGCCCTCCGCATTTGGGTTGTAAAAAGCCCCCGAAAATACATGTTTAGTTTTTATGGTGTTATCGATTTTTTATCCATTCTACCTACTTATCTGAGTCTTTTCTTTGTCGGATCACACTACCTGATGGTCATTCGAATGCTAAGACTTCTGCGCATTTTTAGGGTACTCAAGTTGGCCCGGTATATTGGAGCCTCTGATTCGCTTTTGCTTGCAGCCAAAAACAGCCGAAGAAAAATTGTTGTCTTTTTAGAAGTTGTCATCATCATTGTAGTCATCATGGGTGCGATGATGTATTTGATTGAAGGTCCTGAAAACGGATTTACGAGCATTCCAAAATCTGTATACTGGGCTATCGTAACTATCACCACAGTAGGATATGGAGATATTGCTCCACAAACCATTGCCGGACAAACTCTGGCCTCTTTCTTAATGATTACAGGTTTTGCAATTATTGCAGTACCTACCGGAATAATCACTTCCGAAATTAGTCGTGCTAAAGAGCGTAAAAACACGCAAGTATGTAGTAATTGCCAGTTCACCTATCACGATGACGATGCACTTTATTGCAAGAAATGCGGCGAAAAACTCTAGTCTTTATTAAAGCGCCTGTAACCACCTGATGTTAATAAATCAAAACAGGCAAACAATTTGGCACATTTTATGCATAAAAAGTGATTAATTACTACTTTTGTCGAAGTAAATAAAAATCACCCGTTGGTTGGGATTCAAATGTGACTTCCCGTCGACGTCTGAAAGTTCTAAACTTTAAAAAATTAACACCCATGAAAAAAATTATTCTGGCGATTGCACTGTTGTTTTCTGTTTTATTTGTTGTTGCGCAAGAAGAAGCAAAAAAAGCCAATGGTCCCGAAATTACTTTCAAAGAAACTGTTCATGACTACGGCACCATTTATGTTGATGGAGACGGTGCTTATGATTTTGAATTTACCAACACTGGCAACGAGCCATTGATCTTAAGCAAACCTCGTTCATCTTGTGGATGCACAGTTCCTTCTTGGCCTAAAGAGCCTATCCTTCCAGGCGAAACCAACACCATTAAAGTGACCTACAATACCCATAAAGCTGGGCCATTTAATAAAACAGTAACCGTATATTCAAACTCAGCCACCAGTGCCAATGTTATGTTGCGCATTAAAGGTAAAGTTGAGCCAAAACCTGCTGAAGCCCTTCCTGAAAAGGATAACGGAGCAGGGGCTACACCCATCAATAAATAGATATTGATTACATAATACAAGCCTTCACTTAATCAGGATTGCCCTGCAGTGAAGGCTTTTTTGCTTTTAGAATCAAACCAATTAATAATTAGCATCATGTTAAACATTTCGAAAAAAGGGCTACAAATGCCTGAGTCGCCGATACGTAAGCTGGTTCCTTTTGCCGAAGAGGCGAAAAAAAGGGGCGTACATGTTCACCACTTGAATATTGGTCAACCAGATATCGAAACTCCGGAGGTTGCTCTCAATGCCATTAAAAATATGTCGACAAAAGTACTGGCATATAGTCATTCGGCAGGTACACTTTCACTACGCAATAAGTTAACCGAATATTACAAGTCGGTGAACATCAATTTGACAGCAGATGAAATCATTGTCAGTGCAGGAGCTTCAGAGGCTCTCCTTTTTGCTTTCCAATCCATTATGGATCCAGGCGATGAGGTGATTATTCCTGAACCATTTTATGCCAACTACAATGGATTTGCCACCAACGCAGGCATCAATGTTGTTCCTATTTTTTCAAGTATTGAAAGTGGGTTTGCATTGCCTCCCATCGAAGAATTTGAAAAAAACATTACCGAACGAACAAAAGCTATTCTTGTATGTAATCCAAATAACCCTACAGGATATTTGTATTCGAAAGAAGAGCTTGAAGTTTTACGCGATATTGTAAAAAAACATGGTCTTTTCCTCATTGCTGATGAAGTTTATCGTGAGTTTACCTATGATGGAAAAACGCACTATTCCTGTATGTATTTAGATGAAATCGAGGAAAACGTAATTCTAATTGACTCCGTTTCTAAACGTTACAGCGCTTGTGGTGTGCGTATAGGCTGGATGGCTTCAAAAAATAAACAATTGATGGCAACTGCCATGAAATTTGCTCAGGCTCGCTTAAGTCCTCCCTCACTCGGACAAATAGCCTCTGAAGCTGCGGTAGATACTCCTAGCGAATATTTTGATTCCGTGATTAAGGAATACATCTCACGTCGCAATACCGTTGTTACCGGAATCAATAAAATCCCCGGAGCTTATTGTCCCAATCCTGAAGGTGCATTTTACGTTGTCGCTAAACTTCCCATCGACGATTCCGATCGATTCTGCCAATGGATTCTTGAGGATTTTTCATTTGAAAACCAAACGGTTATGTTGGCACCTGCTTCTGGTTTCTATTCCACCAAAGGTAAGGGGAAGGATGAAGTCCGCATCAGTTACGTG
>JBFHGX010000026.1:0-35888 GCA_041582875.1 Bacteroidales bacterium | reverse complement strand
GCGGATATTCCGTTAATATTCAGGATATTTTTTTATTTTTACTCACTTTGAAATCAATTAAAGAGAACAGTAAAATCAATTCATAATGAAGTTTATAATATCAAGTACAGCCTTATTAAAAGCCCTACAGAAAATCAGTGGTGTGCTGACTACCAATAACACACTTCCTATTCTTGAAGATTTTTTATTCGAGTTAGAACAGGATCAACTGCGCATAACTGCCTCAGATTTGGAAACAACCATTAGTGTGTTGGTCAAGCCGGATATGTCTGAAAATACAGGGGTCGTGGCCATTCCTGCCAAAATGTTGTTGGATATCATGAAAACGTTCTCCGACATTCCAGTAACTATTTCTGTAGAAGGAACCAACATCGAAATATTTGCAGGTGAAGGAAAGTACAAATTGATAGGTCATGAAAGTGATGAATTTCCACAAATGCCTGTATTGGAAAATACCATGTCGTTGTCGCTAAATGCCTCACTACTTGTAAATGCCTTCAATAAAACACTTTTTGCCACAGGTAACGACGAATTACGTCCTGTGATGTCGGGTGTTTTCTGCGAAGTTACCGAAGAGAGTTTGACTTTTGTGGCTACTGATGCGCATAAATTGGTGAGATACCGTCGTCATGATATTAAATCTGATGGTCATTCTTCCATCATTCTTCCCAAAAAGCCTTTAAACCACCTCAAAAACATCATGCCTGATGATGAGGGATTGGAAGTTTCGATGGAGTACAACGATACCAATGCGGTAATTAAATTTGGTGAAATATCTATGGTTTGCAGACTGATTGAAGGAAAGTATCCCAATTATGAAGCTGTTATTCCGGTTCAAAATCCCTATAAATTAACCATCGATCGCAAAAGCTTACTAAACGCTATCCGTAGGGTTTCTATTTTTGGAAGCAAATCAACCCATCAGGTGCGTTTTAAATTGTCGGGTAAAGAGTTGGTGCTTACTGCAGAAGATATCGATTTTGCGAGCGAGGCTAAAGAGCGCCTTACTTGTAGCTATGAAGGAGACGATATGGAAATTGGGTTTAATTCAAGATTTATGCTGGAAATGTTGTCGAATTTAAATCCTGAATCTATTTTAATTGAAATGTCAGCGCCAAATCGCGCAGGAATTATTCTTACCGAACGTGACGATGATGATCCTGAAGATATATTGATGCTTATTATGCCGGTAATGATTACACAATAAAATATTTTGTAAGAATTGTTTAAAACGGCTTCCGGTTTCGGTGCCGTTTTTTTTTAATAATGTATATGGGAAATTATAATTTTGACACCATTGTTTCTCGTGAAGGAACGACTTCTGTAAAGTACGATTTAAGAGAAAAAATATTTAACAATGGCTTGGTTACGCCCATGTGGGTTGCCGATATGGATTTTGAAACTCCTGATTTTATACGTCGGGCCATTGAAAAGCGAGTGGAACATCCTATTTATGGATATTCTTTTCGAGACGAAAACTATACTGCTTCCATCCAAAACTGGATTCGGAACCGGCACCATTGGAATACTGAGTCCGATTGGTTTGTTTTTAGTCCGGGTATTGTGCCTGCCGTGAATTTTGCAGTACTCACACTATCTCAACCTGGTGATGGTATACTAATTCAACCTCCTGTTTATTTTCCTTTTTATAGTGCGATTAAAGATCATCAGCGCAAATTACTTACCAATCAACTTATCTGTAAAAATGGGGAGTATAGCATTGATTTTGACGATTTTGAGAAAAAAGCCAAAGAGTCGAAATTATTTATCATGTCGAGTCCCCATAACCCAGTGGGACGCGTGTGGACACGGGAAGAGCTTTCGAAAATGGGAGAGGTTTGTTTGCGTCATGGCGTCATTATCCTTTCGGATGAAATTCATAACGACTTAATCTTACCCGGAAATCAGCACACGGTGATGGCGACCATTTCTGATGAAATAGCTAATCAAACACTTACCTGTATTGCTCCCAGTAAAACCTTTAATATGGCAGGTTTAGCTACTTCATCAGTCGTTATAAGTAATCCTGATTTAAGAGAAAGGTTTGCGGGTTTCATCGACCGGTTACATTTATCCGGAGGCAATCTGTTCGGGTCAGTGGCTTCTGTTGCCGGCTATACGCACGGCGAACAATGGGTGGATGAGCTGATGAAATATGTGGCTAATAACGTGCGGTATTTGAGCGATTTTTTAAAGTCTCAAACACTCATTAAAGTGATTGAACCTCAGGCAACCTATATGGCTTGGCTTGACTTTCGCACTATAGGTATTGATGATGAGGCAATCAAAAACAAATTGATATTTGAAGCAGGAGTTGGCTTGAGTCCTGGGCATGTATTTGGTGCAGGGGGAGAGGGCTTTCAAAGAATCAACCTGGCGACACCTTTTTCCATAGTGAAAGAGGCAGCTTCAATGATTGCTAGTACATTCAATAAATAGGTAACCTTTTAACGAAAATATACGTATCAATCACTAAACATTGTAAAAATGCGGATAAAATCGATCTTCCTATGGCTACTAAGTACCTTTCTGTTTTTTGGGAATGCACATGCCCAATACTATTACAGATATTTCGATAGAGGATTGACAGAGCTTCATGCAGGAGCTGCTTTACCAATGTTTGATTTCGGTAGTAAGCATGGCACCCGACTTGCTGATCATGCCAATTTGGGTTTAAATCTTGGAGGGAGTGTGGCCTATTTTTATTCGAGACAAGTTGCTTTGGAGTTCGATTTAAACTATAATCGTAACGGAATAAATGCTTCTGGTTTAGCTGATGCTTATGTAAATACTGATACATTAACAAATATTTCTGCAACAGTTAACTCCGGATCATTTCAGGATGTATCAGGTGTTTTTGGTCTTAGGTTCGATGTCGCTCCTAATGAATATTTTTCATTTGTTTTTAAGGCAGGTGCAGGTTTGCGATTTGTTTATAAACCAGAGGCTACCATAAAAATGAATACCATTGCTGGATCACAGTCGTTTGTAGAAACGTCAGATAATCAGGTGCTTTTTGCATTGTATTCTTCCATGGGAGCTCGCATCAAGGTAACTGATCAAATGGATGTGCATTTTGCAGCTTCATACATTGGGTCTAAAATTAATTTTGAGTTTCTGAGAAACGGAGTTGAGGTCGTAGAATATACACATCTCGGCAATTTAATGTTTAACATTGGAGTCGGCTATTCTTTTTAATACTTTATATCATAATTTCTTAATTTATAACCACTTACTAATCAATTTGTTTTTACTTTTGGGAAAAACTTAAACTGTTTTGTTATGAAAGCACTTAAAATCATTGCTATAATTACAGGAATCATTATAGCATTGTTTCTTATTATTCCTATTTTCTTGGCCAATCAGGTAACTATTTCTGAACAAGTAGTTATTCAATCTAAACCTGTTACCATTTTTAATCAGGTGCGTACCATGAACAACTGGAAAAATTGGTCTCCTTTTCATAAGGCAGATACAGCTATGGTTTCTGAATATTCAGGACCTGAACGTGGTGTTGGATCAACCATGACCTGGCAAAGTAAAAGCATGGGTGATGGGCAGTTGGTCATTGCTGAATGTGAGCCTTATACCCGAATTAAAAATGACATCACTTTCCGTCCTGACGAAGGTGGTGCCATTGGTGAATGGACGTTTGAGAAAATGGATGATGGCGTTCATGTTACTTGGACAACAACCATTCCTGATTTAAAATATCCGATGGGTCGCTATATGGGATTGATGTCTGAAATGATGATGAAGCCTTTTATGCTAGCCGGTCTTAACGATTTGAAAACAATCTGTGAAGCCATGCCCGTTGCTCCTGAAATTGAAATTGTTGACGTGGAAGTTGTGCCATCGCTCTCCATCATGGATTCTACCACTGTGGATGGTATTGGTGAGATGCTGGGTCGGAACTATGGTCAGTTAATGGATTTTATGAAAGCAAAGAAAATCGAAATGGCCGGTATTCCTTATGCCGTTTATTACAACTGGGATCCAAATGGAATGATTCGCATTCGTGCCGCCATCCCAATTGCAAATAAGGCAAAAGGGAAAGGCAATGTTGAGTATTTCGAGTTGCCTGCTGGCAAAACGATCATGGCCAAGCATTTTGGAGGTTATGATACAAGCACTACCCACGAGGCAATTGAGCAGTATATCAAAGATTTTAATTTGGAGTGTGCCGACTATATTTGGGAAGTTTATGTAACTGATCCGGTGACCGAACCCGATGAGTCGAAATGGGAAACAGATATTTACTATCCTTTGAAATAAAAGGCGATGTTAAAGGATAATTGGCTAGCTTATCTGATCATGGGTGTAGTGCTGCTGCACTTGGTGGTTGGGTTTGTTTGGCTGATGATTAAATTAAATATGAAAACCAACAAGGGTAATCAACCATCAGAAGATCAAGGTGAAGATTAGTTTTTTGATAACAACTCAAAGAATTGATCTTCACTGATGATGGGGATGCCCAATTTTTCAGCCTTTACTTTTTTGGCAGGTCCCATTTTTTCTCCGGCAACAAGGTATGATGTCTGAGCGCTCAGCGCGGATAGGTTTTTACCTCCATGTTCCTCAATTAATTGCTTCAGTTCGTCCCTGGAAATATTTTCAAAAACTCCACTTACAACGAACGACATCCCACTGAGTTTACCTGATGTGTTATTTTCCTCAACTGCAGTTGATTCAAGCTGAATACCTTGGCGTTGGAGTCTGCTGATCATTTCCGTGTGTTCAGGGCGGGCAAACCAGGTAAGTACTGAATCAGCAATGCGTTCGCCAATATCGTCCACTGCAATTAACTCATCAAAGGTAGCTTGCTGAATCTGCTGAATGCTTCCAAAATGGCGGGCAAGTTTTTTGGCAACGGTTGCGCCTACAAATCGAATTCCTAGTGCAAACAGTACCTTGTGAAACGGTTCATTTTTGGAGGATTCAATTCCGTTGATGATGTTCTGTGCCGTTTTCTCTTTAAACGACATGGTTTTTTCAGTCATCCCATCCGAAGATACGATGGTTTTAGATAAGCCAAAAAGTTGTTTGTAGGTGAGATCGTAAAAGTCACCCGCGTTAGTTACCAATCCCGCGTCGAACAGTGTTTCCACTTTGCCTTCTCCTAAGCTATCAATATTCATCGCTTTACGCGAGATAAAATGCTCTAACTTACCTTTAATCTGGGGAGGGCAATGGTCTTCATTGGGACAAAAATGTGCTGCTTCTCCAGCGTTTTTGATCAGTGGAGTATTGCATTCAGGGCAATTCTTTATAAATATTACAGGTTCAGCTTGTGGAGATCTCTTTTCCAGATTTACGCCTACAATTTTCGGTATAATTTCGCCACCTTTCTCAACATAAACCCAGTCTGCCAATCGAATGTCCATATTTTGTATGATATCCGAATTATGCAAACTGGCTCTTTTAACGATGGTTCCGGCCAGATGTACCGGGTTAAGGTTGGCCACAGGAGTAACGGCCCCTGTTCTGCCCACTTGATAATCAATTGAATTTAACCTGGTTTCGGCTTGTTCCGCTTTAAATTTATAGGCGATTGCCCAACGCGGACTTTTGGCCGTAAATCCCAATTGATTTTGTTGTGCAATGCTGTTTACCTTGATCACAATTCCGTCGATTTCGTAATCAAGATGAAAACGTTCGGTGTTCCAATGTTGGATAAAAGCAAAAACTTCGGGTAAGTTTTTGCATACTTGTGTGTGCGATGAAACTTTAAATCCCAAGTTTTTTGCCATTTGCAAACTCTCTGCATGGGTTGTAGTTTCCAACAATGATCCGGGAATTTGATATAAAAAACAGTCTAAAGGACGTTGTGCTACCAACGTAGGGTCCTGTGTTTTCATGGTTCCTGAAGCTGCATTGCGTGGATTGGCAAAAGGGTTTTCGCCCAAGTCCTCCCGTTCTTCATTCAGTCGGTTAAAGCCTGATTTAGTCATGAAAATTTCACCGCGAATTTCAAAGGTTGTCGGAGCTCCATGACGTAATTTAAGGGGTATCGATTTGATGGTGCGTGCGTTATTGGTCACGTCATCACCCTGAACCCCATCGCCACGAGTTACAGCTTGTTTCAAAAGGCCATTTTCATAGGTTAATCCAATGGATAAACCGTCGAATTTTAATTCACATACATATTCCACCTGATCGGCGATGGTTTTACGAACACGACTGTCAAAATCACTTATTTCCCCTTCGCTGTAGGTATTTGATAAGGAAAGCATGGGGTATTGGTGAACTACTGTTTTAAAATCTTTTGTTGGCGTACCTCCCACACGCTGACTTGGTGAATCAGATCTGATTAAATCAGGAAAGGTTGATTCAAGGCTTTCGAGTTGTTTTAATAACTGATCGAACTCAAAATCGCTGATGGAAGGTGCATCCAGGTTGTAATATTCATAATTGTATTGGTTTATTTTGTCAACCAACTGATCAATGCTGGATTTGGCTTCCTCTGTATTCATTTTAGTCTGGAATAGCGTTTGAAATGGTCGCTTTGTTGCGGTAAATCGTAATGATTTGGTTGTCGTTGATGGGGTTTAACCAATATAAAACTTTATCCATGAATCCGGGCTCGATGGTCGTTTCATACACCAAGTTAGGAAAGATAGTGCGCATGGAGTCGACACGAGCTTCAAGATTATTGGGCTGATAGAACAATATAAAATCGGGAATTTTAGCACCTTCACCAATTTGATTCCTGTAATTGGCCAGGTTGTCATCGCGCATAAACGTGTCGTACCGTATCCAGTGCTTAAGGTAGAACTGCGGTGGGAATCTTAGAATTCCTTGGTTAACATCTTCGATGAGAAAGTGTTGAATGTTTTTGTATCTCGAGAGGTAATCCATGCTTTCCACACGGGCTTTTTTGGAATACATCACCGTAGTGGGAATCAAAACTATGAGATTAAGTACCCAGAAGAAAATCCAAGAACCTCGAATCCATGATTTTAGTCTTTTTGAATTTTGCCAAGCTTTTTCCACTTCCATCCATCCGATCATACCGGCGATCATTAGGAAAGGCATAATTGTAATAACAAATCTCTCTTGTTTGTTGGGATAGTAAGAATGAAAGATCAGAAATATCGTGATGGGTAAAAACAGAATAAGCAACTTTTTCCAGGTTTTAATGTATCCTGCCAAAATAAACAAGCTGACTGGAGGAATCATAATTCCGGAAAGGAAAAGAAGGTAGGTGTACCATGGACTCACAACATACCGGGCAGCATTATGCATGTTATAATCTACATAGCCGATAAATTGAATAAAGGGTGTCCCCCAAACAATATAATCTATTGTTCCTTGAACCACGACCATAGACAGCACTGTCCCCAAGGCAAGGTAAAAGGTCTGTTTCCATTGTTTTTCAACTAACAATGCTAACCCGATGCCTCCTGGAATCATTAAGGTTTGGAAACGAACATTAAAAGCCATGCCAAAAATAAGTCCGGCCGATATCCACCATAAAAATGTCTTTTCACGTTTTTTAGCCACCACCACCATCCATAGGCCAGCCATCAGAAATGGAATGCTGGTGAATTCAACCAGATTTCGTACACTGATAAAGGGGTAAATCCAAAAAATGGCCAAGAGCCATCCCACTCGGTTAGCCACTTCCTTGTTGCTCAGTTCCTTGGTTGTTTTATAACCAAAATAAATGATTGGCAGAGACCATAAGGCATGTAAAAAACGGATTATAAGCATTTTAAACTGAGGGTCGCCCATGCCTGCTGCATCCATAACCCAAAGCAACACATAATGCAATCCAACATAAAAAAAGCTAAAACCTTCAGGTGCGTTGGTGCCAGCGGCATTGGGAAGCCATCCGTAAAAATCGATGCCATCGACCCATGATTGAGCAATTTCAATAATTAGGAACTGATCGTCGTGCCAGCCATATCCTTTTGCGAAAATAGAGGCCAAAAGCCTGAAAATCAATCCTGCCCAAAGAATTATGTGCAGTGGTTTTTCCTGATACCAGTTATTTATTTGATCTTTCAATGGCTTTTTTTTTGTTGATTACCAATCTACTTTTTGTCGAGAAACCGGCATGGTCATGCATCGGGCACCACCGCCACCTCGCGAAAGTTCGTTTCCTTCGATTGTGATTACCAGTTTTTTGTAATCTTCGATTTTTACTTTGTCATTGACGATATCACGGGCTTTAACCACATCAAACCCATGGTTGTTGAGATTTTCAATGGTGTGTGTATTTCGTGCGTATCCAATAAATTTCCCAGGTTCCAGGGTGAAGAAATTGGCACCACTTTGCCACTGTTCACGTTCCATAATGAACTGATCAGTATTGCCACCGCACAAAATTGGTTCAAGATCCATTCCTAAGGAATTAAGGGCTTCCAGGATATTTTTCTCTTCACGTATATTAACCACTTTGTTGCCATCAACGGTGATGTGGATGGTTAAATAACGGCTTGCACTGATAATTAATGGTTCAAAAATCATACATTTATCCTGATCCAACAAGGTGAAAACCATATCGAGATGAATAAACGACTCGGGTTTGTAGGGTAATTCCTGAACAATAATATGTTGAACGCCTGGCTTGGTTTTCAAATGCTCAATAATGGCATCTACCCCTTGGGTGGAGGTGCGGTCGCCTGACCCGATAATATAAATATCATCACGTGCCACCAATACATCTCCACCTTCAATGGTTGCTTTTTTACTGGTGTCATATATATTAACAGGATTGACGGTTTTGGCATTAAAAGCGGGGTGGTAGTTGAAAATAGCTTCCATAATCATGGTCTCACGTTCACGTACCCCATTAGCCATTTTACTAATCATCACTTCATCACCAAATGAAAAGCTTGCGTCACGTGTGAAGAAAAAATTAGGAAGTGGGTGCATGCAATACCTTTCGTTGTCAAGGTAGCGCGTCAAATTGTCTTTGCGCATTTCCACTCCTTCGATGAGTTGTTTAGCTAATAAGCTTGAGTCCATGTCATTCACCATGGCACATACATCTTCCTGGTCGTGTTTTTCGTGGCGACAAATTTTCCGGATGATTTCATTCTTTACATGATTGTTCTGAAGAATGTCGTCCAAAAGATCACTTACCTCAAAAACCTGGGTATATTTTTTAAGTACTCCCATGAAATTGTTGTATTCCGGCAAGGCGATGGCCAGGTTAAGGATATCGCTATACAGCGCTCGGGCAGCGTTTTCTGGTGTCATGTTCTCCACTTCTGGTCCGGGCACATGAATGATAACGCCATTAAGTTTTCCAATCTCTGATTGGACATTGATTGATAATGGTTCCATGCGGCAAAATTACTCGTTTTTTGGGGAAGGGTCAATATAACTGAAAATATTTCCGCGATGTTCAATATAGCGGATTAAATCAGTGTAATTAAGAACTAAGCTGGCTGTATTGTCGTTGGGATGAAAGCTTATTTTCTCACTCGACTTCAATTGTTCATCTAAAAAAACAATCACATGTCGATCATGATCATTGAGAAGTCCAAAAGGAGAAACTGATCCTGGTTTTACACCCAAATATTTTTCAAGTCTTTTTTCTGACGCAAAAGAGAGTTTTCCTTGGTTTAGCGTTTTTTCCAAAGAATGAATGTCAAAAGGTGTGGTATCCTGAATAATCACCAAATAATGTTGTTTCCCCTTATGGTTTCTAAAAAAAAGATTTTTGCAATGGGTGGCGTCAATATCTTTCCAGTATTGTTGTGCTATGGCAATGGTGTCGAGGGGTGGATGTTCATATACTTGGTAAGAAATGTTTAACTGATTTAAAGCTTTATATACAGGGTCTCGTTTTTCGGGAATCATGGAGCTAAAATTAAAGTAAATCACAAAAATAATACAACTCTGGATAATAGTCGATTTACCAATAGGGTAAAAATATTCATAAAAAACTGGTCTCCATATTCATATGAAAACCAGTTCAGAGCATTTTGTTAATGATGCATTATTGTTTTAGTCTACCCAATCTGCAATAAATAAATTGGTGTTGTGAGTGCCTCCGTTGTTACGATTTGAAGCAAAAACCAGTTTTTTGCCATCGTAAGAAAACATAGGAAAAGCATCAAAAACACCGTCGTAGGTGATTCTTTCCAATCCCGATCCATCAGTGTTGATCATGTACAAATTAAACTCATAACCTTTGGCTCCGGCATGGTTGGAACTGAAAATGATTTTTTTTCCGGAAGGGTGGAAAAAAGGAGCCCAATTGGCTTTTCCCAGATGTGTTACTTGTTGTAAGTTGCTTCCATCTACATTACACGTATAAATTTCCATGTTGGTGGGCATTACTAAACCCTGCTTCAGTAAATCTTTATATTCCTTGATGTCTGCTTCGGTTTGAGGGCGTGAAGAACGGAAAACCAACTGACTTCCGTCAGGAGAGAAGAAGGCACCACCATCATAACCTACGCCTGATGTAACTTGTTTCACGTTGGAACCATCAATATCGCAGGTGTATAGTTCCAAATCGCCACTGCGGTCTGAAGTAAACACAATTTTATCTCCCTGAGCAGAAACAGTGGCCTCCGCATCGTACCCGGGGCCATAAATCAGGGTGTCGATCACCTCACCTTTTAAATTAGATATATAAATATCAAAATCAGAGTAAATGGGCCAAACGTATTTTCCATCCTCACGCTTTTGTGGATCAGGAGGGCAAGCTTTGTCGCCAGACCTTGTGGATGCATATAATACACTTGTGTCACCTGGCATAAAATAAGAACAGGTAGTTCGTCCCATATCTTCACTCAGCAATTTGGGCATTTTGGTTATCATGTCGCCATCGGAAAAAGGAAAATAATAAATCTGGTCGCATTCACTTCCCCAAGCAGGGACCTTACCTTGAAACACAATCATCGAATTGTCAAAGCTAAAGTATGCTTCGGCATTATCGCCGGCGTTGGTAAGTTGTTTGATGTTTGCCAGATGTTTTTCTTGTGCGTAATGCACTGTGGTGTCAGCTATTGTTTTTCGATGGCCAGAACTTTGTTCTGAATCGTGAATCCCGTCGTGATTCTGTTGGTGTTGGTGACTCTCGTTGTCACAAGAAACAAATATAAATGACCAAGCGATGGCCAAACCCAATGCAAATGTTTTTTTCATGTATTTAAAATTAGTTTTAGAGGTGCAAAGGTAATAATTATTTAAAATGATTCCAGATTAAATTGGTTAATGACTTGTTTTCATATAATTATGACGTAATTGGTTTTGAATTAAAGTTATTCAACGATTGTTTTATAATTTTATGCGTCTTTTTAAACCAGAGAATTATGGAAAATACCACTCAATTGTTGGTGGTCATGTTGGCCTATATGTCCCTGTTGATTTTATGGGGAATCTATCAGGGAAGAAAAGTTAAAACAAGCTCCGATTTTGCCATAGCAGGTAGAAACCTTCCCGGATGGGTGGCAGCATTGTCAGAGCGAGCAACAGGCGAATCATCGTGGGCGCTTTTAGGTCTTCCTGGTGCTGCATATGCAACAGGATTATTGGAAATCTGGACGGCAGTAGGATGTGTAGCAGGAATAGTTACTGCATGGATATTAATTGCATGGCGGTTGCGCGATGAAGCCGAGAAGTATCAGGTGGATACGTTTACCGATTACATCGCCAAAAGGCACGGCGAAATGGGAAAATGGATCAGGATTGTAGGTAGTTTTACCATAGTGTTTTTCTTTTTGTTTTATGTGGGGGCACAATTCCTTGGTGGGGGAAAAACATTGTTTACCATGTTCGATCTGGATCCAAAACTAGGAATGCTTATTACAGCAGCCATCATCATTCCTTACACCATTTATGGAGGTTTTCGAAGTGTAGTTTATACCGATGTAGTGCAAGCACTGGTGATGATAACCACTTTAATTGTGGGGCCCATTGTGGGTTGGTTTTATGTTTCGAATCATCCGGAACTTTTTGCTAACAATATCTCAGACGCGCTCATCAAGGCAGGTCCTCAATACACTTCGCTAACGGGTTCTTTAACAGGATTTATGAGTGGAATAGCCATTGTGGGAGGGTTTAGCTGGTTTTTCGGATATTTAGGTGGGCAACCCCAGTTAAGTATGCGTTTTATGGCCATTAAAAATTCGCGCCAAGCCAAAATTGCACGCAATGTGGGGATTTTTTGGACTGTGATTGCCTATATAGGGGCACTCATGATTGGTTGGCTTGGAATTGCCATTTTTGGACCAGATGGATTGACAGATCGTGAATTTGTAATGCCAGCGGTTTTGCTTGAGATTTTTCCACCTTCAGTTGCCGCATTTTTGATCACAGGTGCTATAGCAGCAATGATTTCTACTGCCGACTCCTTGTTGATTCTTTCAGCTACCGAGTTTTCTGAAAACTTACTGCGAAAAGTGAAAAATGGAGATATGTCCCGAAAGTTATTGATTCAACGGTCGGTGACTGCCATTTTAGCGCTTGTCGCTTTGTTGATGGCTTATCAGGCTCCGTCTGAGTATATTTTTACACTGGTAAGCTATGTTTGGGCAGGAATTGGAGGGACTTTTTCGGTGGTTATTCTGTTGACTCTTTTTTGGAAAAAGTACCACGGTAGGGCTGTGTTGTTGACCATACTCACCGGACTTACCTTCACCATCATATGGATTCAAACCGGCATGGATGAAGTGGTTCCTGCCCGTTTTATAACCTTTGTGGTGGCTGGAATTGTTGCTGTTGTGAGTACGTATTTGGTTCCTGTAAAAAGAGTGGTTTCGTAGTTTCTCAGTAAAAAAAGTATTTGGCTTTTTGGCGATTTCTATTTCTTATTGCTCGTTTTAAAGAGCAATTCTTTTTCTTTAGCACTAAGGCTTGAATATCCTGATTTACTAATTTTATCTAGGATATGGTCGATTTGTTCCTGGGTGGCTATACGTTGACTGTTGTATTCTATGTCGCTCACCGGACGTGCTTTTTTACTTCCACTGTAAGACGATCGCATGTTGGCTTTGCGAAATGAACCTGAAGGTTTTTTAAACCAATCCATAAAGCCATATAAATTGTGCCCTTTTTTGAGTTGGTATGCAAAAAGAAATCCCCACAAAGCACCTCCCAAATGGGCAATATGACCACCTGGATTGGAGCTTTGAATACTTAGTAAATCAAGTGTTATAAATCCGATAGCAATGTATTTCATTTTGAGGCGTCCAAACAAAAACAAATGAACAGTGTAGTCGGGCACATAGGTGGCAACAGCGATTAAAACGGCCAGTACAGATGCCGAAGCCCCGATGGCTACTGCCTTTGGAGCCATACTCTGAAATACCGGAAAAGCATTAAACGCACCTACGAAAAATAAAGCACCTACCAGTCCTCCAATGATGTATGTACTAAGTAATTTTCTTTCACTCAAGTATTCCAAAAATATTTTGCTTCCGAAATACAACACCATCATATTAAACAATAAATGGAAAAACCCTTTTTGAGTAAACATGTAGGTAAACATGGTCCAGGGCTTTGAACCAAGCAACTCCAGGTTAGATGGAATTGCAAGAAATTTTTCTATTATCCCCAATTCATCATTTCCTGATGGACCAAAACCCATCAGCCAGAAAAACATACCAAGAATGTTAATTACTAGAAATACAACAGTGTTAATCAGGATTAACCTCGATAATATATTTTTACCAAGAAAAAGATCTCTGATAAATGTTCCTGTATTGGCAGGTTGTCCAAATGGCATCATGACATGTTATAATTGAATAGGTTAGTCAAACAGTTTTCCTTTTTTCTTCCAGTAGGTGATCAGGAAAAAGCCGAAAATCATCCCGCCGAGGTGAGCAAAATGAGCCACGTTGTCAGATGGGCTGTTGGCAAATCCCATATATAATTCTACGGCTCCATAACCAATGACAAAATATTTGGCTTTAACCGGGATGGCAAAATACAAGTAAATAAGGCTGTTGGGGAACATCATGCCAAATGCCAATAAAATACCAAAAACAGCTCCGGATGCTCCAATGGTAGGGGTGTTAATTATGGTATTTAATGTACGCATGGCATCGTTGGAGTAGTTCATGCCTTGTTGCATTACCCCGGCGCCTTGCGTGTACACCACTTGAATTTCTTCGGGGGTAAGTTCCGGAAGAATGCCTTGCAACCTGATAACAGCCACAAGCCATTGCACCAATCCTGCTCCAATTCCTGTTACCAGATAATAGTTTAAAAATCGTTTTGGACCCCATACATTTTCCAACACATTACCAAACATCCATAAAGCAAACATGTTGAATAGGATATGATAAAAATCTGCATGCATGAACATGTAGGTGACGAGTTGCCATACGCCAAAATCCTGACTTCCGGGGAAATGCAATCCCAGATATTGTGTGAGGTTGATATTAAACGTGCTTCCAAGTACAACTGTTGTGAGAAAAAATAGTCCGTTGATGATCAACAGATTTTTTACTACGGGTGGAAGAAAGCCAAAGCCGGCCGGACGATATTGATTCATAGATTATTCCTTAGTTTTATTGCCATTAAACTTTCGATGTCAGATTATCCCGCATCGAATTTTGAATGGTTGAATCGGCAAAATTAGTATAATTTACAGGTGGGCATTCCTCAATCATTATGCCATTCCTTTCTTAACTTCTTTATTTGTCATGATTTAAATCCAGCGAAGTTGATTTATCTTATTTTAATTCGCTGAATATCTGTATTCTATGAAAAGATTATCTGAAATAATTGTCCAGATCAGAAGGGTAAAGCAAGATAAATGTTTTTTTACCTGTTGGAGATACCGAGGGTACCTGACAAGTAAAGAGGTTTTTGTAGAGTTCTGACATTTCTTTTTCTAACAACTTAACTCCTGGTTTAACAGCCATATTTACAGCCATCGATCGTGCCAGCATGGCATTTTGGTCATAACTAAGATCCTGTGCCTCGCGTTTGAAATTTTCAATGATTCTATCGATAATTGACTGCGGATCTGATACCTCCGGAGGAGTGCCATTAACAACAAACGTATGTGGCCCCAATTGTTCCAACATAAAACCAAGGCGTTTTAAATCAGGATTTAGTTGTTTAACGATTTCCGAATCTTCAGGTGAAAAGTGCAAGTGTTCGGGAAACAATTGCTGTTGCGACAAATGCTGATGTTGATTCAAATGATGCATAAAGTATTCGTATAGAATTCGTTCGTGGGCCCGCTGTTGGTGAATAATCATCATGCCTTGTTGCACATGTCCTGCCAAATAGGTTTGCTGAATTTGGATAAAACGGGTATCCTGTACGGAGAATTGATCTTTTAAAGAATTGGTTGCATCTTGACTATCAATTTCTTGTTCGCTGTTTTTTACTGTGTTAAAGAGCTCTTCCCATTCGTTGCCTGAAGGTTGTTGAGGTTGTGTTCTGAAACCATGACTGACTTCATTAGAACTTTTAAAAGGATTATAATCGGGGTTGATTTTAACCTCGGGTTGTTGGAGATTAGAAGATGGGCGTTGTTGAAATGCTGCTTCAACAGTAGGATCCACATCAAAATCGATGATGGGTGTAAAGGCATGTTTTCCAATGGATTGTTTGATGGCTGCATGCAATATTGAATACACCAATTTGGCATCCCTAAAGTTGATTTCTGTTTTTGTTGGATGGATGTTGATATCGATTTCATTTGGGTCGATATCAATGTGGATGAAGTAGGAGGGATGAGCTTCCGTGGGAATGAGTTCGGTGAAGGCATTGGCTACTGCATGATGCAAGTAGGCATGTTTGATAAATCGCCTGTTGACAAAGAAATACTGCTCGCCTCTGGTTTTTTTGGCAAACTCAGGCTTGCCTATAAAGCCGCTTACAGTCATTAATTCAGTTTTTTGCTCCACCGGAAGCAAACGTTCGTTGTAGGCTTGTCCGAAAAGGCCTACAATCCGCGACTTAAACGATCCGGGGAGTAGCTTATAGACCAGTTTGTCGTTATTGTAATAAGCAAAGCCAAGTTCGTGGTGAATAACCGATACTCGGATAAATTCTTCTAGGATGTGGCGGTTTTCAACATTGGTCGATTTGAGGAAGTTTCGCCGAGCCGGGACATTGTAAAACAAGTTTTTGATGGCGATGCTGGTCCCTGACTGACACTGACAGGGCGATTGTTCTGTAACTTTCGATCCTTCCACAACAAGTAAAGTTCCAATTTCTTCCTGCTCAGGTTTGGTTTTCATTTCTACTTGGGCAATGGCGGCTACCGAAGCTAAAGCTTCACCTCGAAATCCCATTGTACGTATGGTAAACAAGTCGTTGGCTTGTGATATTTTGGAAGTAGCGTGTCGTTCGAAGCTCATTCGGGCATCCATGACTGACATGCCACAACCATTGTCGATCACCTGAATGAGGGTTTTGCCCGATTCTTTTATGATCAGCGATATTTGGGTAGCTCCAGCATCAACGGCATTCTCCATGAGTTCTTTTACCGCAGAAGCAGGACGTTGAATTACCTCGCCCGCAGCAATTTGGTTTGCCACTGAATCAGGAAGCAATTTAATGATATTCAGCATAATAAATTAATGGGTAACTCCAAATGACTGAAGGAGCTTCTCAACAAAGTTGGTAAACATGATCAGGTAGATGCTGCCCAGGATAAAAAAAGCATAAATGGAATATGAAACTACCTTTGAAAGTGTTGATTTTTCTTGATTTAATTCCTCTTTACGCCATCTACGCGACATTTGTAGCCGTAGTTTTTCGTTGTGCGAGAGGGTGGTGTCGAGCCCCATGGCCGCTTTTTTCTTTTCAAGTGCTTCTTTGTCAGGATCGTAATACCTAGGCCGGTAGGTAAACGATTTCGGTTTTGGAGTTTTAAAAGAGACAAGGCGCATGACTAAATGATTTTATTTTTGCAAAAGTACCATTTTTTCAAGGATTTGTAAAGCTTGCTTCATGCTAACCTTTGGTGATCTAATATTCTAGGTTTGGGTCGTAGAATTGAGCTTAGAATTCAGGTGAGAAGTGGGACTTCCCTATAAAAAATACTGATCGATAAACTTTTTAAAAGCTTCGCGGTAACCTTCACTGATAGGGATATAAACATTTTTGTCGTAGACGATACGGTTGCGCTCGATGGTGGTAATGGTGTTGAGGTTAACAATAAACGATCGGTGTACCCGCATAAAACTATCTTTAGGCAGCGCTTCTTCAATCTTCGACATCCCCACCAGGGTCATTACTGGCTCATGATTTAATAAATGGATGCGCACATATTCGCGCATGCCCTCAATATAGGTTACTTTCGCTAATTCTATCTTGATAATTTTATGGTCTGATTTAATAAAGAGCTTTTGTTCTTTGAGCTGAAGCTGTTCGCTTTCAGATGACATGCCTCCAAGCAACTTTTGAGCTTTCGTTGCAGCACGCAGAAAGTCGGCATATTCGAAGGGTTTGAGCAGGTAGTCGATGGCATCTACTTTGAATCCATCAATGGCATATTCGCTGTAGGCGGTGGTGAAAATAATGCCTGGCTTTACTGACATCGATTTTACAAAATCCATTCCGTTGATATCAGGCATATTGATGTCGACAAACATCAGATGTATTGTTTCTTTTTGCATCACCTCCATCGCTTCCATGGCGCTTTCGCAGATGGCAATATTTTCAAGAAAGGGTGTTTTGTCGATATAGCCCGCGATCTTCATGCGTGCCAGGGGTTCGTCGTCTATGGCTATACATCTGATCATTAGCTGAGGTTTTTTAATGGAATAGTTAAGTTTACGGTAAACATTTCATCATTTTCAACGATGTCTAACTTATATTCATTTCCGAATAATAAGTCTAATCGTTTCTTTGCATTTTCCAGCCCAATCCCCCAAGGTTGTTCGCTTTCTTTTTTTCTATGGTTACTGTTTTTAACATTAAATATCAGTGAATTATCATCAATAAAAATATCAATGATAATAAATGAGGGGTGTTTATAACTGATGCCGTGTTTAAAGGCATTTTCGACAAAAGAAGTAAACAGCAGTGGAGGAATATTTTTGTTCGGAATTTCTGGTGGAATATTAAAAATGATATCCACTTTTTCTGAAACGCGTAACTTCATTAATTCAACATAACTTTCCAAAAAGCTGATTTCGTTTCTTAATGTTGTGGTATTGTCCGCTGTTTCATACAATAGATAGCGCATGAGTTTTGAGAGCCTTATAACGGAATCTTTGGCCTTGTCGCTACTGATGTCAATCAGGGTGTGGATGTTGTTAAGTGTATTCATTAAAAAATGAGGACTTACCTGATGCCGAAGCATATCCAGCTGATTTACAACATTTTCTTTTTCAAGGCGTGAGCGATCTTTTTCAGCCTGACTGAGTTTGAAAAAGGCATTGAGTCCGGTATCGAAGCCCACCAGAAGAAAAGCCATGATAGAAAAGTTAGCAAAAGGTGGCAAACCAATGGGGTGACCTTGCGCAGGAGGAGGGGGAGGCATGCTATTGATGGAAGGACTTCCTGGTGGCAGTATAGGTTGTGGTCTGCTCATGTGTTGAATTCCTTGTCGACGATTGACTTCATTTCTTGGATTATTAAAGAAATACATCCCCAATGAAAAGGTGCTAATTAATACAATTACAAAAACTGAATATATAAAAGGTTTCTTTTTTAATAGGACCTTGGGTACCAATAACAATCTGTTGATGAGGAAAATGCTAAAAAGTAGTGCAAATGTTTTTAGTGGTTCTTTGATTAGAGACCAGGTTAAATCATTTTCTGAGCCAATAAAATACAGGGGGACAAAGGCCAATAGCACCCAAAGTATAACAATAAGATATTTCTCGCTATGTTTTAAAAAATGTGGTGCTTTACTCATCGTATACTAGAATTAAAAGAGAATTATTGGTAAACACTGATCGAATATTTTCTTCTCCGCCATTGCAAAATAATACATTTCTTTTATTTAAACTGCCATTGGCCTTTTTTTGCCCCCATGAATTATTGAATGGACATTTTTTTGACCAATTGCTGATTTCCAATTGTTAATGCGTAAATGTATAATCCTGGCGTTAATCCTGAAGCATTCCACTCGTAGCGATAGTTTCCTGCAGGAAGTTTTTCTGATACCAAAACATCAACTGTTTCGCCAAAGAGGTTGTACACTTTTAATTCAACCGTTGACACTTCACCGAGACTAAATCCGATGGTTGTTGTCCTTGAAAACGGGTTTGGAAAGTTTTGATCCAAGGTAAGTCTCTGGTTTTCTGTGATCCATGGATCTGAGATTCCTGTTAAGAAATTGGTGTTTTCAGTTCCAAAAGTCGGAAGCATCTCAATGAAATCACCCGTTCCGTTTTCATAACGCCCGGTTGTTGTGTCGGCTTTCTGCTCCAGGAAGTTAACCTGATCTAGTAAATTCAAACTGTTGTCTGACAATACCAAGGTTTCTCCGGAAGCGGATAGTTTAAAATTGGCATGCAATCCTTCTTGGTCTTCGTCCTTATCAGCCCAGATAATCAAATAACTTCCTGCTACAATGGTCGTGTCTGGAAAAGCCCATTGACCGGGATCAGTGGCGTCATCCGATAAATAAAATCCTCCAAGAGCTATGTCTTCGTTGCCATTGTTATACAATTCAATCCAGTCGTCGTAATCGCCATTCTGATCAGTTACAGTACTTTCGTTGTCGGCCATAAACTCGTTGATAACCAGTGAGCCTGTTATGCTAATTTCGTAAAATTCATAAGCAGCTCTTGCAGGTAAAAATGATACGGCCTGGCTATTTTCAGCATAGATATAATACTGCACATCCGTGGATCCAACAATCATCGAGACACCATAAATACCGTCTCCGGCAGCACCGTCCTCATGGGCTCCATCATCGTACATGGTTGTTGTTTCGAAAGGATTCATTAAACTCGATCTAGTAGCCAATAAAACTTGTGTGGCATCGCTTACTTCGGCTGTAAACCAAACTTCTGAGTTTGAAGCAACTTGTTCGGGAGTGTGTCCTGCATCGGTAATTTCAGGAGCTGCATATTGAAACTCAGTTAACGATTGAATGTAGTTCGTTCTAGCATCCATCAATTGAACAATACCAATTACTGTTTGTGGTCCGTTACCAACCTGAGAGTATAGGTTACTTACAAAATTGTTGTAGGTATAAAACTTATTATGGTCAGCTTGTACATCTGCATCAATAATGTCTTGAATTTCCAAGCCCCTTGTTTCATATAAACTGTTTTCGAAATTCTCTTCAATAATGGTTTTCATGTGGGCAACGTATATTTTGCGGTAAGTGTCGTTCGATAGAATCTTACTGATGATTGGAAATGAAGTGGCATTTTCATTGGCAAAAGGACTCATTTGCTGCAATTGTGTAGTGCTCAAATTACCCAAAGTCTGATGTGAAGCAAATCCACCAAAACTTTCGTTAAAATCCCATGGAATAGGGTTAAACCTGCCTGCGTCGTCTTTGTAGATGTAGTAGTTTTGCGGATTGTTGATGGGGCCATCGAGGTTTACAAACAAATTTGAAAAAGCGATGAACCAAAGGTGACGATCGATGTTTAATACCTGATCCACGGATTCATTGTGGTTGTTTAAAGTAACTAAAAACCACATCAGTTCCTGCCATCCAAAATCAGATTCCAGGGCGTATTTATCGTAATAACTACTCGAATCTTCTCCATAATATTCCCAAACACCTCCTGATGGGGGGCCGCCAGCGCTGGTAAGTTCACCTTTAATGCGTGCATTTTCATCACTTTGAAAGTGCGTGCGCATGAAAAATTTATCCACATCCTGGTCGCTGGTATAAAGCCCAAGAAGGGTGCCATTAACAGACACATTGGCAAAGTTGGATTGGCTTGCGGGCATATATTTCCTTGCAATTTCGTAACTCAATACTTCCCTGATAAAACTTGGATCCTTGGCAACGTTGGCCAGTTTGATGGTTCCGTAGCCTTCAATCAATTGGTCGTCGATAATATAATCTAGTTTTATATTAAATGGGTTTTTTATCTGGTTGGCGCTGTAGGTACTGTTTCCTTTGTAGCGTATGCCAACGCTGTCAAAAACCTGTCCGTTAAGAGCAACTGTTCCGATTAGCCTTTCTTCATTTCCAGCTGCATAAAGCTGATCGAGGAGATAATCCCAATTGGATTCTTCAAAAGTAATTTCGATGGTGTTGATGGTGCTGATGTCATAAAAATCTTGGCTAAACGATCCATTGACTATGGCAAGCATCAGTAGCAGGATAAATGTAATTTTTTTCATTATAATTTAATTTGACGTGAATATTCAGTTATACAATCACTTTGATCTAGGTGGTAAAAGTACTAGCGTAGCTTGATTAGGCAAAATATTATCTACGGATGGGAGATTGGGCTCAACGGAAAGGCTTATTTTTCATATGAAAGGTGAGCAGTCTTTTTTCAACTTTAGAATACAACCGACGAATTAGATCCATTTTTATACTGCAGATCACTATGCAGGTATACAACAAAACAGTTCAATTGCCTACATGCCAAATAGCTTCAGAACAGCTTCTTTATAACTCTTTCCAACAGGTAATTGAGTGCCATCTACCTCTATCATATTGCCTTCCAACGAATTTATTTCACTGATGGCCACGATATACGATTTATGAATGCGGATAAACAATGATTTAGGAAGGGCTTCCTCCAATTCTTTCAACGAGGCTAGCGCAGTTATTTTTCTGTTGTTGGCATAAAAAGTGACATAAGCTTTTTGCCCTTCGATATATTTGAGCTCGTTGAAATTGATTTTGTAAAACTTGCGGTCAGCCCTGATGGTTAAGTAGTTATCCGAATAGGATGTTTGCGTTTGTAATGGTAGTGATTCGGTATCAGAAACTTCAGATTTAATCTCGAATTTATCGATTACTTTGTTTACTGCCTGAAAAAAGCGCTCGAATGAAAATGGTTTGAGCAAATAGTCCACTGCACTCAAATTAAAACCTTCCAAAGCATACTCCTGAAAGGCTGTGGTGAAAATGACCTCTGGCTTTTTGTTCAGGCTTTTCATAAATTCAACACCTGTAATATCAGGCATTTGAATGTCTAAAAACAAAAGGTCAACCTTTCCCGATTTAATCAGCTCGGTTGCTTTGAGCGGAGAATTAAAATCTCCCAGTAACTCAAGTTCGGGAATCTTGCTGATGTAATTTTTAATATAATCCCGTGCTAGTCGTTCATCGTCAATAACAAGGCATCTGATTTTCATGGGAATATTGTTTACTTATTGGTGGATGACTATAGTTTTAGCAATAATTCAACGCGGAAAATATCCTTGAGATCCTCAATTTTTAATTCATGTTGGCCAGGATAAATGATATCTAAACGGTGTTGAACATTTTTTATTCCTATGCCACTTCCGTGTGATGATTTCACCTGTTGTGAAATGCTGTTTTCTATTTTAAAATGGAGTGTTTCGTTATCTCCGCTGATTTCGATGCGTACAAAAGCATCTTCATTTTCCTCGATTCGACTGTATTTATAGGCATTTTCCAGAAATGGAATTAACAACATTGGGGCAATTTTGTTGTTCTCAATTTTTTGATCTACTATCAGGCCGATGTTCTGCTTGTAATCTGACTTCATTTGCTGAAAAGCGTTGAAATTTTCAATGTATTTTATTTCAGATGAAAGGGTTACCCTATCTTTATTGCAATCGTAAAAAACATAGCGAAGCATCTCCGATAATTTCAACACGCTTTCGGGTGCTTTTTGAGACTTCATGTAAGTTAGAGAGTATATGTTGTTTAGCGCATTGAAAATAAAATGTGGATTGATTTGGGCCTTTAACAACTTGAGTTCGGTTTCAAGTTTTTCCTCAATAAGTACCTTCTCTTTCTCTTTTAGTTTGGTGAAGTGTTGCATCAAACTTACCGAGGTTCCAATAAAAAACGACAATCCCAAGGTCATAAAAAAGCGCATGAAAAGAAAAAACAAGGGAGGCTTTTCATGTGCTGGATTGTGGTATTCAGGAATGATATAAATTTCGACTAAAAGGAAAATAATTGAAAAGGCGACCACAGTAAAAAAGGAAATGATGAAATAGTCGATGCCTTTCTTATAATACCTTGGGAAAAGTATTTTGGTGGTGACCATGTAAAGGGAAAAAATGACGAATGTGTTGAAGATAGATGAAATAAAGGCATAATACGCTGGTTGAAAATAGACGCTCATACTGAAAAACACACAAAATGTGATTAACCAGATTACATGGCTCATCCAAAATTTCTTGTTGATGGGGTATTTTCTCATGGTGTATTTATAAACCGCAAATGTATTCATGCTTTTCCTGAACAAACAAATAATATTAACAAAAGTACGCTTTTCGCTAACAAACGCCTGAATTGACCGAATGACCGTTGTTATACGCTGTTATTGGGTTAAAACGACTCTGTGTTCGGTTATTTCCCCCATTGGTTCATATTATTTTAATGAGAAGATTTATTGCAACAGTTTTGCCGCTGAATTATAATTGAACTGGATCAATCAAAAATTTCAACGATGAAAAAGAAAATAATTTACGGAATAGCAAGTCTGGTAATACTCTCAGCGGCGATTGGTTTTTCGGCTTATTTAATTAATGCCAAACCTCTTCCTCTAAAAGATAGTGCAAAGGAGAATGTCATGTACGTTAAAACACAAAAAGGTGCGCTTACCGAGATGACCTCTGACATGGTTTACCGTGGACGTATCTCTTCATTCGACAACATTTCTCTGGCAGCGGAGGTCACGGGTCGATTAATGCAGGGTGATGTTAGGTTTAAAACTGGTGAGAGTTTTAAAAAGAATGACGTGATCATAAAGATATACAGCGAAGATATACAGGCTGCATTAAAATCAGCTAAGAGCAGCTTTTTGCAAACCGTTTCGAAAATACTTCCTGATTTAAAGGTGGATTATGCTGATCAGTATGATAAATGGGTAACTTTTTTTAGTGCCATCGATCCGGAGAAACCCTTACCTGAGCTTCCCATAATTGAATCGGCCAAAGAGCGGGTTTTTATGGCCTCAAATAATGTACTTACCAGTTATTACAGTTTGAAGCAACAACAAATTAATTTACAGCGATATATCCTTCGTGCTCCTTTCGAAGGAAGTTTTAAGTCCGTAAATAAGGAAATAGGTGCCGTTGCCAGTCCTGGAGTGGAATTGGCAAATATCATCCGTACAGATAAACTGGAGGTGGAAGTCCCTGTTTTTCCAACCGACTTAAAGTGGATAAAAAAGGGCGATGAGGTTACCATCACTAACAGCGAAGGGGTTTTGCAGCAAGCAAAAGTATCGCGCATATCCGGCTTTATTGATGGTACGACACAGTCGGTGAGCGTTTACCTGACTTATTTCCCAGAGGGGAATGAACAATTTTTAGAAGGTTCGTATGTAGATGTCGCTTTTACAGGAATGAAAGTTTCCGGATTGGAAATTCCACGTGAGGCGCTTGTGGATGGTAACTTTGTTTATGAGTTAATTGACAATAAGTTACAGAAAAAAGAAGTGGTGGTCGAGCGCACCCTGGACGATTCGTTTATCGTTTCAGGAATCGATTCTTCCGACCTCATTGTAACAGAATCGTTGGCGTCTGTTAATCAAGGATTCAAGTATATGTCGCGGTAGCCGAATGAACGTAATCATTGGTTTTGAATCTAAAATTGAAAAGAAATGAAAAATATAATAACCCAATTTGTTAAGTATCCCTTTTATGGGAAAATGGTGATTCTCGTTTTGGTGCTACTTGGTGGGATATCGTTATTGAATATGCGGAAAGCTACTTTTCCGTTGGTTGAATCAAAGGTGATTACTGTTTCGGTCATGTATCCCGGTGCTACTCCGAAAGAAATGGATGAAGGAATTACGGCTTTGGTCGAAAATAGCATTCGGGGCATTTCAGGCATCAAAGAGTTTACCTCCAGTTCGCGAGAGAGTTCGGCTACCATTACCATTACCGCGTTAAACGGTTACGATATGGACGAGCTACTTTCGGATGTTAAAAATGCGGTGGATGGTATTTCCAATTTTCCGGCTGCCGCCGAAAAGCCCATCGTTTCAAAATCAAGGGCAAAAGACATGGCCATGTTTTTCTCACTGACGTCCAAATCGGATGACTTGCTCAAATTAAATAGCATGGCCAATCGCATCGAAGACGATCTTTTGGCTTCGGGTAAGATTTCTCAAATTACCATCATGGGAGTTCCTTCGAATCTTGAATTGGCTATCGAACTGGATGAAACCCAAATGCGACGCTATGAGCTAACTTTTACCGACATTCAAAATGCCATTTCAGCCAATAATATTGATGCTTCGGGAGGGACCATTAGAAATCCGCGTGAACAAATTAAAATTCTTAGCCGGCAACGCTCGGTAGATCCTGAAGTTGTTAAACAAATTGTGCTAATTGCCAATGTGAATGGGCAGTTGGTGACCATTGGCGATGTAGCTATAGTGACTTTGCAAGTTCCTGAAGATCCCACCAATGGCTATTCAGATAAAAATCCGAGCGTAACTTTCATGGTTCAAAAACTGATGTCCGAAGACTTGGAGGCCATTTCGGATGTGATTAATGCATACATCATCCGGTTTAACGAAACGCACGAAGACTATCATCTTGATGTGAAAATGGATTTTCTTTCTTTGATTGATGGCCAACTTTCTATTTTGATCAACAATGGAATTTTTGGGGTTATCCTGGTCATTTTATTGCTTTCGTTGCTATTGAATATTCGGCTTTCGTTGTGGGTAGCCTGGGGAATTCCGGCTGCATTTTTAGGGATGTTTATTGTGGCCAGTCTCACGGGTGTTACCATTAATTTAATTTCTTTGTTTGGTATGATCCTCATCATTGGAATTTTGGTGGACGATGGTGTGGTGATAGGTGAAAATATTTTCACCCATTTCGAAATGGGAAAATCCCCACGGAGGGCAGCTATTGACGGAACCATGGAAGTGCTTCCTGCTGTACTTACTTCGGTTGCCACCACTATCATTGCCTTTTTGCCCTTGTTTTTTATTGAAGGTCAAATGGAAATGATGTACGAAATGGCTTTTGTGGTGGTGTTGGCTTTGCTTTTTTCGCTTTTAGAAGGAATGTTTGTGTTACCCGGCCACCTGGCCAACCCCAAAGTACTTAAGCCGCTCAACACAAAATCGTTGTATGGGAAAATACGTGTGGTGCTTGATAAAGTAATTTTTGGACTTCGCGATAAGATTTATCTGCCTTTTTTAACCCGAATATTGCAACACAAAGGGCTGGCCATTGCGACCGTATCGGCGATGTTTATTCTTACCCTTGGCTTGGTGGCTGGTGGTAAAATAGCATTCACCTTTTTTCCTCCCGCTCCCTCAGACATGTTTACCATCGACTTGGCTTTAAAGCCAGGAGTGAATGAACAAATTACCAAAGAGGAACTCTTCTTTATTGAGGATAAGGTTTGGGAAGTAAACCGGGAAATGATGGAGCAAAACGGCGACACCCTATCCTATATTACTTCTATGAATATTTCTCTTGGCAATTCGTTTAGTAGAACTGAAAATGGAACCAATGCCGGTATGATCAGGGTTTTTCTTCGTTCGCTTGAAGATACCAAGGTGTCTGACGAATTGTTGAAGAAAGCCATCGCCGCCAAAGTTGGAAAAATACCTGAAGCGTATAAGTTTGCTGTGGGAGCATCAAATCGTTTTGGTGCACCTGTTTCAATAAGCTTGTTGGGGTACGATCCCGATGATCTGGAAATTGCTAAGAATGAGCTTGAGGCGGAACTGGAGAAGTTGCCCGCTTTGTATAATATCACCAATAACAGTCAAATAGGCAGTCAGGAACTGCGCATTAAGTTAAAACCACAGGCTTATGCCTTGGGATTAAGTACGCAATCGGTCATGGCAGAGGTGCGTCAGGGTTTTTATGGAGGGCTGTCGCAACGCATTCAGGAGGGGAAGGACGAAATTTGGGTGTATGTACGTTATTCACATGATAACCGTGAAAATGTTGGACAGTTGGAAAATATGTTAATTCATACAGCTCAGGGAAATTATCCTTTAGAAAGCATTGCTGAAATATCAACAGCCCGAAGTCTGAGTACTATTAACCACTATAACGGAAGACGCGAAATAAGGGTTGATGCCTACCAAAAAGATCAAAGTCAATCGGTTCCCGATTTGTTATCTTATCTTGAAGAGGAGGTGTTGCCCATAATCATTGAGAAACATCCTGGAATTACCTATATGCATCAAGGTCAGCAAAAAGACACGAGTGAGCAGATGGGTAGCATGATGCTTTATTTCGGGTTGGCTTTTTTGGTGATTATTTTGGTCGTTATGATTTATTTTAAGTCGTTTCGCCAGGGGGTGTTGGTTATTTCCATGATACCATTGGGTTTCATTGGTGCCATTTGGGGACATGGTATTCATGGTCAGGCCATTTCAATGATGAGTTTGTGGGGAATGGTTGCCTTGTCAGGTGTTATTATCAACGATGCCATTGTCTTTATGGCCAAATACAACCAGAATCTCGAAAATGGAATGAAAATTATAGAGGCAGTTAAAAATGCGGGGATTTCACGCTTTAGAGCAATATTCTTAACCACTGTAACCACCACAGCCGGACTAATGCCATTGATTCTGGAAAACAGTCCGGATGCCCGCATGTTGATTCCTATGGCTATCGCTCTGGCTTATGGAATATTGTTTGGTACCTTCTTTATATTAACCATTTTACCCGTGTCGGTTGTGCTTACAAATCAGGCCACTGTTTGGCTGAGAAGTATTGGATCGAAAACAATCATTGAGCCTGAATCGGTTGAAACCGCTGTAATTAATGCCAATATCGAAAAACAACTGAGCGAAAACATGGCCAAAAAATTCAATAACAATCAAACTGTTTAGAAACAAGAGATAACACAATCAGTAATTTAATAAGTTGACCAATGAAATATATTAAAATAATATCCATCATCATCATCTCCTTGATTGCGCTGAATGGCCAGTCTCAGAATAAGTTGTCGTTGTCAGAAGCCATTGAAATCGGACTTAAAAATAACTATGACTTGCGGATTATTCAAAAAAGTGAAGAAATATCCTCCATTAATAATACCTGGGGAAATACCAGCTTGATGCCCAATATTGGTTTTTCCATCAACGGACGTGAAAACTATAATTTTAACGATGATGAAAATTATCGTACCCAATCTTTGTCCCCTGAGTTAAGCTTAAGTTGGGTATTTTTTGATGGCTTTTCGGCGCGTATTACAAAACAGAAGTACGACGAACTAGAGGAGTTGTCCGCAGGTAATACCGTTGTGCTTGTGGAGACGACTATCCAGGACATTATCGTGTCCTACAACAATTGCATCTTGCAAAAAGAAATGGTGGAGGTATTTCAGGAACTTGCTGATTTATCGCACGACCGGTACAGCCGTGCTAGTGATAGTGAAGATTTAGGCACAGGTACGACCTACGAAAGTTTGCAAGCCAAAAACTCTTGGCTCGAAGATCAATCAAATTTCTTACAACAAAAGGTTAACTACGAAAACTCGGTTCGTACACTCAATTATTTGCTGGCGGTAGACGATAATTCAATCTGGGAGTTCACCACTCCGTTGGAAACCAATCCACCTGATTATAAAATTTCGGGACTTATTGAAAAATTGGACGCCAACAACAAAAACCTGAAAAATCAGTATTTATACCAAAGTATTGCAGCCAAAGAAACATCTCTGGCCAAAAGTAGTTTCTACCCTACATTGAGCATGAACACAGGAATTAGCCATTCAGGGTTGGGCAACTATTTCGCAGGCGATACGCCCACTAGAAATCAAAATTATTCTGATGCCTATGTTGGCGTTAGCCTTTCGATGAATATTTTTAATGGAGGTGTGCGGAAACGCGGTGTTCAAATTGCCAAAATCAATGAAGAAACTGAGCAAATTCAAACCGATCAATTAAAACACAGTTTAAACAATCAACTGTTGCAATTGTTCAGCAATTATCAAGTAAAAAAGGAGATTCTTGTCCTTGCCGATGAAAAACTCGCCGCTGCAAAATTGAACCTCACATTGTCGGAAGCCAAGTTTAAGAATGGGTCGATTAATTCGTTTAACTACCGTGATGTTCAGAATATTTATATGAATGCATCCATTGCAAAGTTCAAGGCTATTTATGATCTGATATCAGCCAACGCTGATTTGTTGCGGATTACCGGTGGAATTATTAATGAGTATGAATAATGGTGAATGGTGAAATTCGCATCGATCCTGATAAAGATCGGATTAACCAAAAATAAGCTTCCTCGCTTAACACCATTGCTATGCCGATGAGTTAAGCCTTAGTAGTTTTTTTGCTTTTAAAGCTCATATCCGCAAGTTATTCTATTGTCAATTTGCTTTTCGTGAACCTTAGAGCTTTGGTGTTTTCGTGGCAATAGTCGTTTATGTAGGATTCAGAGTTAATTAAAACTGGGCTATCATTGTTTATGTAGTTTGAATAATCAGTTAAACAGTGAAATCTTGGTTAGATATTAATCCAATTCAGGAATCAACCAAGCGCTTCATCTACTAAAAATCATAAGGAGACTAGGTTGTTAAAACTAAAAAGACCCGGAAAGTGCAATCGCTGTTTTTCTTCGGCGATTTACTTTCCAAGTCCAAAATCACAAACCAAAATAAGTTCTATGCTAATTTATATATGACATCACAGCAGTGTTTCTTGATTGTACATGCGTTTTTAAGGTTGAAACTGCCTGATCGAACTCTGAGTCATAGCTAATATAGGAATAGCCAGGTTCTTCTGCATAGGCGTAATCTTTCAAAAGCTCATAGTATGCTGAATAAGTGGCTTGCATATCTGAAGGGATGAAAACCTCTTCAGTAAACTTAACAGTATATGCTTTATACAAGTCTTCATACTCCTCTACATCCATCAGGTAGCTTATTAATGGCCAATCGTTTCCAACTTCGTTTAATGACAGACTCAAAGCTCCTCCCAATTTACCATCTTGCAGCGCTTCATTATTGTCCCAAGGAATCCAGGTCAGTTTACCATTTGCCGGATTGTTGTACAAATAGTAATTGTGTGTCATTATACCATAAGTATCCCAATTTTGCATCACGGTATTGGCAGCAAGCCATTTCATAAATACATCCACATCAAAAACTACGTTTAAATCCGATTTCCACTTTTCTACGTCAGAGGTTCTATCGGAGCTATTAATGATCGTATAAAGTGATTCCACATCCGAATAATCACCCTCGTCTTCATTGCTTTTCTTTTCCATTTCATCTTCATCGAATGTGCCAGACGCAAAACTTGCAGCATCACCGTCAGGTTTGTATAAGTTTCCATCATTGTCGTCGAATTGACTTTCCAACACAGTATCATCAACCTCCTCAACAATGGTGTAGACACCATAATATTGGGGACCATCGCCATGGTCGACATAAACGACACAAAAAGACGTTTGAGCTGAGGCCAAACCAAAATTGCGGAACAAATCGGCACATACTTTTTCACGCATTAAAGATGCATCATCGTAGTTGTTGTTCAGGTTCAATTGTTTAAAACCATAGAAGCGTTGGTTTTCAAGCTCTGGATAGTCATCTTCAAACTCATCGAAGTCAAGCTTAAAAGATAGTTTGTTGTTTCCTGACCTGTAGGCAGAAAGTAAACTGGAATTTCCCTTAAACCTTACACCAACATTATACCACTCAATGCCATTAAATTTGAATGAAGCAGGAACCCACACCATATCATAGTCAGAGGAACTTACACCACCAGGACCACCTGAGCTACCTCCCAGTTGATCATCTAAGTCTGACTGCATGATTGACCAGTTGGTGCTACTTATTTCTATATCAAAGCGTAGTACCGTATTTTGTTCGAAAACAACTGAATATTCAGGATCAACATTGTTACTGTGTGTGGTTTCAGTCCAGTCTGCATAATCTGAAACTGTACCGGTTATTTCTTGGGTAATATCAGCCTTACGACAAGCCGAAAATACGACTATCAGTAGCATGAAACCTAAATATATTAAATGCTGTTTTTTCATCTTTTTACCTTTTTAATTTCACCTCATTTACAAAGAGTCTCATTACTTCGATATTCTTCAGAAAATCGATCTCCTATTATTTATTCGCAAATAAACATTGGGAATGATCATTTTACAAATGAAATCAATGAATGCGAGGATTTTATCTACGAAAGGGGTGTTTATTCGATTGTTGCCTTGTCTTTAGCCTGATTTAACAAGCCTCAATCTATCATGTTTGTGTCATGTAAACAACCTTGTTGATAAATGATGGTCTGTCTAATTTCAGATTAGCTGTGAACTGATCTTACAATACATTCCGATTAAAAAGGTCTTCCAATTCTTTTTCAGGATCAGTACATAATCCCGGGTGTGTTGGAGAACATTGCAGCACCGTACTTTTAGCGGCTGCCAGCCAACGAAAACGATCGGATAACTCCAACTCGCCAATGGCACCACCTATAGATCCTCCTTTACAAATTGTTTCCCAGGCTTTTAAATAGGTAGTTATCATCTCATGGCTAATTTCACATTGAAATGCTTTCAAGCGGTCCGAATCTTCCGTATATTTAATTCCCAGGTATTTTTTTCGTTTAGAGTATACTAAGACTCCCACGTTGATAAACTCTTCACGTTCAACTTTGGGCACAAAGCGAATGATAGCAAACTCGTAGGTAACTCTATCTTGCATCTTCGGCCTCCTTTACCAATAAATCAATTTTATCTAATCGGCCGCTAATAAATTCAAGATATGCCAACCGCATTTCATTCGGGCTTATAGGGTCTGATTCATCTGTTAACCAGTCTTCGGGTATTTTTGAAATGATTTCTTCGATCTTCTCTTTCGTTAATCGTGACCTTATTTCTATTGCTGCTTTTGATAATTGTGTTGCTTTCTGCAAAAGCACGTGGTTTTTAATGAGTGGGAAAGTGCGTGTTAGATGGTCTTCCCAGGTAGGCCAATTGTGGTGAAAATAAAAACTTGCGCCATGGTCAATTAACCACAATTCCTTATTCCAATTTAACAGATTGGTGTTTTTCGCAGTCCGGTCAATGTTGATAATGATGCTGTCGAGCAAAACAATTTTAGAGGCTGTAGCGGCATCAACTGTTGGAACCAAAGGCTCATAGGTAATGGCACCTGATAAATAATGCAAACCTAAATTTAGCCCCACACTAAAATTCAATAAGTCTTGTATCTCTTCATCGGGTTCAGTTTTGCTAAACGAATCATCGAGATTCATCAACACCAATTCAGGAACATTTAACCCAATGGTACGTGCCAATTCACCACCCAGTACTTCTGCAATGAGCGCTTTTTTTCCTTGTCCTGCTCCCCGAAATTTCAATACATATAGAAACTCATCATTGGCTTTGACAATGGCTGGCATGGAGCCTCCTTCACGCAAGGGCTGGAGGTATTGTACTACATCTAAGGTTCGTATATCTATTGTATTCATTTTACAAATTTATATTTTTTAGCCACTAGAGCATCGAGGGATACCTGTGGATTTTCTTCATTGTTGTGAAGTTCATCCTATTTGGATGAGGATTCTGGTCGACACCTTACCCTTTTTTCTCATCTCTCATTCTTTAATATTATCCTCAATCCTTTTCGCCAATGGCTAAAAAATGCATGGGCAAATCATTATATAGGTCGATCTGCCTAAATCCGGAAACTTCCAATTGATTCTTGACTTGTTCAGGCGTACATCTGATTTGCACTGAAGGACCAACCGGACTTTCCTTCTTCCAATCAACAATAAAAATTTTCCCGCCTGGTTTCGTGATCCTATAGGCCTCTTTCAATGTTTGAATAGGGTTGTCTAATTCATGATGAAGGTTGATTGTAAATACGATGTCAGCTATTTCATCTTCCAGAGGTATCAATACCTCTTCTGTTTTTACAGGAGCGATATTCGGATATTTAGTGATCACATTTTTCTTCATCCAATCAATCATCACCTCCGATAGATCGCAAGCATATATTTTTGCAGCTTTAGCCTGCTTGAGAAAAGCGATACTAAAGAAGGCTGTACCTGCACCTATTTCAACCAGTACATCCGTTTTTTTGGGATTCAATTTATTCCAAATAAAATCCGGTGAAATATCCTTCAACCGTTGAGGATTGTTCAACTTTTGTAATTTTTGAGGATCAAACTTTTTTTCAATCATGTCAATCTTTTTAATTCTAAATGAGAGTGTCAGTAATACCAATGTTGAACAGATTAAAGTGTCAACATCTTCTCATCATTTTTAAGATAGGCAGTCAATGGTTCTCCCATATATTTTAAGTCAACGCCAAGATTTATTAAGGTTTCAGAAACTCCAAATTGGTCGCTGCACACCAGACATCCTTCGAAGGTGACACCACTTTTAAGCATTTTCCGAATCTCATCTTGAACTTCTTTATCTTCACTAATTAATTTTGCTGAAGCGCCCCAAACGATAATGTTTATTTCTTTCCACCATCCCTTTTTAAGGCCATTTGTAGCATACAATGAGATCATGTGGGAGAAGGTGTCTTTATTATTTGTCGTCCAAAGAATATTGAGTTTTTCCATTTTAGTGAGTTTTTAGTGTGTGTGGTTTATTTTTTGTGTTCTGGCTTATCACTAGTCAGATTGTTTGATGTATTGTGGAAAATTTAATATAATTCTAAAGTTCATCCACGATACTTAGGAGCACAGGTACAAGAGACTCTCCCAATTTTATCGATCTTTCCGGCGACCAGCCCAAATAATTGTCAGGAATGTTATCGTTTTGCTTGAATGGCATTTCAAGCGTTTGGCTCAGACATTTAAATTCTTCACCCAGATTCTTCGAGCAGATATTCAGGTTAGCTTTACCCGGTTCATTTTTTGGATAACCATGAACATGCTGCATATCCGGATTAATAGCCATCCAGTTGTTTATGAATTTATCGGTGAGGTTACTTAGTTTCTCATTCCATGATGGAATTCCTTCTATACCCGAGATGAAGTTGTAAGGAAGTCCTTCGTCTCCGTGTACATCCAAATTGAAGTCCATGCCAATTTCCCTCATTTTCTTCTTTACATAATAAACTTCAGGACTATTCTCTATACTAGGAGCAGCCCATTCACGGTTGAAGTTAATTCCTTTGGCGTTAACCCTTAGATTTCCCAAAATGCTTCCATCGATATTCATATTCGGGACCATGTACAAATTGGCCTTCTTTAATAATTCAACAGAAGCTGCATTTTCTTCATCCAGAATGCGAAAGATCAATCCCAACATGAACCACTCAGCCATGCTTTCACCCGGGTGTTGACGAGCGATTACCCAAAGATTTTTTTTGTTTTTGTCTTCATTGCCAATGCGGAGAAAATCAATGGGTCTTCCTTGTGTGGTTTCGCCAATTGTTTCCAAAGTACACCATGGAGATTGTTGAGCTTCGCTAACCAAATCCAGGTGTTGCTCATAGGAGAAAGGTGCAAAATAAGCTATGTATACGGTATCAAATTCTGGTGTAAAATCCAAACTCAAAACACCATCAATGTAGGTTGTCGGAATCTGAAACCAAGTTTTACGGTCGTACGAAGCACGAGCCTGATAATTGTCCCATCCTTCAGTATAAGCCGCTTGACCGGCATTCAGGATATTCAGTTTGCAAGCAAGATGTTTTGCTCCCTGCATTCTGAAATAAAACCACTGTAGAAATTCAGAATTGGAATCTTTTTCAATTTTCAATTGAATGTTTTCATGATTTTCAATCGAGACGACCTCAATGTTTCCTGCATCGAAGGCAGAGGATATACTTAAGTTCATATTTTCAGATTTTGAGATGGATAACAAAAGTAGTGTAAAAAAGGTTGTGATAACTGAAGCCTAAAGCTGGGTAGACAATATGTACCTGATGCTGGAGATAAATAAATCATGCATTTACCTTGATTATAATATGCAAGTGTGTTAGCAATTAATAAATTTTATTACATTTGATGTCCTAATACTTTTGGATGTTTAATTTAGGTTTGGAGATTGTGAGTTAAATAACTTTGATGTTCTATCAGGGTTATTTCATTTTTGGATTTCGGCAGTTTCTTGTCGGAGTTATTACTATTTATCTATTTACAAAATATCGAAGTTTGGCAAAAGCAATCTGCTTTTATGTCATGGCTTCAACAACTTAAAATTAAATATCATGAGTAACGAAAATAAATCCATTCACGAATTCGACGTAAACTTAATTTGCGAATATTATGCAAGCGTAGCGCGACAAGGGCCTGGGAGTCCTGAGGTAACCATGAAAGCATTAAGTTTTGTCGATAACCTAACTGACGAATCGCAAATTGCGGATCTGGGTTGCGGAAGCGGTGGTCAAACGGTGGTGTTGGCTCAACATGCGCCCGGAAAAATTACTGGAATAGATATTTTTCCCACTTTCATCGATTTATTTAATTCTAATGCTGCGAAACATCAGCTAGAGGAACGCATGCAAGGTGTTGTGGGATCAATGGATGATCTCCATTTTCACGACGAATCACTTGACTTGATTTGGTCGGAAGGAGCCATTTATAATATTGGGTATGAACGTGGACTCAATGAATGGAAGAAATTCCTGAAAACCGGTGGCTATGTTGTAGTTTCTGAAGCCTCCTGGTTTACGGATCAGCGTCCTGATGAAATAGAGGCGTTTTGGATGGATGCCTATCCTGAAATAGATACCATTCCTAATAAAGTCGCTCAAATGCAAAGAGCAGGCTATGTTCCTGTGGCTACATTTGTTCTTCCTGACAATTGTTGGACAACGCATTTTTATGCGCCTCAAGTGGAAGCTCAAAAAGTCTTTCTTCAACAACGTGCGGGCAATAAAACCGCTGAGGATTTCATTGCCAATCAACGGCATGAAGAGCAGTTGTATAACAAATACAAATCCTATTATGGTTATGTGTTTT
>JBFHGX010000025.1:0-36580 GCA_041582875.1 Bacteroidales bacterium | reverse complement strand
TTAGGCGTTTGCAATGGCTGTCAGTTAATGACTGAATTGAACCTGATTTATCCCAAACATCCCGAAAGTGTTAAAATGTTGCACAATTCTTCCGGTAAATTTGAATCGGGTTTCGTCAACCTGAATATTCCCGAAAACGATTCTGTGATGCTGCATTCGTTAGCAGGAACAAGACTGGGAGCTTGGGTAGCGCATGGAGAAGGTAAATTTAGTTTCCCCTATTACAGCGACAAATACCAGCTGGTAATGAAATACAGCTACGATTTGTATCCTGGAAATCCCAATGGATCTGATTGGTCTACCGCCGCCATTTGCTCCAACGATGGCCGTCATTTGGCCATGATGCCTCACCTAGAAAGGGCTTTCATGCCTTGGCAATGGCCAATCTATCCTGAAGGCCGCCAAGATGAGGTAAGTCCTTGGATGGTAGCTTTTGTTAATGCAAGGAAATGGGTTGAGAAAAATAAAAAGTAAGGGTTGGCCTTATTTCAAATCATAATTTGACAAAAATCAAAAAGCCGACTTATGTTTAAGTCGGCTTTTTTATAAAACATCAAGCACTTTTTATATACACTCGAGCGCATTTGTAAACGCGGAGGAGTTCAGGAGTTTAGCTCTGAGGGAGGCACGACCGTGAGAGCCTCGTGAACCCACGAGATACCCTCCCCTCATTCATTCTTCGTCATTCAGCGTTCGACATTCGACATTTCCTGCCTTTCAACCCCATTTTGCCATTCCACCAACCACCATACTCAACCTCAAACGATGAACAAGGAACAAGGAACAAAGAACAACGAACAACGAACAAAGAATCCTCAAAAAAAAAGCGGAATGATAATATATCATCCCGCTTTTTTTTCTAAACGAAAAACGATTATTTGATGACCACTTTATAATTTAGGGTACCTTTTTCTGTATTGATGTTCAGTACATAAATACCTTTGGCAAAACCGCTAACATCAAAACTTATTTGATTTTGTCCCATTGGAGCTTCAAGATGTTCACTTATCAATTGTTTCCCTGAGATATCACTCAACATCAAGTTGATTTGCGTATCCTTCTTCAGGTTGAAACTGAGGTTGATTTTGTCTTGAGCAGGGTTGGGGAATACAGCCAATGATCCACCAGCAAAAATCTCATCAACACTGCTATTATCAATAACAGTAAAATAAATTTTTGCAATGGAATAAAGGGATGGAGCAGCTTGGTAGGTTATTCTGTACTCCATAGAATCTGTTCCGTAAAATCCTTGGGCTGGAGCATATATTATAACATTAGGATTGGAGAAAGAGGTAGAGGAACTACCTTGTGTTGACTGTGTTTCAATAGTAATTGAAACGGGAGCCAACAATAAATCATTTTCCAAAACAGGAACTACCACACTTTGGTCAATTACTGTTTCAGCTAAATCGTTAACCGCTGTTGGTGGTTCAGTCAGCTCGAACAGAACACCATAGTTCTCAGTAAATCGGGGAACGAATTGTTGATAATATACGTTGGCCAAAGTTCCGTCGTGAACAATTAGTGTGTTTTCATCATTTTCATTATCAGCAGCTGCACTCCAGTTATGTGAGCCCGTAAAAATGATAGGATCAGATGCAGCTGCACCTTGGTCTACGATCATGTATTTATGGTGGAGAATTCCTGCAGAAACATCATCAAAGGTAACATGAGTGTTTAATGATTCGGCCAACATACTATTTACTGTTGTATTGTTGTTGCCTTCAGCGTTGGTAATGACATTAACGGCAACACCAGCGGATTTTCTGCCCACAATGGCGTCAGCCATTTCGATTCGGGTAATGAGCATAGTGGCGATGCTTAAATCATGATCTGCAGTGTTAATGGTCTCCACAATTTTGGCATTAACACCATCCGAAGGGCTAAAATAACATTCAACGCGTTTTCCGTTTATTTTAAACTCATGGGGTGTGTTGTTTCTTTTTTCCGAACCAAAACGAGCCAAAGCTGCATTGGGTTCGTCACCTGTCGATCCCCACATTTCTTCAAATTCAATCTGGTAGGCACGGGCCAGACTTTGATCTTGAACAATGATTACATTGTTGGCATCTAAATCAATTTGGTCTTCAGTAAAGTTGGTTGAACCTGTCCAAACCAAAGGATCGTTCGGGTCATTCGATTCTGCATCAAATACAATAAATTTATTGTGCATGATTCCGGAACGCTGAGAACTGTTGGGGCCTATCAAAACATGAACTGCTGAACCCATTAACTCATCCATACCCAGGTTAGCTGTGGTTCCACACCCAATAACCCTAACACGAACACCTCTGTCAGCAGCAGCAAGCAAAGCAACGCTAATGTCACTCATGCCACTGTTGTTAAAGTTATACATGGTAAAATCAATGGTGTATTTTGCACGATTAATATAGCTGATGACGGTGTCATCAATAAGATCGTGGAGGTAGATCGCATTTTCTCCCGTGGAGTATGAGTTGTCAACCAGACTGTTGAAATAGGCTTTCATTGCTCCGGTTGAGTTCGAAATCGTAGCAAAAGGTAAAACAGCTGACTTGGCAGTATCACTTCCACTAACCGAAAATGCCTGAACCCAGGTAATGCTTCCGGCTTCTAAACCTGACAAATCAATCATGTGGCTTGTCGAACCTCCTACGTCAGAAATGTGGTTATCCATTACTTCATCTTCTGTTGTTCCATAATAAATTTCGGTACTTCCCTCGATATTGGTGTTCCATGAAAAATACAAGTCGGAACCTGTAAATTCAGTGTTGGTAAGTGCATCTACAAAATAGATAGAACTTGGAATATAAATGTCCTCTAAATCACGAGGGAGTAACTGGTATCCTTGATTGGGATTGCTGAAGTCAAATTGTGAACACAACGCAGTTAAACTAACCGGTGCACTGGGAATTATGGTCCCAACAAAGTCCTGACCATTTTTAATGTACATATACCCAATCTCGCCATTGGCAGTAAAAGTGTATTTTTTGTTGCCGGTAAAGTTTTGGCCGGCATCGTTGAACATGACATTGTGAACCTGAATCAGTTGACCTTCGTAGCTTTCACCGATCTGGTTAGGTGTAAGTAACACCGGGTCTGGAACAGGATTTCCTGTTGATAGCACGGTTACGTTGGTAATTGGGTCAATTTCAAGCAATTGGTTGTAAATTTTCAAAGTACCTGTTACCGAGATGGAGTCCCCTCTGTTTACAACGCTGACGGCAGAACCATAGGCAGCTATGCCCGCAGTTTGGTCCTGAAAATATCTGATGATACCCATTTCAGCACCATTGGTAGCGATACCTTTAACGGTTACCACTGCACCTTCTCCCATTTGTCGTGCTTCAAGAATGGTGTTCTGGGCATGGCCAAAAGAAAAAATGCCCGTGATTAGAAAAGTAATGATTAGTAATTTTTTCATCTTAAGTGTATTGTTATACTGATTATTCGTTATTAAATAGCCTATAGAATAAATCTAATGTTGTAACACAAAAACCATGCTAAACCTATTATAAGCTTATTCTTAATGATACAACAAATCTTCTTCCCATTCCCATGAAAACACTTGCTGAGTTCACATCAAAATTGCTGGATGCCATACCCAGGTAGGAGTCGTTGTTTTGTGCATCAGTAATATACTTACCATCAAAAGCGTTAAGTACACTACCCCTTATTTGGAAGCCCATTTTTTTTACTTTCCATGAATATCCTGCATGAAAGTCTACCATATAGTAATTTGGAATTTTCCAGGATTGCTTGGGGTCTCCATTCTCGTCAAATGCCCATGGATTTAATTCAGGATCATAATCAATGGGGTTAAACTCGGCATAGTGTTTTCCAAACCAAGTAAAGTCCCCCGAAACATAAACTCCCTTAACAACTTCCCACCTCAGGCTTTCCCTGTTTTGGAATTGAGCAGCATCGCCAACAAAGAGTCCTCTCGCATCAAATGGTTTTTTACCAACCAATATGTTGTTGTCATTGTAAATTAATGCTGTATCTTTTGAAGTCCATTTCCAGTCGCCCAATGACAAGATGCTCTGGAATTCCAGATTATCCAAAATCATAAAACCCAATTCCATTTCAATACCTTTGTGTAAGGCATTCATGTTATTGATGTTGGCAGTAAGCCGATTGGTTGGATCATCCGGATCTGGAAAAGTGGTGTTTCGGTCTGTGGGTTTGTTTTCCCAAACGGTATAATAGGCATTAACATTGACGGCTAACCTCGAAACTTCGTAACTGTATCCCAATTCGATAGCTTTTACACGCTCATTTTTAATTTCCAGAAAAAGCTTATTGTCGTAATCGAATACATTATTAAACCTTTGTGCTTTCGATAAATAGCCCAAATTCAAGAATATATTCATTCTCTCGTTTAAATTGTAGTTAACTCCTCCTTTAAGGGTAAACCCGGGTAAGTATTTCCAATCGGATTCGTTTGTTTTTAATCCTGGAGAATTTCGATTGTATGTAGTACCGTTGTAGTCAATTTCAGTATCATATGCTATGAGAAATGTTGTGTCACCCACATCAAGTGTTTTGGGAATAAAATAATCGATGCGTTTATATCCTGAATATGATCCGGTTAAGTTAATGAATGTCGTTAAATTTCCATTCTGGTATTTTAACTGTGCAAAAAGGCCTCCCCAACGAACCAAAGCGTCGTTGTAATAACCAATTTTGTCATTGTTGTATTTTCGTGTGGTGTCATTATCTTCATTTTGATTTCCGGAATCCAGATAGTAGTTTCCTCCGAAAAGATCTCTCACCTCGCGATAATGTTCCCCTTTATATGTTCTGAGGTCAATACCTCCTGATAGTGAAAATGACTCACTGAGTTTGTAATCAAATGTTGATAGCAAACCTAGCCAAAAATGATTATTGACTGCGTTTCGAAGAATCCCTGTTGATAATTTTTTTGAATTAAATCCATTGGGAATGTTCATATTTGAGTTGTAAGGCTTCTGAAGATTTTGTTGATTCGTAGAAGTGTCGGTTGATGGAGTGGGGGAAAAAGATCCACCACCACCAGTGCCTATCGATAAATAAAGAACATTGGAAATATATAGATTATCATTTACGCTCCAAAAATCACGTAAGCTAAACTGTGGTTTGTGATAATAATTGTTGGCCGTACTTACAGCTTTTGCCTCCGGATATATGGTATCCGTTTCTGTAATATAAGCTCTGCTTAAATAACCCCAGTTCGGATTGTAACGAAGTCCCATATTTACAGGTATCCCATTTGATTGTAGTGAGTCAATATATCCTTCGTTCATGCCAATTTCTTTGGCATATTCGGTATCATAGGCAGAGACTCTTTTTTTGTAGCTTCTTTGACCGTGTTCTTGCGGCGCACCCATGGCGGTTACACTCAAAACATGTTTGCCTATCTCTTTGTCTACACGTAAAAAGTAGAACCAACCTTTGGTGTATGTTTGATCAACCCATCCATTTCCTTGTTTATACGATCCGGCAAATGTTACTCCCCAGCCATTCTTCATACGTCCAGTTGTCATACCTAATGATGTTCTGGTAAAACCACCTGCAGCAAATTCTTGCTTTAAGCTGATCCCTTTTTTAGCATCAATTCCTTTTGTGGTGATGTTAATGGTGCCTCCAATAGAAGGAATGGCCAATTTAGACATTCCTAATCCTCTTTGTACCTGTGTACTACGCATCACCGCATCCAAACCAAACCAGTTTGACCAATATACCCATCCGTTTTCCATATCGTTTACGGGTATTCCATCAAGCATTACCGCAACGTTACGTTGATTAAAACCACGGATGTTAATACGGGCATCACCATCCCCGCCACCTGAAGCTGTTGCGTAAACACCTGGTGTAGAGTTAAGTATAAGCGGTATGTCTTGTGCGGCTAGTTGCTCTTCAATTTGTGCAGGACTAATATTCGAGAAGGCAACCGGAGTTTCTCTTGTTCGAGCAATATCTCCTACTACTTCAACCTCAGTTAGGGTTACTGTACTTAGTTCAAAGTTGACAAACAAATCCTTTTCGCCAACAACAATGTTTTTTTGTTGATTCACAAATCCAACGTAAGAAATAGATAAAGTATAACTTCCTGCCTCAAGTTTTAATATGAATTCACCATTGATGTCGGTAACTGTTCCCTTACCAGTATCATACATCACATTTACACCAATAAGTGGTTCTCCGATGTTGACATCGGTAACAACGCCACTTACAGTTCTTGTTTGGGAAAACGCTATGATGGATAAAAGCAATAAACCAAACGAAAGAATAATTTTTTTCATTATAACTCGAATTTGAGGTGATATTATTTTTTTGATAAAGTCGCCAAAGGCTTTAAGTGTTGATACTTAAAGCCTTTGTAAATGACAAACTATCAGTAAATTATTATTTTACCAGAAGTTTTCTGGTTTGTGATGCCGCATTTTCAAATCTTACGGTTACAAACAGGAATCCCTTAAAACTTTCTTTGATGGTGAAGGTACCTTCAAAGGTGTTTGCTCCCAATTCAATTCTTTCAACAATTCTTCCGGTAAGGTCAAACATTTCAACAGATTTAATGGCCTCATCAGATGCTATTGTGAAATTGTTGTTTTCTACAGGGTTTGGATAAACATCCAAATTAACCAAGGGTTGATTTTCATTAATTCCAATACCTGTACAATCACAATAATGTGCTCCTAAAGAATCAAAAGTGTTTTCAGGAATGGAATCCCATTGAACATCTACCACAAAAAATGGATCAGGGTTTTCGGTAACACCGTGGGTTACATTTGTTTTGCGAATTAATGTATGGTCCATTGTCCAGGCTAACCAAAATAAAGGGCCTACATTATAGTTCGAAATGGTGTAAGTTGTAGGAACTCCACCACTGTTATAAGTGATTGTTGTATCGTTGATGTTTCCCCATCCTTTGTCAGCGCTTGTCATAGGGGGCCCAATTACAGCAAAAATATCGATAATCTGACCATTCGTTTTTTCAAGGGTAACGGCATCGTTTCCATTGAAGTACATCATCTTATTCACATCATAAACAGGACACAAAAAGATATCTGCCTTTTCCTGTAAGGCAGAATCAACAGCTATTTCTTGTCCAGTTCCAGCAGGATCACGTTTGTCAAGAACAACAACAAAAGTGCTTTTTGATTCGATGGTGCCAGTGAGTCCAACTGCATTCGGTTCAAATCCACCATTGGAGTATCGTACCAATTGGTATGAACTCAGGTCAATGGCATTTGGAGTAGGATTGTAAATTTCGATAGCTTTGTTGTTGCCTGAACCTTCTACATATTCCGAAATAAAAAGATCAGAACATTCTTGAGCATAGCTAAATGTTGCAAAAAAAGCTGCAACGAATAAGAGTAATAGTTTTTTCATGCGTTTTATATTTTATTAATGAACGATATATTTTGTTACAAAAATAACAACAAATGTGAACACAGTGCTATGGATAACAATTTATTAATGTTTTTGCAGCCATGATGGTGTTTTTTGTGTGATTTTGGTCGAAAATTCATTGATTTTTATGGATTGTTGTCGTATTTTTCGACTATTCTGACTCTCCGGCCATGCGTTTTAGCAAAATGATGGCTTTTTTTACAGAATTCACTTTATCGAAACGAAGTGTTAAACTGCCTTTTACTTCTTTCATTGTACATGAATTGGGGTCAGTTTTGATAAAAGCCAATACGTTGTCGAATGCTTTTGTCTGAAAATAGGGCGAATCGTGGGTGCCGGTAAAATAGCCCGACATGCGGTTGTGTTTCAAATAAAGTTTAACAAAACCAATCTTTCGCGCTAGCCAACGCAGTCGGAGCGAGTCGATCAGGTCGAGAACCTGCTGGGGCATGGGACCAAAACGATCAACCAATCCTTTGCAAAAAACTTCCAGTTCGGCTTCGGAATTCAGGTTGTCGAGGTCTTTATATATGCTCAACCTTTCGGTGATGTTGGTCACGTAAGTGTCCGGAATGAGAATTTCTAAATCTGTTTCCATCTGACATTCGCGCACCAACTCTTTGGCTTTATTTTCTTCCTCGTACAAATCGCCAAACTCAGCATCCTTTAATTCCTGAATGGCTTCGTCCAGAATTTTCTGGTACATTTCGTAACCAATATCCGAAATAAATCCACTTTGTTCGCCTCCCAATATATTTCCTGCTCCCCGGATGTCCAAATCGCGCATGGCAATGCTGAATCCACTGCCCAGATCGGCATGTTCTTCCAGGGCTTTCAGCCTTTTTCGCGCTTCTTGAGTGAGGGATGCCAATGGTGGAGCCAACAAATAACAAAAGGCTTTTTTGTTGCTACGACCCACTCTTCCACGCAACTGATGCAAATCGCTCAACCCATAATTTTGCGCATCATTGATGATGATGGTGTTGGCATTGCTGATATCGAGTCCCGATTCAATGATGGTAGTAGATAGAAGCACATCATATTCGCCATCAATAAAGTCGAGCATGATGCGTTCCAATTTAGCGCCGTCCATCTGGCCATGAGCTACGGCAATGCGTACTCCGGGAATAAACTTGTGAAGCATATCGTACACATCTACAATGTTGTTCACCCGGTTGTGTACAAAAAAGACCTGTCCGCCACGGGAGACTTCGTAGTTGATGGCTTCAGTAATAATTTCTTCGCCAAAGGATCTGATTTCGGTATGTACCGGGTGTCGGTTGGGAGGTGGCGTGTTGATGATGCTCAGGTCGCGGGCACCCATCAGCGAAAATTGCAAGGTTCTTGGTATGGGTGTTGCCGTAAGCGTAAGGGTATCCACATTGGCACTTTTTTGGCGCAACTTTTCCTTGGCTGCCACACCAAATTTTTGCTCTTCATCCACAATAAACAATCCCAAATTACTGAAATCGATGTCTTTGCTCAAAATACGGTGGGTGCCGATCAGGATGTCGATTTTCCCTTCCTTGAGCCTTTCCAGTGTTTCTTTTTGTTCTTTGGCCGATTTAAACCTGTTGATATAATCCACCGCTACTGGAAACTCCTTCAATCGATCGCTAAAGGTTTTGAAGTGTTGCAGGGCCAGAATGGTTGTTGGAACCAGCACGGCCACCTGTTTACTGTCGGTAACTGCCTTAAAAGCAGCTCTAACAGCAATTTCAGTTTTTCCAAAACCCACGTCGCCACACACAAGCCTATCCATAGGGTAGGAGGCTTCCATGTCTTTTTTAAAATCAACCGTGGCTTTCAATTGATCTGGAGTATCCTCATACATAAAGGAGGCTTCCAGTTCGTTTTGCAAGTAGGTGTCGGGCATAAACGAAAACCCCACAGCCGCTTTGCGTTTGGCATATAGCTTAATCAGGTCGCGGGCAATGTCCTTGACCTTTTTCTTGGTTTTGTTTTTGAGATTGGTCCAGCTAGCCGAACCCAACTTGTTGAGTGTGGGCGGAGTGCCTTCTTTTCCAATGTATTTGGAAATGCGGTGTAAGGAGTGAATGCTCACGTAAAGCAAATCGCTATTTTTATACATCAACCGGATGGCTTCCTGCTTTTTTCCATTGTTGTCGATGATTTGCAATCCGTCAAAACGGCCTACTCCATGATCGATGTGGGTGACGAAATCGCCGGGCGTAAGGTCGTAAAGCTCTTTGAGTGAAATGGCTTCCTTGCGGCCAAATCCTTCTCGGAGTTTAAACCGATGGTACCTGTCGAAAAGCTGATGATCAGTGTAACACAACCATTTCAGGTCTTCATCAATAAAACCCTGACTTAAACTGTGGTTGATGGGCGTAAATCGAACCCTTTCACCTTCAGGAATATCCGATTGTAAATCTTCGAAAATGCTGTACAGACGTTCGGTTTGTTTGGGGTTTTCCGAAAAAATCAAACACCGGAATCCTTCGTTGTGTTTTTGTTGGATGTGCTCAATGAGCAGATTGAAGTTTTTATTGAACGAAGGTTGTGGCTTCTGGCTGAACTCAATTTTCTCGGTTTGAGGAAGTGCCTGATGGCCATTGTATTCTATGGTAGTAACTTTGGAAATGCGTTGGACAAAATCTTTCCCATCTGTAAAGAGATCTACCGGATTAAGTCGGTTTTCTTTGTCTTCCAGCCGATCGAATGAAACGATGGCTTTTTCAAATTCCTCCAAAATACGCTTATGGGTCAATTCGATGTTGTCGAGCCAAAACAAGGTGTGGGCCGGAATATAATCCAAAAAATTCACCCGTTCCTCTTTAATCATACGGTCCTGAACATTAGGCAACAACGAAATGCGCTGCATGATTTGGATAGATCGCTGAGAAGCGGGATCAAAACTACGGATGGATTCAATTTCATCACCAAAAAACTCAATGCGATAGGGGTGATCGTTGGAAAATGAAAATACGTCAACAATTCCACCACGAATAGCAAACTGTCCGGGTTCTGCAACAAAATCTACCGCTTCAAATTCAAATTCACTCAGTAAATCCACCACAAAATCGAGCGATACAGCTTCCCCGGTCTTGAGTTTCATCAGGTTTTTACTCAGGTATCTTTTGGTAATTACCTTTTCGGAAAGCGCCTCGGGATAGGTTATTACAATGGTTTTGCGGTCGTCGTTCATGAATCTTTTCAGCACTTCAGTTCGGGAAAGCTGATAAGAAGCATCGGTGTTTTCGGGTTCGTACGGACGTTTGTACGATGTGGGATAAAACAACACCCTTTTTTGGTTGAAGTCGGTTTCGCTTTCGCCCAACAAACGTTCAATGTCGTTGTAAAAATAGGCCGCTTGTTCCTTGTCTGGAACCACAACCACGTGCTGTTGTTTACCGGCTTGTTCAAAAATACCAGAAATCGCAAAAGTAATTCCTGAACCACTAATGCCAGAAAGCTTTATGTGCGACTGTTTTTTGTCGAGTAGACGGTGTAGGTTTGCTACCGCCGGATGGAGCGCAAATTGAGTAGTAAGATTGGCAGACTTCATGATTATTTATTGCGTGCAAAGGTAGGAAAAGTGGAATAAATCCCTACTTTTGCTTATAACGATTTCATTTCAACTTAATCTAACACGCATGAAAATACTGGTTACAGGAGGTACAGGGTTTATTGGCTCTCATACCGTTGTAGAACTTCAACATAAAGGTTACGAAGTCATCATTGTCGATAACCTCTCCAACTCGGATGCTAAAATCATCGACTCCATCGAAAAAATTACGGGAATACGACCCACACTGGAGGTTTTCGATCTCGTTGACAGGGAAAAAACGGCCGACTTTTTTAAGCGTCACAGCGATTTGAAAGGAATCATCCATTTTGCAGCTTATAAGGCTGTGGGCGAATCGGTTCAAAACCCCTTGATGTATTACCGCAATAACCTCGATTCGTTGGTGAATATCCTTCAGGCCATGCAGGATAATAACATTCCCAATATTGTATTTTCCTCATCTTGTACGGTATACGGTCAACCGGAAGTATTGCCGGTAAGCGAGAATGCGCCCATCCAAAAGGCTGAGTCTCCTTATGGTAACACCAAACAAATCTCTGAAGAAATCATCACGGATACGGTGAAAGTTACGGATATCAACGCCATCGCTTTGCGCTATTTTAATCCCATCGGTGCCCACGAAAGTGCCCTGATTGGTGAATTACCCATTGGTGTTCCCAATAACCTGGTTCCTTTTATTACCCAAACGGCCATCGGCTTGCGCCAACAGTTGAGCGTTTTTGGCGAAGACTACAATACCCACGATGGTACTGCCATCCGCGATTATATTCATGTAGTGGATTTGGCCAAAGCCCATGTGGTGGCCATCGACCGGATGGTCAACAAAAAAATGTTGAAACAGATGGAAATATTTAATCTGGGAACAGGCATTGGATACTCCGTATTGGATGTGATCAAAGCCTTTGAAAAAACCTCCGGATTAAAGCTAAATTATAAAATTGTAGCCCGTCGTGAAGGTGATATTGAAAAAGTTTGGGCCAATCCTGATTTCTCAAACGAGGTACTGGGCTGGAAAGCTGAGCGTAACCTGGAAGAAATGGTAGGTTCTGCCTGGAAATGGGAACAAGCTTTTCGCGGAAAAACCGTTAAGCCTGAATAAATAACTGAAAAAATAATCACATGAAAAAAATACTTATTACCGGTGCCGCCGGATTTATTGGCTCTCATGTAGCCCGCTTGTTCGTCAACAAATATCCCGATTATCATATTTTTAATCTTGATAAACTCACTTACGCAGGTAACCTCGAAAACCTGAAAGATATCGATAAGAAACCAAATTACTCTTTTTTGTTGGGCGATATCGTCAATGGTGAGTTCATCATGGACTTGTTTAAAAAACATCAGTTCGATGGGGTGATTCACCTGGCTGCTGAATCGCATGTGGATCGTTCTATCGAAAATCCCATGGAATTCGTCATGACAAATGTTATTGGTACCGTAAACCTGCTCAATGCAGCACGCGCCATTTGGAAAGACAATACTGAAGGCAAACGGTTTTACCACGTTTCCACAGATGAGGTTTATGGTTCGCTAGGCGACGAGGGATTCTTTTATGAAAATACGGCTTACGACCCACACAGTCCATATTCAGCTTCCAAAGCCAGCTCCGACCATTTTGTAAGGGCTTATCATGATACTTACGGATTGCCTGTCATTATATCCAACTGTTCTAATAACTATGGTCCTAACCAGTTTCCTGAAAAGTTGGTCCCCTTGTTTTTAAACAATATTCGACATAACAAACCACTTCCCGTTTACGGTAAAGGTGAAAATGTACGCGATTGGTTATATGTGATCGACCATGCTACTGCCATCGATGTGATCTATCACAAAGGGGCAACGGGAGAAACCTTTAACATTGGTGGTCACAACGAGTGGAAAAATATCGATCTGATTAAAGTGATGTGTAAGGTCATGGACAAAAAACTGGGACGTGAAGAAGGAACCAGTGAAAAACTGATTACTTATGTTACCGACCGTGCCGGCCACGATTTACGATATGCCATCGACAGCACCAAGCTTCAGGATGAATTGGGTTGGAAACCATCACTTCAGTTTGAAGAAGGCATCGAAAAAACCATCGAATGGTATATGCAAAACGAAGACTGGTTAAAAAATGTAACTACCGGAGCTTATCAGGCTTATTACGATAAAATGTATAAGGATAGGTAGGGTTTTGGCTGGAAGTGGCTATAGTTTGAAGTATCTTAAGTTGTTTGGATGTCAGGAGTCAGAAGACTGAAGATTGTCCATGTTACACTTATCAGAGTGCTTTAGGTACGACCGACATTTAGCTCCTGAATTTATTCCTGAGGTGGTTGCAAAGCAAAAGAGTGGAGTCGGAAGACAAGAGTAGGGAGACGGACAGGCCAAAATTTAGGTTTAGCCCGTAGGGCTTTAACATCAATAGAAAGCACCATTACATTCCATCTTTTGTCCGTAGGACATCAACCGTATCTTGCCCTCGTTTGTAGCGAGGGCTTAATTTCTATTGGCCAAATATTATTTTCGCTGCTTGTGTTGTTTTTCAAATCATGTTCCCAATAGAAACAAAAGATTTTGCAGCATTGCAAATGCAGGAAATAAAATCCTCTTGTTACAATTGAGGAGTTTTTTCATGAAAAAAGTAGGGTAAACCCCTTCTCATGCGGTTAGCAATTGAAACACATTAAAAAATGACTTATGAAAAAAATCAATTTGTTTATTGCGCTGGTCATGTTGGTAGGTTCAACAATTGTATTTACCTCATGTAAAAAAGACTCAGAATCAACCGCAGTTGATACTTCCTCAGCAAGTGATGAAACCCTTGCCGACAGGATTTACGAAAATGTGAGTAATATTTCAGATGAAGCCTATGCGCTGAAGTCGAGTAACTTGAAGTCGACAGAGACCAATCGTTTGTTTTTAGGCGATTGTGCTGTCATTACACTTGATACACTGGCTTTCCCGTTAACCATGACCATTGATTTTGGTGACGAGAACTGTTTGTGCGACGATGGCCACTATCGCCGGGGACAAATACAAGTGAGTTTCACAGGTCGTTATCGTGCTGAAGGAACTGTAATTACTCATGGGTTTAATAACTACTATGTGGATGATAACCGAGTGGAAGGAACCAAGGTTGTGACCAATATGGGGTTAAATACTGACAGTCATTTGGTGTATCAAATAGAAGTGGTTGGAGTTATTTTCTTAGCCAATACTGATGATAGTTTTAGCTGGAATTCTTCACGCACCCGTGAATGGATTGAGGGTACTGATACCTACACACTTTGGGATGATGTTTATCTAATTTCAGGTAATTCTGAAGGTATAAGAGCTGATGGAGAAACATGGCAGCGCATTACGTTGGAGCCACTTCGCAAAGAGCTGGGATGTCGACATATTGTGTCTGGAATCATTGAAATAACGCCTGCTGAAAGACCCATTAGAACATTGGATTATGGATCAGGAGATTGTGATAATGTGGCTACAGTTACGGTTAATGGTGTTATTTACACCATCATGTTACCATAGAAATACCTGATTTATTAAAAGGCGATTGCAAGAAGCAACAACTTCTTGCAATGCTCTTTTTACATTAATGTTACCTTTGCTAGCCAACTAAGCCAGATTTTGACAAAAGAGGAATTTAAAAATATTTTCGATGAGCATTTTGATGAGGTGAGAAACTATATTTTCTATCGTTGTGGAGATAATGAATTGGCAACAGATATTGCTCAGGATACCTTTCTTAAATTCTGGGAAAAGCAATTCGACATTTCAGAGGGAAAATTTAAGGGTTTGCTTTTTAAAATTTCAAGTGATTTGTTTACCAGTCATTATCGGAAAATAAAAACCCATCAAAATTTTGTGTTTCAAACCAAACCTGAGCACATCGTTCAAACTCCTGAGGAATTGTTTCAGTTTGAAGAAATACAAAAAAGTCTGGATACGGCTTTGTTATCCATGCCTGAAAAGCAGCGTGTTGTTTTCCTTTTGCATCGCATGGATCACCTTAAATACCACGAAATTGCCGAAAGTCTGGGGTTAAGTGTTAAAGCCGTGGAAAAGCGCATGAAATTGGGGCTCGATTTTTTAAGAAAAAACATAATTCGTTGAATGATAAAAATTTACATATTAACAATAAGCTAAGTCAAAACGACTTAGAGGATTTTCTCCGCAAGGCAGAAGTCCCTTATGCACAATCGAGGGAGGAAGTTTGGGAACGTTTATCGCAAAAGTTGGATGAAACACTTCCCCATAGATCCCGAACCTTACATCCTCGGCGTTGGATGACGGTGGCTGCCACCCTGATGATTTTATTTGGTTTGGCCGCGGTACTTCGATTTCATACTACTACCATGAAAAGTTCACCTGGGCAGCACTTGCTTTGTGAACTTCCGGATGGGTCAAAAGTTCAGTTAAATGCCGAGTCAACAATTACTTATTACCCATGGTGGTGGCGTTTCTCGAGGGAAATCAAATTTGAGGGGGAGGCTTTTTTTGAAGTACAAAAAGGAAGCCCCTTCCGGGTGATTTCTAAAGCAGGTAAAACTGTGGTGTTAGGAACGAGTTTCAACATATTTTCCCGCTCAGGCAATTACGAAGTACAATGCGTAACCGGAAAAGTTAAGGTAGTTTCTCCTTCCAATAAAGAGGTGGTGCTATTGCCCGATTATTCGGCCACCATAGCATCTGATGGTCAAATTCTTGTGCAAAAGAACAGGGAAAGCAATCCTTCCGTCGATTGGATTCACAATAAATTTAACTTCACTTCCGTTCCTTTGATAACTGTTTTTCAGGAGGTTGAACGTCAGTACAATGTCATCATCCAAACGGGTATTTCTTCAGAGCTTATTTATACTGGTCATTTTCAGGGCCAGCGTGATGTTGAGGTGGTATTGGGATTGTTGTGCACACCCTTTGGTTTGCGGTTTGAAAAAATTTCTGAAAGAAAATATAGGGTTTACTAACTGACCACTAAGTGTATAGAAATATTGTCTTGCTGCTTGTTTCGTTGCTGTGGCTAACCGTTAAACTAAACGGGCAGGAGGTGGTGATATCTGTCGAAAATCAACCTTTAAACACAGTTTTAACTGGCCTGATCGACAATTATAACGCAAGCATTTCCTTCAACGATAAGGCCTTGTCAGCTTATCGAATTACCCTGTCGGGAGAATTTCCAAACGTTGAAAAAGCCATTGGAGCCTTGTTAACCAATCTTCCACTTCAGTACGAATTGCAGGGTGATGTATTGGTGATTTTTCCCGCCAAGGTTCCAATACCCGAAAAACGCAAATGGCTGATTTCTGGAAAAGTAAGTGAGCAAGGGTCGGGCGAGCTGCTCCCTTATTCGCATGTAATGGTTAATGACGTCGGAATGGTAACTGATCAGACGGGCAGTTTTTCCTATTCTTCTGAAACAGATAGCATATTTAAAGTGCATGTTTCCTATTTGGGATATTTTATGTTTGACACGCTGATAAACGGAAATGCACGTTTTAGTGTTTCATTGATGTCTTCCAGTTTTGGTCTTTCAGAAGTAGTGATTGAAAACAAATCGGTGGAGCGTGCCGGACAGTATGGACAAAAACCGGGATTAATCAAATTGAATCATCGTATCGCAGGTTTTTTACCCGGATATGGCGATAATTCGGTGTTTAACTTGCTTCGGTTGCAGCCAGGAATACTTGCCTCTGGCGAGCAAACCAACGAGCTCATCATTTGGGGAAGCTACGAAGGCCAAAGCAAGGTGGTTTTCGACGGTATGACCATTTATGGACTCAAAAATTTCAACGACAATATTAGTTCATTTAATCCGCTGATAGCCAAAGATATTGAAATCAATAAAGGGGGCTATGACGTCACCTTGGGCGAAAGGGTAGGAGGGATTGTGAATGTTACCGGAAAGCTGGGGAATATCCGGCAAGCTTCCTTTGAGTTTGTCGTCAATAACATGACCATCAACTCTTTGTTGGAGATTCCCATTGCCAAAAAGGGTTCACTAATCCTGGCCTTCCGTCACACCTATTACGATCTCTACAACCCTGATGATTTGAGTTTTTTGGTGAGAAGAAATAGTGATGCCGATTCAACCAATGATTTGGAATTAAATATCCAACCCGATTATAAGTTCAGAGATATCAACATCAAATACTCAACACGTTTGGGTAAAAATGATGATCTATTTTATGTGAGTTTTTATGGTGCATCCGACAAATTTGGCTACAACATTGACGAAACATTTGCTCATTATCAAATGTTGAAGGAAACGAGAGAAGAAAACGCTCAAAGTGGAGGAGCCATTTTTTATGGTAAGCAATGGAGTGGACGCTCACGAACAAATTTTACTGTCAGCTATTCTTCCTTAAGATCACAATTTTACAATAATCTTCAGGTAATTTTTCCGCAAATTAGCAAGGTCAATCAGGTGGCAAATAAACATACTGATAACCAACTAACTGAATTTTCCACAAAGGCAGATAATATTTTCAGGATAGGTAGTACACAAAGTTTGGAAACTGGTGTTGAAATTATTTCCAATAGAGTGGAACTTAAGGAAGATACTTTTGCGGTAAATTACCTAAACATGCAAAACAACTCACCTCGCCTCAACGTGTACGCACAGGATGTGATTTCACTGGGTAGCTGGGCCATTCTCAAACCCGGACTCAGACTTACCTATGCCCACCTGCCCCATAAGTTGTTCGCCGACCCACGCATCTCATTATCGGTTAGTGCAAACCAGAAGTGGAAAATCAATCTGGCTTGGGGAATTTATCACCAATTTATTGCTCAAAGCTCCGTGCTGGATGCTGCAGGAAATTATAAGTATTTGTGGACGGTTTGCGACAATTTGGAGGTGCCTGTGTTGTCAGCTCAGCATTATGTGGTGGGTACTTCTTATCATGCCTCAGGTTTTACTGCCAGTCTTGATGGATATTACAAAACCGTGAATGGACTTACGCGCTATATTCAATCCAATGTCTACAACATTCAGGATGTTTTTACCGGCAAAGGTAGAAGCTACGGTATGGATTTGGTGTTGAAACATGAGTTTCGCCAACATGCTTTTTGGATTGCCTATTCCCTCAGTCGGACAGAAGAATTGTTTACTTACTTCCTTGATGGTGATTATCGACGTGCTCCACAAGACCAAACCCACGAAATCAAATTGGCCGGTTCGTTGAATTTCGACCCCTTCTTTTTCTCGGCGGATTATGTTTATGGTTCAGGCTTCCCTGATTATTTATACGACAGGCAAAACAACGGAGAAACCACCGATGTTCCAAAAACCTATAGTCGTTTGGATGTTTCTGCTGTGTATAAATTTTTAAACCGACGATTGAAAGGAGAAGTAGGGATATCTATTTTAAATGTACTGAATCGGGAGAATTTTAAATTGGAGAGTTTTGAAAGAATCCCGGCTGGCCAAACCAGCGGCATCAATGTATATGCAGAAGCCATTCCGTTTACGCCCACCTTGTTTTTAAAACTTTATCTGTAAACGATCTGTCTTGTAACTTTTAGGCCATCTTGTTCGGCAGTCAATAAGTACATTCCTTTAGGAAGATGCTTTTCTGGAACCCAGTAACAATATTGTGTTTCTAGTTCTTGTGAGTTCACTATTTTATTCCATACGGTTTTCCCGGTTAGCGAATGTACCGATAAAATTATGTTGCCATTTTTTAATGATGTCAATTTTATTTTAATCTTCTCTGTAAACGGATTGGGCATCACACTCATGACCAATGGATTATCCGTACTTATTTCAGCAATGCCGCTGCCTATAAATGCTTTAATCTTGGCGAAATATAGTGGTTGGTGTTGGTTACGTTCAGATTCCCAAACAGCATATACCCAATTGCTGAACGGCTCGGTGGGCTCACCCCAAAATACCTTTGGATTTCTGTCGGGGACATTGTTTTTAGTGACGAAAACCGTATCATATTCAAATCCATAATCTCCAAACGAACTATAAATTTCACTGTCATTATCCATTCCTGTTGAAAATACCAGGATGCCTGGTTGTCCAAATGCTTTGGCAACAGCCCAATCCCACATAACTTCAGAAGGACCTTGGATATGTGGTAGATTGTATGTTTGGTATTCATTGATTTCAGGCGAACTATGTTCCGAATAATGATGAATAGAGTTTCCTTTAACCCATAACAAATCATTGAAGTCCATGTATTCCCATCCGGTACACACTTCAATATCCAAGTTGTTTCCAGTGGTGTCAATACCGAATAGCTCATCCCAATACCAACCTACTCCTACTTGATACTCTTTTGATCTACAATAAATATGCAGCGAATCATGCTCTGTTTTTTGAAAAAACGCTTTGCTATTTGCCAATTGATAATCATTGATCATGCCTGAGTCGATTACAAATGATTCACTAAGTGTGAATTCGGTATTGCTGTATTCAATGGTCGATATCCAGGCCTTTTGGTTTTCAAGCCAACCTAAATAATGTGTGTTGCTACCTGTAGATAAAACTAAGTGAGACTCATTTGCTGTTGAATGGGTCAATTGGGTCGTTTCTGTAATGCGGAAATCATTGCCGATTTTTGAAACAAACACTTCTGTATTCCCCAGACTATCTGATAAATAAATCAAGTATCCTTTGAAATTGTTGTTGTGTGATTGGTAAAGTAAGGGGGATTCGTAGTTGGCAATCCCTGAAATGATTTGTTTTTCAGGTTCCATGCTGGTCAGGCTTCTATACCAGATGTTGGCATTGCAAGTATCGCAAAAGCGTTTTTCATAGAAAATGCCAAACTCTGTGTAGTCTATAGCCCAACCCGATGGATTGCTATTAAATGTCAAAGAATCCGTCACGGGTATGGGATCCGACCAATCATAAATATCTTGGGCTGTTGCCGAATAGGCCAGAAGTATAACCAGAGAAAAGTTGAAAATGGTGGTGATAATTGTTTTCATTTCGAAGTGTTTTGGGTGTTTATGTATTCTTGATATTTGGGTTATAAAGGTGCTTTAATAAGTTCGTTTACTGATAAATAATCGGCGTGGAGCTGCGTAATTTTCCTTGACTGATGAATACCAGATAATTCCCCTTTGGGATCTGGTTTCCAGGTTTCCATGTGATTGTTGAAGAATTACCGTTATTACCGGAAATGGTTTTTCGCCAAACCTTTTTTCCCGAAAGGGAAAATATTTCTATCACAATTTCATTGTTATCATATGAATTGATATAAAGCTGTACATCTTGGCTAAAAGGGTTGGGACTGGTTGTAATGGTGGAGTCAGTAGTCAGTTGTTCGTTCATACCTCCTTCGATATAACCTAGAAATTTTGAGTAATAAAGGGCGATGTAACCGTTTCGGTGTGATTGCCAAACATTGTAAATCCAAAAACCATTGGTACCTGAATGTTCACCCAAAAAAAGTTTGGGATGACTGTCTTGTGTCTGATCATTTGTTAGGTTGGTGGTGTCAGGGTCGGTACCGTATTGACTAAACGAACCATAAACCTCGCTGTTGTTACCACCGCCGGTAGTATACGTCAATACATGGGGCATCCATTCATCCTTTACTACTATATCCCACATGATGTAGGAAGGATGCTGAATGTTGGGGAGGTTGTAGGTATTAAATAAAAACTCGTATCCACCTGAATAGTCGTCATATAAAAAGCCATGTACACGGTTGTTTGTTACCCAGATAAGTTCTTCACCCATGCTGAATTGTGAGTTGTCCACAGAAAGGTCGGTGTTGTTTCCGGTAGTTTTGATGGGGTAGATATCGTCCCAGTACCAGCTTGCAGTGTTCTGGTCGTATTTGTAGTTGCGTCCGTAAATGTGAAGAGAATCGCCCACTTTTCGTTGTAGATAAGCATTTTTGCGCCCTAAAACGACAGCGGTATTCCCGATGGAATCCAGTTTGGTAATTTCATAAAGCGAAATCTGACCGTTTTCAATTTGAGGTAGAGCTGTCCAAATGCAAGAATCTTCAATCCAACCAAGATGTTGTATGTATCCTTCTATTGAAAGGGTCATTTGGTGTTCAGCTTGAGGAGTGAAGGTTAATTGTGTGGTTTCGGATATGGAGAAGTCGTTTTCAACCTTGGCCGAAAAAATGTTGGTATCGCCGGTAATGTTAGAAAGATAGAGGATAAACCCTTCGTAATTATTGGTATTAGCGGAAACAAAAACCGGATTGGAATGCATTTCAGTGCCTGTCAATATGGGGAGTTCTGGGTTCATGGTGGTGAGGCTTCTAAACCAAATGTCGGCATTGCAGGTGTCGCAGTCTTGTTTTTCGTATAAAACGGCAAGATCTTCATTGGAACTCAACCAAAAGCAACTGGGGTTACTATTAATGGTCAACGAATCGGTTACGGGCAAAGCCGGACCCCATTCGTACACACCTTGTCCTTCGACGGGAAAAATCAGGAATACAAGGTAAAATAGGCTCGCTAGAAGTAGTATTTTTGTTTTCATTTTCATAGAAAAATTAGTGCCCTAAAGTTATGATAATTATATAGATCAACGAAATTCCGCCATACATTTATTCTTCACAATAAATATTTTCAAAATCATTTGAATATTTGAAAAATTATGCCGTATTTTGCACTCCCTTTTTGAACACCAATTAAACTAAGGAAAAGATGTCAAGAATTTGCGAAATTACCGGAAAGAAAGTGATGACAGGAAACAACGTAAGTCACTCCAATATCAAAACTAAAAGAAGATTTCAGCCTAATTTTCAAACCAAGAAATTTTTTATTCCTGAAACTGGCGAGTGGATTACCTTGCGCGTAAGTGCTAATGGTCTTCGTACCATCAACAAAAAGGGCATTTCTGCTGCTTTAAAAGATGCTGCAGCCAAAGGATATTTCAAAGCATAATCTTGTTTTTTATAGGTATAAAAAAAAACTGTATCGGATTCCGATACAGTTTTTTTATTGGCTTTTTTTTGATCCTATAAATTGCGCTTGATCAATTCGGCAATGCTGCCCGATAGTTTATCAAATACTTCCTCACGCGATCCATCCGCATCCACACGATGGTATTTACCTTGTTTCTGATAAAATTCCACAACAGGCTCTGTTTTTTCACGGTATTGTTCTAACCTATTTACTATTAGGTCGGTACTTAAGTCGTATGAACGTGCGTTATTGGGGTTATGCGCTCTGGCTGATAATCTTTTAAGTGCGTTTAGCGTTCCTAATTTCAATTCTATCATGGCAGAAACCCGCATGTTTTCACGTTGTAGCAATCCGTCTAAAATATAGGCTTGTACCACAGTGCGTGGAAATCCTTTGAAAATGAATCCGTTGGCGTCAGGGTGTTTCTCAATCTTCTGGGCAATAAGCTTGATGGGGATTTCGTCAGGTACAATCTCTCCTTTGTCCATATAGGGTTTTACTATCTTCCCTAACTCGGTTCCTTCAGCAATCTCCTTACGAAGCATTTTTCCTGTAGAAATGTAAACCAGGTTGTGTTTTTTCGCAAGCATATCGCCCTGTGTGCCTTTTCCTGAACCGGGTTTGCCCAAAAGAACAATATTGGTGTATTCTTTCTCTTTTTTCTTCTCGATAACTTCAACAATGTTGTCGAAAATTTGATCGATAGACCCAACACCATTCAATCGAATATACTTTTGCTGATCTTCGTAATACTGAGCAACTGGCTTGGTTTTGTTTTCGTACTCCTGTAACCTAAATTTGATGATGTCTGCCGTATCATCAGGTCTGCCCGAAGTTTCTGATCTAAGCAGCAACCTTTCTGTAAGTTGTTCGTTTGGAACTTCCAAACTTAACATCATGTGCAGACTCGTGTTTAATTTGAGCAAAAGTCCATCTAGAATATAGGCTTGAACAACTGTACGTGGAAATCCGTCAAAAAGTATTCCCCTGCTGTGGATGTTGGTGGTTATACGTTTTTCAATGAGTTGAACAATCATCTCATCTGATACCAACCCCCCTTTGTTAATAATGGTTTTTGCCACCTTGCCCATTTCGGTGTCTTCTTCAATTTCAGTGCGAAGCAAATCTCCTGTAGAGATGTAGGTCAGGTTGTATTTCTCAAGTAGTTTTTTGGATTGTGTTCCTTTACCAGCACCGGGAGGGCCAAAGAGTGCAATATTGAGCATGATTTTTAGGTTTTATAGTTCAACAATTTTATAGATATCTTTCAGGTTGCGGCCTTGACCATCGTAATCCAGACCATAACCCACAATAAAGTCATTTGGAATCTCTATACCCACATAGTCGATCGGAAAATCTTTTTGAAAAGCGGAAGGTTTAAACAACAGGGTGGCGATTTTTACTTCTGCTGCTCCCATTCGGTCAAGTCTGTCGAGGACTTTTTCCATGGTAATTCCTGTGTCGATGATGTCTTCAAGGATAATCACCGTTCTGCCTTTAATTTCTTCGTTGAAACCAATCAGCTCACGCACATTTTCAGTGGTTTGGGTACCTACATACGACGATAGTTTCACAAAACTGATCTCGCAAGGAATATTAATTTTTTTAAGTAGGTCGGCTGCAAACATGAATGACCCGTTTAATATGACCAAAAACAGTGGTGTTTTGTCCTCGAGGTCTACATTCATTCGGTCGGCCAATCGCCCGATTGATTCGTCAATTTTTTCAAATTCAATAAAGGGTTGAAACTGTTTATCGTGTATCTGGATAGTCTTCATCATCAATAATTAATCAGTAAAAATATAAAAAGGAGGTTAATCAACTCCTTTTGAAACGGACAAAGATAACACAACGTGTTCATTATCCTAGCTCTATTTTGTTATTTTTGCCGAAGTCATAATCAAAAATATCATACTATGAAACCAATAGTCAGCATTATTATGGGGAGTACTTCCGATCTGATCGTGATGGAAAAGGCGGCCTCTTTTTTTGATGAGATGGAAATACCATTCGAAATCAATGCTTTATCAGCCCACCGTACACCTGAACAGGTGGAGAAATTTGCAAAAAATGCCGAAGCCAACGGACTAAAAGTAATTATTGCCGGAGCAGGAATGGCAGCCCATTTGCCTGGCGTCATAGCTTCTATGACTTCGTTGCCGGTGATAGGTGTGCCCATCAATGCTAGCTTGGATGGGATGGATTCACTATTAGCGATTGTTCAAATGCCTCCCGGAATTCCTGTGGCCACAGTTGGAATTAATGGCGCATTAAATGCAGGAATTTTGGCTGCACAAATGATGGCCACCGGTGATCCTGAACTCATGAAAAAATTGCATGCTTACAAGGATAATTTGAAACAAAAGATAGTGAAGGCTAACGCTGACTTGAGTGAAATTAAATTTAAATTCAAGACAAACTAGTTTTCTAATTTTCTGATTAACAGTAGTCCGTCGCGAACAGATAGCATAACTTGCTCTACTCTAGTGTCGTTGGCTACCAATCTGTTTGCCTCAACAATTCCCGCTGTTTCCTTTTCTGATGCTGCAGCGGGATTTGTTACTTTACCACTCCACAACACATTGTCGATGAGCATAAATCCTCCTGGTTTTAGCTTTTCCAGCGATAATTGGTAATATTCGGCATATTGTTCTTTGTCGGCATCGATGAAAATAAGGTCGAACTCGTATTCAAGTGTTGGAATAATTTGGCAGGCATCTCCAACAATCAATTCTATTCGATGGATGTGGGGTGAACGTGCAAAATTCTTTTCCAATGTAGCTTTTAACTCCTCATTTATCTCAAGTGTAATCAGTTTTCCCTCAGAGAGTAATCCTTTAGCCAAGGCCAAAGCCGAATATCCGGTAAAGGTTCCGATTTCAAGGATGTATTTTGGTTTGATCATATGAGAAATCATCTCCAGAAATTTACCTTGTACCTTTCCCGATAACATTCTAGGGTAATAGGTAGTTAGATGTGTTTGTCGGTTGATGGAGTAGAGCAATTCATCTTCGTCAGAAGTGTGACTTTCGATATATTCATTGATTTTTTTATCGATCATGCTTATTTACTTAGGTAGGTGAGCGTGCTTAACAGGTCTTCGTTGAGAATTTCGTTGGCCACATCAAGTATTTGATTGGCAGTAATATGATCCATTTCGCGAAGCAACTCTTCCATCGTTTGTACTTCTTTGTAATGAAGATGCGACTTGGCAATGCCCAACATTTCATTTAAAAATGATTCTCCACTAATGGCCACCTGACCTTCAATTTGTTTTTTAGCGCGATGTAATTGAATGGTTCCCAGCGATTTTTCACGTAATATCTTGAACTCTTTGCGGATGATATGCAGACTCTTTTCAATGAGTGCTTTTTCAGTTCCAAAATAAACGCCAAATACTCCGGTGTCTGAATAGGGCTGGAAATAGGATTCAATGGTGTAGGCATACCCGTGTTTTTCGCGTAACGACATGCTTAACCTGCTGTTGAGCGTTGGCCCACCAAGCAAGTTACTCATCAGCAATAGCGGAAATCGTTTTTTTTCGTTTTGACCATAGGCACTGGTGCCAATCATACAGTGCGAAAGATGTGATTCTTTTTGTAGCTTTATATGTTGAGGCTGGTATCCGGTAAACAGTTGACGTTGTCGTTGTCGGTGTTCGGGTTTAAAATCACCAAAGTATTGTTCAGCCCAGTTAATCAGTTGGTGCATTGACAAATTACCTACTGATGCAATTACCATTTGGTTGGTGCGGTAATTCTTGGTAATAAACCTCAACAGATCGTTTCTGGTAAAGGAGTTTACCGAGTCAAGATCGCCTAAAATATTTCTGCCCAGCGGATGACCCTGAAAAATCATGTTCTCGAAGTCATCAAAAATCAGCTCCGATGGACTGTCGTTATAGGAGTGGATTTCATCAACGATCACTTCTTTCTCTTTTTCCATTTCTTTGGCTGGAAAGACAGAATTAAAAGCCACGTCTGAAAATAACTCCAGACTTTGCTTGTAATACGGATTAAGAAAAGAGGCGTAAACACAAGTCTCTTCCTTGGTGGTGAACGCATTTAAGTCGCCTCCGTTATTCTCAATACGACTGAGCACATGATAGGCTTTTCGCTTTTTGGTACCCTTGAAAATCATGTGCTCAATAAAGTGTGCCAAACCACTTTCGCTGGCCTCCTCATCGCGCGATCCGGTATTCACCATAATGCCGCAATGTGCCACTGTACCGGGAATATTCCGGTGAATTACCTTGATTCCGTTCTTAAGTGTATGATATTGATAGCTCAACTGAAAAATTTTGGCGAAGATACTAAGTATTATTGACGCAACGACATGGGCTGTTGTTCAAAAAAAATAGCTTACTTTTGATAGTATATTAACTAACTTCTCCTAGGTATGTTTGTGACATTAAAGAAGATAAAAATCAAGTATAACCTGATTTTGTTTGCCTTGAATTTCATTTTTGTGTTTGTTATAGGCTTGGTACCTGACAGTAACTGGATTACAGAGCTGTACAGTGTTGGCGTTTCCGGAATTTTCTTCGCCTCCATTTTAAGTGTAACTGAAAAGCGGATAAAGTATTTGTACATGGCCATTGTAATTAGTATTCTTACTTGGATTACCACTTACTTGAAGTTGGATTCTCTCCAGCATTTGACTTCCCTTGCATCAATGGTTTTCTTCTTCTATATTGTGATCCTGTTGGTTATACAGATAGCGAAAAGTCATCAGGTGGGGGCTCTGGAATTTTTAAAAGCTATAAATATTTATTTTTTGTTTGGAATAATGGGAGCCATTGTCTTCAGAACAATTTATTTAGCCGACGCTGATGCTTTTAGGTTTACGGATGGAGGACAATTTCAGGCAACAGATTTTGTGTATTTTAGTTTTGTTACCATGACTACGGTTGGGTTTGGTGATATTACACCCATTTCCCCGTTGGCACGTAACTTATCCATTTTTTTAAGTTTTGGTGGTCAGTTGTACTTAACCATGATTGTAGCTTTGTTGGTGGGGAAATACATTACCAATGCTCAAATAGTTAATCAACCAACACATGTAGTTATGCCCAATGTCATGCCTCCGGTGAAAAAAGTGAATGATGATTTGCTCAAAGAAGAAGAAATTGGGTACATCAAAAAAAGCGACCCGAAATAATTCGAATCGCCTTCTTTTATCATAAGTTGCAATTTAATCCCAACCCAAAATGGCACGGAAATCAAATTCCTCAGGATGTTCTACAAAAACTTTGGCGGCTTCATAATCTCCGGGCTCTATAAATTGCAACCCGTATTGAATCACTAGTTTTGTTTTTTCTCCTTCCATATCCACCAAACGAGGTTTCACCTTACCAAATTCGTCTGTTACATCATCCAAATATAATGGTGAAATATTACCCACATGGTCTGCAGTAACCATGCATCCGGTTCTGCCTTCTTCATATAGTTTTTTAACGCCAATCCCCAACATGCTGCAATAGAGCAAGTCGTAAGCCACTGGCTGAACGCAACGCAGTTCGTAGCCCAACTCTACCGGACGGCTTTTAACTTTGAGTCCTATTTTCTTTAATTTGTTCTGAAGAAGTATGTTGAAAATATGTGCTTTGCTCACATTGCCCAATTCAGGATGGCCATGATCATCATAGGTAAACGAAATGCCCGAATTTTCAATTTCATCATCACTCATAAAATGGAAAACACCTTCGCTAACGATGGATGTTCCATAATCTACACCGGTTAGTTTTCTTTTCAGAATAGCAGAAATCAAAAGGTTGGTTATCTTGTCTAGCGTAACATCCACTTTGTTAAACATCTCAGGAATGACGATCATAGGAAACTGACAAGCTGCACCAATACCAAAAGCCAAATGTCCGGCTTCACGCCCCATAGCCGAAACCACAAACCAGTTGCCGCTGGTGCGGGCATCTTCATAAATGGTTTTTGCTATGCGTACACCTTCCTGTTTCGCACTTTGGTATCCAAAGGTAGGAATGCCAACAGGAAGTGGTAAGTCGTTGTCAATGGTTTTGGGCACATGAATGTTTTGGATGCTCACATCATGCTCGCGCAAGTATTTTGAAATGCGGTTGGCAGTAGAAGCGGTGTCGTCTCCTCCAATAGTTACCAATAGGGCTACATTGTTTTCAATAAAAAATCGGGTTGAAAATTCTTCGTCAGTTGGTTTATGACGGCTCATTTGGAGGGCTGAACCTCCACGTTTGTGAATATCATCGGCAAACTGAAAGTCAATTTCTTGTACTTTGGGGTTTTCTGCAAATAAGCCCTTGTATCCTTCGTGGATGCCTAAAACATGGTATCCGCTCCTGAGGAAAACAAGGGCAACGGAGCTGATGACTGAGTTTATTCCCGGGGCTGGTCCGCCACCGCATAAAATAGCTATAGATTCTTTCATTTTCAATGGTATAGATTTAATCTGAATGAACAAAGATAACAATTGACACTTTTGTTCAGATGATTGTCGTTATTATTTGGATTTTTTAATTGTTCATCGTGTGTTTAACAATTTAAAAATTGGATTCCTTATTTTAAAAGAACCTGAAACGTTGACCTGCTTCGTTGTTCCAAGAAGATTTTTTTGTTCTCTGTCATCTGCTCGATTAATTCCGTTGAATAATGCCTTAGGGTAATCAATTGTAATCCTGCATTGTATTTTATCTGGAATTCATCCTCCAGTGAAATAAGTAGGTTTTTAAGCTTGTCGGGATGATGGTCGAAACATACCGAAAAACTTACTGCAGAATGTTGCATTAAATTGATATGAATTTTGTTGGCGCTAAATGCTGCAAAAAGTCGGGTGAGATTTTCTTCTCCGATGAAGGCCAGATTTTTAGTGCCCAGCGAAAGTAAAACCTGGTTGTCCTTTACAATAATGCTGTGCTGAATATCCTCATTCGATAATTGATTTGATATCAAAGTCGGAGGAGTTTCAGGATGATAAAACGATCTGACGTAGAGGGGAATATTGGCCTGCTTGAGCGGCTGTATGGTCTTGGGATGAATGATGGTGGCTCCATAAAAAGCCAATTCAATGGCTTCGTGATAACTTAATGAATCGAACTTAACACAATCAGAGAATCGATTGGGGTCGGCGTTCATCACACCAGGAACGTCTTTCCAAATGGTCACTTCATCAGCATGCAATAAATTGGCCAAAACTGCAGCGGTAAAATCCGAGCCTTCACGACCTAAAGTGGTGGGTTTTCCTTGAAGATCGGCGCCAATAAACCCTTGTGTAAGCGTGATATAATGGTCAGTAAGTTCAGGTATGACTATTTCCTTCAGCTTTTTAGAAGTGAATTCCCATTCTATATTGGCGTTGGTAAAATTACTGTTGGTTACAATAATAGAGGTTGCGCTTACCTTTTTTATTCGCATCAATCGATCAAGTGCTACCCGTTCAATAATCAAACTGGCAAAGGCTTCGCCAAACCCTACGATGGAATCGTATGCCTGGTATGTATTGGTATAGGATTGATTAACGGTTTCCCATAAACTGGCAAACAAGTCCTCCAGATCCTGCATCAACTGGATGTTTCCTTCAGGAAATAGCTCAAGAACCAATGCAAGGTGTTTCTGCTTTAGCTCAAAATACTGGCTTTGCAAATTCGCCATGTCAGGTTCACCTTCAGTAATCACCATTTTTTCCAGAGCATTGGTGGTTTTGCCAATAGCGGATACCACCACAACCAACGATTCGCAGCTAAATTCTTCAATAAGAGAAACTACCTTTTTTATTCCGGTAGCATCTTTCATCAATGCTCCCCCAAACTTAAATACACGTAGCATAGGCAATCGGGCAATTTTGTTTGCCACAAATTTAGCTTATTTTTTTTCTTTGATCAGTCCCTTTCTGAAGGCTGCCAACAGCATTTTTAAATCGGTGATCTGAACCTGTAGAATTTCTCCGTTATCGGTGTCTTTAACCCGTTTGCGCGATGCGTTGGTTTCGATAAATACACGGTTCGAAATAATGTCTTTTTCTTCCTTAATGGCTTTTGATTTCGATTCAAAAGCCTGGTGTTCTACAAGCACAAGTCCGAAGGAGTTGTAAATGAGGGTGTATCCCGAAACACCTGTTACCGACTGATAGGGGATTGACATGCCTCCATCTATTACAAATAGCTTACCATTGGCCTTGATGGGACTCTCGCCTTTTTTTACTTTAACAGGAACATGTCCATTGATGATGTGTGACATGTTGGTGTCAAGATCAAATTCTGATAATATGTTGTTGCAGTATTGCTCCTTCTCAAAAGCTAGGTCGTAATAGGGATTTCTATTTTCGGTATGCGTTTCTTTTTCAGCAATAAAATATCGTTCAAAGGTCGCCATTTTTGTTTTCCCGTATAGCGGAGATAAGGGCCCACACCACAGGTACCACATGTAATCCAGACTAGCATCGTCGTTTTTCTTGCTGGAGCTTTGGTAGTATCCTTTTCGCGCTACCCTGTCGAAGTTATCACATAGTGCCTTTCCTGATAATTTTTTGCCTTCAATTTCGAAGGTCGCAAAGTCGCCTTTTTCAGTCATGGGAATACAACCATGATACAACAGATTAGAGTTGTAAGCAAGGTACATGCTTCCGTGGGTATATAAAAAGTTGATGTGTTCTTGCAATCGCTGACTGCTTCTGAAACTGCCGGTGAGTTTTTCCATTACAGCTTCTTCTTTTTTATTTAGCTTAAAGGGGTTGGCCGGATCAATGGTTGGGAAATTCTTGTCGAGTAGCTCGTAGGTTTTTCCATCGATCTGGATCGTGCCTTTGGCAAAATCTATCCGGTCGAGAATCATCCGGTCTTCCATCTTAAAATGCGGATTTCGCTCAATAGCTTGACCTTCCAGTTTAAACTGGATGATCGCAATAGCTTTCTGCATTTGCTTGATCAATTCAAAATCAATTCCTTTGGCTTCTGTTTTCGGATTAAACACCTCGCAAGGATCACTTTTATAGGTCTCCATCGCAAATTTGGCTAATGGAAACATGTTGATGCCATAGGCATCTTCCAGTGTGTCGATATTGTTGTAGCGCAATGAAATTCTTACAACATTGGCAATCAGTGCCTGATTTCCTGAAGCAGCGCCCATCCAAATGATATCGTGATTACCCCATTGAATATCTACCGAGTGATACGACATCAGTCGATCCATTACCTTTTCAGGATAGGGTCCCCGATCAAAAATATCACCAATGATGTGCAGCCTGTCGATAAGCAAACGCTGTATAAATTCACAAATGGCTATGATGAAAGCCTCTGCACGCGAAATATTGATGATGGAGTTGATAATGGATTCAAAGTATTCTTCCTTGTCGTCTCCACTTTCATTCAGTAACTCGTCGATGATATAGGCAAAGTCTTTGGGCATGGCTTTCCGTACCTTCGATCGTGTGTATTTTGATGCCGATGTACGTGCTACCTTCGAAAGTCGCTGCAGTGTGATGCTAAACCACTCGTTAATGTCTTCTTCGGTTTTGATGACCATGGCCAGCTTTTCCTCAGGATAGTATATCAGGGTCGCCAAGAGGTCTTTTTCTTTCTTACGCAATGTTTTGCCAAAAACATCTTCAATTTTCCTTTTTACAACGCCAGAGGCATTGGCCAAAACATGACTAAAGGTATCGTATTCACCATGGATATCCGAAAGGTAGTGCTCGGTTCCTTTTGGGAGATTCATGATGGCTTCCAGGTTGATGATTTCGGTGCTGGCTGCTTGTAAATTTGGGAAGGTTTGGGCGAGTAATTGGAGGTATTTTAATTCGGTTTCCAGTTCACTGGTCGAGAAAGTGTTGTCTACGGGTTTTTTCATAAAGTTGTAGGGCTAATGGCTTTTTTTTGCAAAACTACAAAACCAAACTCAATTCGCAAACGGTTGCGGAACTATTCGGGCCTTTTATTTAAAATGATTTTAGATAACCTGACATGCCTTCATTGTAATCCGGACTCATAATACCCGATGTGGGCTGTCGAATTCCTTAAAACCTGGTGTTTTTTTTAATCAAAGCTAACAAATCGCTTTTGTCAAAGGGTTTCGAAATGTAGTCGTTGCACCCTGCTTCAATCGCCTTGCCTCTGTCACCCGCCAACCCAAAAGCCGTTTGAGCAATAATTACAACTTCTTTGTTGAATTGACGTATTTGACGTGTAGCATCATATCCATTCAAATCGGGCATCTGAATATCCATCAATATCAGGTCAACTTCCGGATGTTGTCTGCAGGCTTCAACACATTTACTTCCGGTTTTTACCGAAATAACTTCTTTGACTATGTCTTCAACAATTAGGCTAATGTATTGCATGGATATTTCGTCGTCTTCTGCTATGATCATAACAAGTTTTTCCTGAGATGATTCAGCCAGCGGGATTGTTTCTTCTATACCATTCTTTTTTTCTTGAATGTCACAATTGTGGGGTGCTGTAAAGTAGAATGTCGATCCTTCTCCTGGTGTACTTTCTACCCAAATTTTACCCCCCAGCATCTCCACATAGGCTTTGGAGATAGACAATCCTAGTCCTGCTCCCTGTCGTGCGTGAATGTCTATAATGTCAGCTTGTGTAAATCGCTCAAATATAGCTGATTGCCTGTCTCTTGGAATTCCTATCCCCGTATCTCTCACAAAAAATTCCAGATAATTTTCTTTTTCAATAAAGCCAAATTCAACAAAACCTTCATAGGTGTATTTAATGGCATTTTTAACCAAATTGATTAAAACTGCATTTATTTTATCCTGATCTGTGGTGATGGTAACCTGTCTGTCATTTATCTGGGTGTTAAGTATTAGCTTGATTCCCTTCAATTCAGATTCAGGATCAAAAAATGTTTTAATATCATATAACTGATCGTTAATATTGACCTGCTTAAGGAAAATATCCACTTGGCCCGACTCAATTTTTGAAATATCAATAATTTCTTCAATAATATTAAGCATTCGTGCTCCGCTTTTTTCTATGATTTTGATGTAAGCTTGTTGTTTCTCATTATTAAGACCAGGGGCCTTTAAGAGATTTGCGAAGCCCAGAATCCCATTCATTGGGGTGCGAATTTCATGGCTCATGTTGGCCAAAAAAGCTGATTTAAGTTGATCAGATTCAGTTGCTTTTTCAAGTGCCTGTGTAAGTTTTTGTTCATTTTCTATGCGTTCGCTAATGTCAATTGCAAAGCAAGAAACGCCAATTACTTCTTTGTCGTTACGCACCGCATTCCAGTGAAATTCATAGTGGATGTTCAACTTTGTGTGATATTCGGTTTCGGTGAACGAATCTCCTGCAAGGATCCGGTCGAAACGTGCCTTTGCCTGATTATTTCGTTCAGTAGGTTCAATGATATCCAGCATGCTCATGCCCACTTCTATCTCAGTCCCATAAAGTTGCCTGATCACTTTTTGGTGATTTTTATTGAAGCCCAGGTATCGGTATTGGGCATCCAACATAAATATAATTATCGAATGAGAATTGTTGATGATGGCATCCAATACTGCATTCTGATGCCTGATTTTTTCATCCGCCAGCCTTTTTTCCCTCCTGATGGTGGCTTCAGATAATTCACGCTTTACTATGTGAACAAGGCGTATTAAATTGTCCTTCATTAAATAATCCTGAGCACCTGCTTTCATGGCTTCCACAGCTACATCTTCTCCAACAGTACCTGAGATCAAAACAAATGGAATATCAATTTTTGTTTCCCTAAACAACCTTAAGGCGGTTAATCCATCAAATTTAGGCATGCTATAATCGCAAAGTACAATATCCCAGGTTTGTGAGTGGAGGGCATTAAGCATCTCTTCTTGTGTTTCAACACAAATCCATTCGGAATGATAACCTCCGGTTGTTAATTGCCTAAGAATAAGCTCTCTGTCATCATCTGAATCCTCAATGATCAAAACTCGGATAAGTATTCTGTTGCTGATAGCCATATATGTAAGGTTAAATGGTAGTCTTTGGTAGTTCGTTCATTACAAGCCAGTAAAGACCAATATTGGCTGCAACTTCTGTAAATCTGGTAAAATCAACTGGTTTTCGAATATAGCTATTTGCTCCCAAGCCATAACTCGTGAGCATGTCGGTATGTTCATCTGATGAGGTAAGCATGACTACCGGAATTAGTTTGGTGTTATCATCCGATTTGAGCCGTTTCAGAACCTCCAACCCGTCAATTTTAGGAAGGTTTATGTCAAGAATAATTAAGGCAGGTAGTGGATTGGATTTCAGGTCTCCATTTTCGTGAAACAGAAAATTCAATGCTTCGGCTCCATCGCGGGCTACCACAATGTCGTTGGCAATATTGTGTTTTTTTAGTGCCCTGATGGTTAACAATTCATCATCTGCGTTGTCTTCAATCAACAGAATTTGCTTTTGAATTATCATATAAACCTCCTTTTTTAAATGCCAAGTGTGAAATAAAAAACTGCCCCCTGGTCCACCATGCTTTCTGCCCATACAGTGCCCTGATGACGGTGAATAATGCGTTGCACAGTGGTTAGTCCGATCCCTGTTCCGGGGAATTCGCTTTCTTGATGTAACCTTTGAAAAGGTGAATATAATTTATTGATGTACTCCATATTAAATCCAGCTCCATTATCACGCACAAAATAATTCTTTTTTCCTTCAAAATCAAGTATTCCAAATTCAATTTTTGCGAAGTCTTTTTTTGAGGTAAATTTCCAGGCATTTTCCAACAGATTCTGCATTACTGCCCTGATGAGGGTCGGATCAGCCATGACCATCAAACCTGGTTCAATGAAAAACTCAACTTTTCTTTGTGAATCAGTTGCTGAAAGATCGTTGCAAATGGAATGAGCAATCATTGACAGGTTGATTTCAATAGGTTTTAGTTCCAGTCGCCCCAGCCGTGAAAGATTGAGCATTTCGTCGATAAGTAAGGCCATTTTTTGGGTGCCCTTGCGAACCCGTGAAAGATAATTCTTGCCTTGCTCATCCAATAAATCACTATAATCTTCCAATAGTGCAAGACTGAATCCATCAATACCCCGCAATGGTGCCCGCAAATCGTGCGAAACGGAATATGAAAATGATTCAAGTTCTCGGTTTACTGCTTCAAGTGCGGCGGCGTTTTGTTGGAGTTGTTCTGATTTTTCATTTAAATCTTCAACAATATTTAAAAGTGCATTTTGACTGTCGACAAGATCACGACCTTTTTTTTCTAATTCTGATGTTCTGATAAGTACTTTGTTTTCAAGTTCTTTGTTTAATTGAATGATTTTTTCTTCCGCTATTTTACGATCTGTGATGTCAATAAAACTGATCACTACCTCCATGATTTGACCCGTGCTGTTAAACTTTGGAAAACCATTGACAGATACCCAAATTAAATCGTTACTATTGGGGCGATAAATTCCTAATACTTGATTTGAAATGGATTTCTTGTGTGTAATAATTTTATTTACCGGATAATCCTCAATCGATAAAGGAATCTGATCTTCATTGAAGAATTTCCACGATGGATCAATTACCACTTTGCCTAGCATCTGTTCGGAGTTTAATCCAAGTAATTCTGAAGCCCTCTCATTATTGCTGACAATAGAAGTGTCAGGAGCATGCACAACTATGCCTGTTTCTAAATTCAATAACAATCCCATGTATCTTTCTTCGCTCTGGTATAGGGCTTCCGCTGTTAATTTACGCAATGTAATATCCTCTACACTCGACCAGATATAATTAATGCCTTTTCTGGTAATCAATTTCCCCTGAAGCCTGACCGGAACCAAATGACCATCTTTGTGGATATACTCTTTTTCGTAGGGGCCATATCTGTTATTTGTGTTCAGTAATTCAAGTTGTGTTTCTTCCTGTTCTGTATATTTTTCCGGTGTAATATCCCAATATGAGAGCGGCAAAACCTCTTCAATTGTATAACCCATAATTGCAGCAAAGGCCGCATTTACATCCACTAATTTCCCATCCATGGACGTGAGAGCAAGTCCTATTTCTGTTTGCTCAAACAATGCCCGATTGTATTCGTTGCTTTCGGCTAAATCATTGGCTGTTTTTTTCTTTTCGGTTACATCAACTGCAGAGCTTATTACCATGCGTCTTCCATCTTCATGATAATCGAGAGGAGCTGAACTAAAATCCCATATGCGTTCTTCTCCGGTTTTGGTGATTATGGTAAATTCACCCTCTTCTACTGATTCACCCAATAGGTATAGCTTGTCGATGTACTCCTTTTGCGATGTTGATTTTTTGCCGTAAGCTTTTTCAGTCCATTTACCTATGGTATTTATTTCCTCTAACGCATAACCTGTTATTTTCGCCCATGTTTTATTAATTAAAATCACCTCACCATCCTCTGCATATATCATAATGGGGAATGGAGAATTGGTGGTTGCTTTTCTGTATTTTTCCTCATTTTCCCTGGCCATTTGAGCTTCTGATCGCAAGATTACATTGGAAGCTTCAATTTCCTTTGTCTTTTCACTAAGGAGCTTATTTAAAATCTCAATCCGATTGGTTTCTTCTGGTAACCATTTTCGAATAATCATAAATAGGATGAGCAACGATGCAATCAGATTAATTAGTTTTGGAAAGAATACAATTTTGGGTTGCGCCAAAAACTCATATACGTACAACGGAATTATCTCGGTTAGGGAGGTGTACCATGCTCCAAAATACATACTCTCAAATAAGGTTCTGAAGGCATCGATGGCCAGGATAATTAGTAAAAGCCGGAAAAATTTATCAGTAGTATTTTTCCTAAAGAGCCTTTGTGCATAAAATACAAAAACAAAAGTCCACAAGATGAT
>JBFHGX010000024.1:0-36608 GCA_041582875.1 Bacteroidales bacterium | reverse complement strand
CCCATCTGAGCAAAAGTTGAAAATGCCGAGATGAAGATGACCCATAAAATGAATAGACTTTTCTTTTTCATAAGGCGGTATGTTTTAATTGTAGTTTCTGATCGACACCAAATTCAACCCATTAAGGACATCATTCGCAGTAATTAGAGCTTGATGCGTACGTTGGAAAAAGATGGACGCTGTTTTTCAGACGAAGAAAAGTTTAATTCGGGTGTCTCACTTATAGGCAGCTTTCGTCGCTGTGTTTGATCTCAGTGTTTGCCGATGTCAAACATTGTTGGTGCCCGGGGAGGGATTCCCTACAGCCCCAACTGTTTTATTGATCGAAATTCTATTCAGATTATCCAGCATAACTATCAATAAGTCTGTTCAGAAAAAGTCAATCATGGCATAATAGTTTTTTGAAAATAATGTATTTTTATGCCAAATTAGAAGCTTTTGAAAAATAGGACTACAATATTATTGATGCTTTTCTTGCATTTATCGCTGGGGATATGCGCAAAAGAAAACAAACAGGTCTTACTCATTAGTTCCTATAATTCTCGTTTTCCTACTTTTTTCCAGCAAATAAACGGAATCAAATCGGTTTTTGATACAGCGAATGTAAGCCTCGATGTTGAGTTTATGGACAGAAAAAGATTTACCGACCAAACAACATTTGAAATATTCTATAAATCACTAAAAAACAAGCTTATACGTTGTGTGCCTTATGATGTTGTACTTACTGCTGACGACAATGCCTTTAACTTTGTGTTGCAATATCAGGAAGAGCTGTTTAAAAATATTCCCATCGTTTTTTTTGGTGTTAATAACATCGATAAAGCTCAAGAGCAAAATGCTAACTCCAATGTTACAGGGGTTATCGAGTCTGTTTCAATGAAGGAAACAATTGAACTTATGATCAGCCTCTTCCCTGAAACCGGTAGTGTTTATTGTATTACGGATGGTTCCAGCAGCGGTCAGGCCGATTTGCAACTATATCGTCAAATTTCGACCCAAATTTCAGGAGTTGTTTTTAATGAAATCAACTTGTCGGAGCTCACATTCTCTGAATATTTAGCCAAATTAGCAACAGTACCCCCGAATGCCCCTGTTTTGCTTCTTTCTGCCTATCACGACAAAATGCTTTCTACTGTTGACTTCAACAATGCCATTGATTTGATTCGCGAAAACCTTGATGCACCACTTTTCCATTTATGGGAACATGGTATGGGAAAAGGTGTTTTCGGAGGAAAGATTATTTCGCATTTTCAACAAGGGAAAACAGCTGCAATACAGGTGTGTAGTATCCTTTCAGGTAAGTCGTTATCTTCTATTCAGCTTGTTAGTGAAAGTCCAAATATTTTTATGTTTGACCAAAACCAAATAAATAAACACGCAATAGCAATTGATAAACTTCCCCAAGGGTCAATTATCATTAACAAACCGGTTACTTTTTTAGAAAAGTACACATGGTTGATTGTCAGATTGCTAGCTGTTTTTTTATTGTTAATCCTTCTGATTTTGGTTTTGTCTTTTAGTATTATTAGAAGGAGAAAAATCGAGAAAAAACTAAAAACACAAAATGCCGATATTTCAAAATTAAACTTTGATTTATTATTGGCCAAGCATAAAGCTGAAGAAGGTGAACAAAAATTCAAGCAGCTTTTTTTCGATCACACGGCCATTAAATTGTTAATATGTGCTGAAACCGGCCAGATTTTTGAAGCCAATCCTGCTGCTGCTATTTTTTATGGATGGAGTACTGAAGTGCTAAATAGTATGAATATCGATGACATTAATTTGTTATCGAAAGCTGAAATCAAGAAAAAAATGGCAATCGCTTCTAAAAATGGAAAGGTTCATTTTGAATTTAAGCATAGAAAATCCGATGGGACTATTGCTGATGTCGAAGTTTTTTCCAGTAGTGTAAATATTTCCGGGAAACAGTATTTGTATTCCATTATTCACGATGTTAGCGAAAAGAAAAAGCATGAGCATAGAATCCGCTTATTGAGCCGTTCGGTCGATCAAAGTCCGGTTGCTATTATTATTACAGATAAAGAGGGAATTATTGAATATGTAAATCCGGCATTTACTGAAATATCTGGTTATTCTTATGATGAGGCTATTGGCCAAAATCCACGAATTTTGAAATCAGGCGAAACTACCAATGAAATTTATAACGAGCTTTGGACTGCATTGCGCTCAGGGAAAACCTGGCTTGGTGAATTACAAAATAAAAAGGCATCGGGCTCATTTTATTGGGTAAATATCGCTATTTCACCTATTTATGAAAACAATGTGTTGACCAATTTTGTGGCTGTTAGTGAAGATATTACAGAAAAAAGGAAGGTGATCGAAGATTTAGTGATTGCCAAAGAAAAAGCGCAAGAAAGCGATCGTTTAAAGTCAGCATTCCTGGCCAATATGAGTCACGAAATACGTACTCCTATGAATGGTATTTTAGGTTTTGCTGCTCTGCTTAAAGAACAGGAATTGTCGGGTGAAGAACAACAAAAATACATTCAAATTATCGAAAAAAGTGGCGCCCGCATGCTTAACATTATAAACGATATTGTGAGCATTTCTAAGATTGAATCGGGGATAATAGACACGCACATTTCGGAAACAAACATCAACAATCAGCTGCAATTTGTTTACGATTCTTTAAAAATTGATGCCGATTATAAAAAACTTAAACTGTCTTATTCTTGTGCTTTACTGGGAAAAGAAGCAGTGGTTAAAACGGATAAAGATAAGTTTATTGGTGTTCTTTCTAATCTGGTAAAAAATGCCATTAAGTTTACCGATATCGGAACAATCACTTTCGGGTATGTTGTTAAAGAAAATGAAATTGAATTTTATGTGAAAGATACCGGAATCGGAATTTCAAAGAAAAGGCAGGATGCTATTTTTGAGCGATTTATACAAGCCGATATTGTTGATAAAATGGCAAGGCAAGGCGCCGGTCTGGGATTGGCTATTTCAAAAGCATATGTAGAAATACTTGGAGGGAAAATCTGGGTGGAAAGTGAAGAGTCTCAGGGCTCAACCTTCTTTTTCACCATTCCTTATCATTTATTTGCGAAAAGCAAAATCAATGTTCAACCTGAAGCTGTGGTTACCCCCCCCACTAAACTAACGAAATGGGATGTTTCTGACTTGAAAGTATTAGTTGTTGAAGACGATGAAGCCTCTGAATTGCTTATTTCAATAGAGATGGATGAATTTAGTAGGGAAATAATAAAAGTAACCTCTGGTAATGAGGCTGTTGAGGTCTGTCGGAATAACCCTGATATCGATCTTGTTATAATGGATATTCAATTGCCCGGAATGAATGGATACGAAGCTACGCAAAAAATAAGGGAGTTCAATAAAGAGGTGATAATTATTGCCCAAACAGCTTTTGCCCTTGTGGGTGATAGGGAAAAAGCCCTTGCGGTGGGTTGTAACAATTACATTTCAAAACCGATCCGGCATGATAAATTGATATCATTAATACAAACATACTTTGCAAAATGATGAGTGACAGCAATACGGCGGAAAAATAGTTTGAATCAATCGAGCTGCATGTATATGTCCAAAGACCTACATTTGGGATTTTATCGCAGATTTGTGGGATTTCTTTAGCTATTGACTGCTGACCAACTAACTGCAATTGAGTTTTAAATAAACTCTCATCATCCGCGGTTGTAACGCGGATGCCCTAATCCCGGGCATTTGTAATGCCCCCTTCATTGGCGCTTGTTTTATTTCAACGCATGCCTATTATACCAACAGGCTCCTCTACCTCTCTAGCTTCTGATGCGCAGGTTCGCCCTAGCGACTTGTGTTAATCCGAAACTGGAAATTTTATAATTTCATGTTTCTTTTTCTCTTATTTTTGTGTGAATTGTATGAAATAGCCGTTGAATAAAAGTATCATGAGTGAAAACATTATTCTAAAAAAAAATCCAAAAATTGAATTCCGAATTCTTAACGATGGATTTGAATTGGTTGATGGACAAACAGAACGAAATACTGGCTTTTACTCTTATAATGATTTGCAATCCATTGAATTAAATTATGCTTATTTTCCCAGACTAGCCAAATGGTTACGAGTTGTTACGTGGATTTTTAATGGAGTTCCCTATTTCCCTGATGCAGAATCTTATAAAAAGGCTAACCTCATTATTCATTTAAGAAAAGCAAAGCTTGGAATATGGTTAACTAATCCTTATATGGCTGAAAAAGCAAAAAGACTAAAGGTGTTATTGGACGAAAGAACTAAACACAAATGAGTTGTACAGCCTTCACAGCTACAAAACAAAAACCTCCGGTAAAAAAATCATAACTTCAAATTATAATATGGACCTAAAACAACTATCAGAATTAACAGACCAAGAATTATTAAAAGAAGCAAAAAAAATGAAATCAGCTTCCATTCTCAATGCGGTATTGATTGGGTTTCTTATCGGTGTCGTTTTTTACAGTGTTGTGAAAAGCACTTGGGGACTTGTTACACTCATCCCTTTGTATTTGATCTATAAGCTGATGAATAAATCGGGTTATAATAAACAAGAATTAGACCGTGTATTAAAAGAGCGAAATTTAAAATAAACAACAGTGGGGAATTGTAAAAACTGCCGCGCAGAGGTTAATCAAAACTATTGTCCTAATTGCGGGCAACCGGTAGATATAAAGCGAATTAACGGACGATACATCATTCACGAAATAAAGCAGGTATTAAATGTTGAAAAAGGTATATTTTATACAATATGGGAACTTTTTATCCGACCGGGAGAGAATGTAAGGCATTTTATAACAGAAAATAGAAGTCGGCTGGTAAAACCAGTTGTTTTTATAATTGTAACTTCTTTAGTTTATTCTCTCGTGAATAACTTTTTTAATATTGAACAGAGCTATGTAAACTATGCCGAAATGGAAAAGTCTGCCACAGGCGTAATATTCAAATGGGTTCAGGACCATTACGGATATGCCAATATAATAATGGGCATATTTATCGCTTTCTGGACAAAATTATTTTTCAAGAAATACAACTATAATTTTTTCGAAATCCTCATCCTGTTGTGTTTTGTTATGGGAATGGGGATGTTGATTTATTCTGTTTTTGCAATTATTCAAGGGTTAATAAATTACCATATGATGCAAATTGCAGGTTTTGTAGGGATTGTTTATACCAGTTGGGCAATCGGACAGTTTTATGAAAAGACAAAATTTGTCAACTATGTTAAAGCGCTTTTTGCTTACCTAACAGGTATGCTCACCTTTACGGTAGCAGCATTAATCATTGGGACAATAATTGATTTGTTAATATTAAAATAGTGAATGCACTGCGGGTGTCTCAGCGGATAATTGTGATGTTTTTTTTAGTTTTTATAGTGTTCAGGTGTTTTATGCAATCTAATGCCGATATAGAATTGAAGAGGTTTTGGAGTGTAGCGAACTTAAATCTCACTTCAATTCATTACCGGTATAAGCGGGTTTTTAGGTTGTAATGCCGGAGCTCTTTTCTGGAATTAATTTCATAAACTATTCATGTTTGTTAGAATTTTTTCAAGGACTTCATCCTAAATAAATTCATAATATTGTAGATTTAAAAGAAAATACATGATATTACTGTTATTTTATTTATTTCTGGCTCTGTTTGTTTCATTTCTCTGTTCAATAATGGAATCAGTGCTCCTTTCTACGCCTCAATCCTTCTTGATTGTTAAACAGGAAAGTGGAAATGCATGGGCAAAAGCATTCGCGGATTTAAAAACCAATATTGATAAGCCTTTATCGGCAATTTTGTCTTTGAATACCGTAGCACATACAATTGGTGCGGCTGGCGTTGGAGCACAGGCAGTTAAATTGTATGGCGAAGCATCTTTTGGCGTTGTATCTGCTATTTTAACCATACTAATTTTGGTGATTACTGAAATAATCCCAAAAACAATTGGTGCAAGATATTGGAGAAATCTGGCCATGATTTCTGCTGCCATTATACAAGGTATGATTATTATTACCTACCCGTTGGTCATAATGTCAGCATTCATTACAAAGCTAATCTCAAAAAATAAGCAAGAACAAACCACAAGTAGAGAAGAAATTGCTGCATTGGCAAATATTGGTGCTGATGAAGGGGTTTTTACGAATAAAGAGCATAAAATCATTCAAAATTTACTCCGGCTTAAAAATGTGAGGGTAACAGAAATAATGACACCAAGAGTTGTTGTTGCTGTCGCTGATGAGGAATTATATCTCAAGGATTTTTTTAAGAATAAAGATTATCTGAAATTTTCTCGAATCCCGGTTTATTCTGGAAATGATGAAAATATAACAGGATATATTTTTAGACAGGAGGTATTTGAAAAACTCGCTGAAGGCCAAAACGATCTAAAACTGGCAGATGTTAAAAGAGAAATTGTTGTCGTTATTAATAGCATTGTGCTTTTTGCATTGTGGGAAAAACTATTGGAAGAAAAAGAGCACATAGCTTTAATTGTAGATGAATATGGTGGCCTCGACGGAATTGTTACCATGGAGGATATTATTGAAACGTTGCTCGGTCTTGAAATAATTGATGAAACAGATACCATTGTTGACATGCAAAAATATGCACGCGACAGGTGGAAGGAACGACAGGCAAAATACAATATCATCGACAAATTAACCAAACATGACGAAGAAGAAAACCCATCTGACAATGGCTTGTTTTAAATAAGTAGGATGAAACAGAGTTTACTTGATTGTTGTACTTTATGTAAGGGCTTTATCGGATATTTACTCCTGTTGCTCATTGTTGTATCATGTTCCGAAAGGGAACTTGATTTGTCGAAAACACAAATCGCCCTAAACCAGATAGATAGTCTTAATAATCTGGTCGCAGAAAACGCTAATGCTGATATTGAATCAATACAACAATCAGATAGTTTATTTAAACTTTCTATGGCTTTGGGTTATGAAAAAGGAATGGCTGCGGCAGCATGTAATATCATAAAGGCCCAACGAAAAAGCTTTCAGTATGAGGATGCTATGCACTTTTTAGCAGAATCATTGACGTTGTTTGAAAATTTCAATCATCCTGCCTATCAGGCTGATGTTTATGATGAAATAGGGGCTTTGTACTTTGATGTTGATGATTATGATCAGGCATATAGCTACTTAACCAAAGCGTTAGATTTTTACGAGAAAAATAATAATCAAGCAAAACAATCAGCCATTTATTCTCGAATAGGGATCATTTTCAAAAGTGAAGACAAGGAGAAATCATTGAATTATCTTCGCAAATCAATCGCTATTTCTACCGAAATTGCTGATAGCAATGGCATAGCCCGCGATTTAAACAATATCGCCCTTATTTACCAAAGGTTAGGATTATATGATACTGCCAGGAGTTATTACCGCAAGGCGATGCCCATTAATGCAGAAATGAAGAATTGGGATTATTATGCCACCAACTTGCTCAATTTGGCAATCATCGAAAAATTAAATCAAAATGTCGATGGGTCAATAGAATTGTTCTCCCAATTGATTCCTGCCTTCGATTCATTAAACCAGATGAATAAATATGCTAAGGTGTTATTGCACCTTGGTGATGCTTATTTAAATAAGGGTGACTATGAAAAGGCAATAACTTTTTTTACAGCTGCCGATAGCATAGGCCGAAAATATGCGTGGTTGGTCATTGAGAGGAATGCAAATTGGGGACTGTACAGTGGGTTTTACGGCTTGGGTAATAGCGATTCGGCTATCAAGTACCTCAATCAACAGTACAAAATTGGTGATAGCCTGAGGGTACAGCAAAACTATCAGGAACTAACCCGCTTGGAATTGCAATATAAAAACAACCAATTTCTTCAGCAAAAAATGTGGAATCAAAAGATGAAGAATTTCATCCTCTATTCTGCAATAACAATTTTGTTAATATTTGTGGCTCTGATATATCAATTGTTTAAAAAGCAAAAACTAAAGGTTGCAAAGCAAATGCTTGAACGAAAAGTTCTGCAAAATGAACTGGATGAGAAGGAACGGGAATTGACATCCTTTGTGTTGAATATGGTTAGGTTGAATGAAAAAAAGCTAGGTATTATAAACTATTTGAAAAAACAAAAACACAGGTTAAAAAAGGAAAATCAGGATGTCATTGATACGGCCATTCGTGATTTGGAATTTGATCAGGATGCTAAAGTTTGGGAGGAGTTCGAGCTGAGATTCAATAAAGTAAATAGTGAGTTTTACCAGAAATTAGCCAATTTATACCCTGACCTAACCCTCAACGAAAAAAGGCTTTGTGCTTTCCTTTTAATGAATATGACCACAAAAGAAATTTCAAGTATAACAGGACAAAGTGTTGATGCTATTGGAAAAGCCCGAACCCGTTTGAGAAAAAAACTGGGAATTACCAACCAAGATGACGGCATTGCCGATGTGTTAAGCTCTCTTTAGTCATTCATATAAAAAAACACGCATTCCGTAAAGTGTTAAAATACATGCGTTTGTATGGTTGTGTCCCATCGATGTCCCATGCCTAAACTAGCTATGTACCATTATTGGACTGTGGTTTATTTTGGGTTCTCTCTTTTACACCAGTACTTTTGGTTTTTTATAAACGCATTAGCATGGATAGCAAGAGTGAAAAGTTGTCAGGATTCGATCCAGAAAGTTTGAAGGTTAAAAAAAGAAAAGGTGAAAAACCACTTAAACAAGTAAGTCCCCTTCTGGAATCTCAAAATAGCGCGCTTAAGAAAATTATTGAAAAGTTCACCACTGATAAAGGTGCCTAGGTTGATCCTTATCTCCGTATAAGTGTGTAAAAAAAAGCAATGTCAAAAACCATTTTTAATAGAACAAAATTTTAAAGTCATGAAAAAAATCTATTTAACGCTGACCTTCTTATCTTTTTTTGTTTGCGTTTTTGCACAACAGAAGCAAAATGTTAACTCAAATTTTAGTGGATCCATATTGGGTAAAGAGGGAGTAAAAACCACATCCATTCCTGGAGGTTATACCATGTATGATTATCAAACCAGTAACTCCATGGCAAAAAAATTGGTGGCGTATCCTGATGGAACTGTTGGTATGACTTGGATAATGGGTATAGATTATAACAACTCATGGCCAGATAGAGGTGCCGGATATAACTTTTTTAATGGAACAACCTGGGGGCCTATTCCTACTGAATCGATACAGTCCGATCGGTGTGGAGGAGCTTCATACGCCGCTTTAGGAGCAAATGGTGAAATTAATGTCTCGTATGTTCCGGTTAATTCCCCTGATTATGATTTGGTGATAAGCAGGAGAACCGAAAAAGCAATAGGGGAATGGGACGAGTATCGTCTGTCAGGTCCGGGGAGTGTAGGACTCGTTTGGCCAACTGTGGTAACAAACGGACCCAATAATTCTTACATTCATATATTGGCTCAAACTTATGGAGTTGAATACAATGGTCAGCCTACGGCGCTTTTGTACTATCGTTCGTTAGATGGCGGTGAAACCTGGGATATTCAACACCAAATATTTGATGAGTTGGGTCCGGATTACTTTACTGAAATAGGTAGAGATCAGTATGCCTGGGCTGAGCCAAAAGGCGAAACTTTAGCTTTTAGCTGCGGCTTTTCTAAAGAGTCTGGTTTTATTGTGAAGTCTGAAGACAATGGTGAATCTTGGGTAGCTACTCAGGTTTATTCCAATCCATTTTCACCCTATCAAATGGGGCTAACTCCAAATTTTGGTGCTGGAGATGGTGCACAGGCTTGTGCCATTGATGGGGACGGAAATGTACATGTTGTATTTGGTAGAATGGTTCACAATTACGATGAAACGGGGGCGTCTTTTTATTTCCCATTATCAGAAGGTATAGTATACTGGAAGGAGGGCATGGAAATGCTTGATACAACCAGTGTTAGTTCATATACTACAGAGTATCTGGAAGACAGTGGTAATCTAATTGGTAAAGTGGTCTATGATGGAAATGATTTGCTAAGCAGTGTTTTGACATATGGGGGAAAATCCATGACAAGTCAACCCCAAATCAATATTGATGAAAATAATAATATTTTTGTCATATGGTCGGCATTAGCCCCAGGGTATGATAATGGCTTGAACAATTACCGTCATATATTTGGCAGAAGTTCTACTGATGGTGGAATTACTTGGTCGGATATTGAGGATTATACATCGGGTATATATTATATCTTTTCAGAATGTGTTTATCCGGTAATGGCGAGTGATTTTGTTAATGGAATGGCAAATGTAGTCTTCATGGAAGATGGCGATCCGGGAATTTCTGAGTGGTTAGGGGATCATCTTGTGAGGGATAATTACATTAAACATATGCAAATTCCGTTGGACTTTAGCGTTGGTGTTAATGAGGATAAAGCTTTAAATATTGCCATTTCTGAAGTATTTCCCAACCCAATGCATGGAACCTCCAAAGTCGCCATTGAGTTGCCTTCAGAAATGAATATAAGTTATTCTTTGATCACGATTACAGGGCAGACTATTTTGACAAAAGACTTGGGAATAATGAAACCTGGCCATCGGTTTGTTGATGTTGAAAGTAATTCACTTTCAAAAGGTATTTATTTTCTATCCTTCGATGTGGATGGAACAAGACACACTAAGAAAGTGATTGTTCAGTAAAAAATTGAATTTGTTATGAGGAGATTTAAAGGAATATTTATTGTATTGATTACCGTATTTATCCATTTTACGATTAATGCAGCATGGTTAAATTTTGTACCACAAACCATCAACCAACCCGATGGAACAGTAATTGATTGTTTTGCCACCGGCGATGAGTTTTATAATTGGCTACATGATCGGGACGGATATACCATCATTCAAAGTCAGAAAGATGGGTTTTATTATTATGCAAAACTTGTGTATGATGGTCTTGTCCCTTCTGCCTATATGCCGGGAAGTGTTGATCCGATAGCCGTTGGATTGAGTCCGTGGACAAATATTTCTCCTCAAAAAATGCAAAGCTTCAGGGCCGATTTTCTGGAAAATGAAATGCCCGAGAAGCCCCAAATTCCTGGTTACAAAGAGTTAAACTCATCTAAAAATACGGGAACCCTGAATAATTTAGTGGTTTATATCCGCTTTAGCGACCAAACGGAGTTTACACAGGATACCCTATTTTATTACGACATGTTCAACAGCGAAAGTGCGGGATATAATTCCATGCGAAACTATTTTGCCGAAGTATCATACCAGCAGTTGGACATACCCTCGTGGTTTTACCCCGTTCCAGCTAATTCTACAGTCATTTCTTATCAGGATATTTACGAAAGAAGTTACTATATGCCCTATTCCCCAACCAATCCAAATGGATATCAATCATCACAAAAAACAGAAAGGGAACACAAATTATTGAAAAGGGCCATTGATTTTATCGCCACCGAGGTGCCTTCGGATTTAAATATTGACTACGACGATGATGGCTACGTAGATAATGTTGTTTTTAATATAAGGGGAGGTACCACTGCATGGTCAACATTGTTGTGGCCACATAGATGGGTGCTTTATTCGGAAGATGCATATGTAAATGGAAAACAGGTTTGGGACTATAATTTTCAATTGGAAGAACGTTTAAATGAAAATGGAAATGGCACTCTGTCCCACGAAATGTTTCATTCGCTTAGTGCCACAGATTTATATCATTATTCAACAGGACCATATACGCCTGTTGGGCCCTGGGACGTGATGGGAGAAAATAACAACCCTCCGCAATCAATGGGTGCTTATATGAAATTCAGGTATGGGGGATGGATTGATGATATTCCTGTAATAACAGAATGTGGTACTTATTCGCTGAATCCTTTAACTGAATCAGAAAACAGTGCTTATAAAATAGCCTCGCCCAACAGTGTTAACGAATATTTTGTGCTGGAATACCGGGTAAAAGAGGGTGTTTTTGAGGGAGGTATTCCCGGTTCAGGACTGCTTGTATATCGTATTGATCAGCGGTTGAGTGGTGATGGCAATAGTGATGGGCCTCCTGATGAAGTATATCTTTACCGACCCAATGGAACAACAAGCACCAATGGGAATTTAAATAGTGCCATGTATGGAGCTGACTATGGACGAACAGAAATTAATGAGGGCACCAACCCTTCCTCGTTTTTGCAAAATGGACAACCAGGTGGACTGCAGATTTCTAATATCGGGACAGTGGGCGAAACCATTTCCTTTGATGTGTATTTTGATAAAGAACCTATTGCTCAATTTGAGGCTAGTGATACCTTGATTACTGAAGGGTGTAGTGTCGATTTTTACGATTTGTCAGTTTGTGAAGTTGATCAATGGGAATGGAATTTTGAAGGAGGTACTCCCGCTTCGAGCACAGATCAAAATCCTTCTGGCATCATTTTTACCGAAGAAGGTTTTCATAGCGTAACATTAACTACGTCTAACTCCTGGGGTAGTGATGTAATGGTTAAAGAGAGTTTAATACATGTTAGCACGATAAGCGATCCTCAAGTTAGTTTCCTGGCAAGTGATACTTTAGTATGTACAGGGGAAGTGGTCCAACTAATGGACTTCTCAATGGTTTGTCCTGAAAGCTGGCTTTGGGAAATAACTCCGGAAACATTTGAATTTGTGAATGGTACCAGTGCATCAGATCAAAATCCTGAGGTGCAATTCTACGATTCAGGAGCCTATACTGTTGGTTTAACAGCGACAAATGCAAACGGGTCTTCTTCGCAGGTTATTGAAAGTTATATTAGGGTAGGAGGGAAATCATTACCCTATTTTGAAGACTTTGAGTCAGGAAGTTGCGAGCAGTTGGGCTGGACGATTATAAATCCGGATAATGATGGGGTAACCTGGAATATATTTGCTGTTTCCGGAGATGGAGGGAGTAAAGCTGCAGGCATTAACTTGTTTAATTACCCATCTGTTTTCAAACGTGACCAACTTGTTAGTCCTCCCATTGATTTATCAGGCACAACGCTGGCAACACTAACCTTCGATCATGCCTATGCCTTATGGCAAAACCCTACTTACAGCGATTCTCTTATCGTGCTAATTTCTGATGATTGTGGTGATACGTGGACACGAATTCTGGAGCTGGCTGACGATGGCAATGGTAGCTTTGCAACACATCCGTTAATTGATTATGAGTTTATTCCAACTGTTGAAGACGACTGGTGTGGAAATGGGTATGGTAGTTCTTGCTTTGAGTCTGATATTTCTGCGTGGACAGGGAAATCAGATGTGAAAATTATGTTTGAGTCGGTTCGCATTGCCGGAAATAACTTGTTTATCGATAACGTTAACATCGACTTGCACACCAACACTGAGGAAAACTTGTCTGTGTATGGTGAGATCTTGGTCTATCCTAATCCTGCCAAGGGTCAGGTGGTGATCGAAAGTACTGAAAATATCCATAAGGTCTGGCTCTTTAACCAGATCGGTCAGGTTGTATTGCAGGAACCTACAAAAGGCCAATCGGTGGTTCTGAACGTAACCGATTTAGGTCCGGGAATTTATTTCATGCAAATACTTATGGGAGACCATATTGTTTCAGAAAAATTATTGATTAGGAAATAAGTAATAGGGGAGAGTATTATTTTCGTAAACTATTTTTGTCTGAAGGAAAAAAAATAGGGTTGTCTATGAAACTGTATTAATTTTTTGTTTTAGGTTTCCGTCAAGAGGCAAATATGGGTATAAGAATTATCGAAGTAATAATTTTTATACCCTGATCCTTTCCCTATGGGAAAATTTAGTCTCAATATGTTGGGCCTCAAGATAAACCAGATAACCTAAGTAACGCATTTTAACTTAAATTCAACATGATAACACTTGATGAAAAATTTAAATCACTAGAAGCCGACAATGCACCTGGTCAGGAAGTTAGGCAAAATATAAGTGATATAAATTCAATTATGATTGGTGATAAACTTGATGGGGCTCTTGTCGATTTCTCACACGGAGATGTGGATGCTTTTCCTCCAACGCCCGGTTCTGATATGGCTTGGAGAGATGGTTTTAGCAAGGGAGCAACCCAAGCGTACACTGAATATCGTGGCTCGGCCAGCATCCGAAAAAGCTTGGCTGATCGTCTTGGTAAATTTACAGGCAGACCAATCTTAGCAGATAGTGAATTGATTATTGCTCCCGGAACTCAGGGTGCTTTGTTTTTGGCTTTAGGTGCAAGTGTTACACAAGGAACTAAGGTTGCTGTAGTTACTCCCGACTATTTTGCAAACCGCAAGCTTGTCCTTTTCTTTGGTGGTGAAGTGGTGCCCATTGCCATGCATTACAAGGAAACTCAATCCGATAACGGCATTGATCTTAATCAACTTGAAGATGCATTTAAAGGCGGAACAAATGTTTTTGTTTTTTCAACACCTAACAATCCAACCGGTATTGTATATTCGAGATCCACAATTACTAAAATTGCAACGCTTGCAACCAAATACAATGTAACATTAATTGTTGATGAACTATATTCGAGAATGCTTTATAGTGGTGTAGAATATACACATCTTTGTTCTTGTGATGTTCTTCCAAAGAATCTCATCACAATTATTGGACCTTCAAAAACTGAATCACTCAGCGGATTTCGTCTTGGTGTTGCCTTTGGCACTTCCATGCTGATTGAAAGGATGGAGCGGCTGCAGGCAATCGTTTCTCTGCGTGCAGCAGGATACAATCAGGCAGTTCTTGATACATGGTTTCACGAACCTACCGGATGGTTAGAGAATCGTATTCGTGAACATGAAGCGATAAGAGATGAGTTGCTGAAAGTGTTCAATTCGGTCAACCTTAAAACAGCCACTCCCCAGGCTGGAAGCTACTTGTTTCCGCAACTCCCAAAGCTAAAAATCGACTTGCATACTTTTGTGCGCTTGCTTCGTTATCAGGCGAACGTCATAGTAACTCCGGGAACAGAATTTGACCCAACCTGTAATAACAGCATCCGACTGAATTTTTCTCAGGACCACAATGCCGCAGTGGATGCAGCAAAACGAATTGTAAAAATGGCAGAAATCTATAGCATATGAGCAAGATGATAGAACAACCCATTCCGCAAGGAAAGTATTTACCTGCTGTCAGGCATGAGGAATTGATATATACCTCAGGAATGACGCCCCGCAAAGCCGGAAAGCTTCTTTATTCCGGAAAAATTAGAGTTGACGATCCAATAGAGTCCCACAGAGATGCCGTACGGTTGGCCACTTCTAACGCGCTGACTGCTGCACAGTCTTGTTTAAACAAAGGCGAGAGCATATCTTTAATACTTCAACTTAGCGTCTTTCTGAATACTGAAGAAAACTTTACTGCCCACGCTAAAATTGCAGATTATGCATCCGAAGTATTGATAGAAAACCTGGGGCCAAATTGCATTGGAACCAGAGTTGCCATTGGAGTTGCTTCCTTACCTTCGAATGCGCCTGTCGAAATAACCTTCATTGGCAAAGTGGTTTAATCTGCTGGCACAAATTTGTGAACCTGTTCAATTTCAGCCCCTTATCCCCATCCACGTCTGTCCGTGTAGTGCATTATGGACATTTCTTTCAAAAAATTCAGAATCGGATTGTCCGCTCTCCCTTCCTCCGGATACAAGATTGGATTGATGTAGAGTAGAAAAATATGCACTAAGAATGACTGGGTTTGGTTTTATCAATCCCATTCAAGGATTTTAAGAAAACTTGTGATGTTTTCTACTAACCTTATACACGCTTTATAGCCGCACAGTGTAAAAGGTGATAATGAGCTAAAGTTTTTTCTAATTGGTATTTTTTTCTATTTTTGGTAATAATCTCGAGCATCATATGCGAATATTTTTTTTGCTGGTATTTCTTTTCATTTCAGGTTTTCTGCAAGCAGCTGTTCCGGTTGACACCCTTATCTGTTTGCTCGAAAGTACCATGGAGAAAAGATCAGAATATGATGCTCAAAAAGAAAAAAGGATTTTAGAATTAAAAAAGCTTTTTAAAAAGGAAGGTATTAGTCGCGATCAGAAGTTTTTTATCAATAATCAGCTTATCGATGAGTATTCCAAATATACTTTTGACTCTGCTGTTTCTTATTTACTGATAAATATTCAGCTGGCACAAGAGATTCAAAATCAAGAGAAGAGTCGCGAATTGAGTATATCCATGGCTGATTTAATGGCATCATCAGGAAAATATTTTGAAGCTTATGATATTTTAAGTGATATAGATCAAAATGGTCTCTCAATACAATTGAAAATCAAGTACTTTAAGGCTCTGATTAAAGGCTATAGCGAAATTAGTTTTCATTCTCCATTTACCGATTTCGATCAAAAATACAGCAATAAAGTTAAAGCCTTTACTGATTCCATCATCCCGTATTTAGATCCGCAATCTGAGGATTATTTGGCCATTCTGGAAAAGAAATACCGGGATGAAGGAAATTTTTTAAAAAGCCTTGAAATTAATACCCATCGGTTGGAATTATCAGAAATGGGGAGCAGGGTATATTCTCAAATCACCTACGAACGTTCGCTATTGTACCGGCTTGAGAAAAATGAAGAAGAAGAAATGAAATACTTTTGTCTTTCAGCAATCTCAGATATAATGGGTTCCAATAAAGACAATGCGTCTTTAACAGAACTGGCATTACTCTTACACAGAAAAGGAGATGTTGACAGAGCGAATAAATTTATCAAATTTTCCTACGATGATGCAGTTTTCTTTAAATCGGAATTGAGATTTAAGCTACTATCCGAAATTCTTCCTATCATTCAAGACGCTTATCAGTTTAAAATCGAAAAACAACAAAACCGATTGGGTGTCCTTCTGCTTATAAGTGGCTTTTTATTGATGGCATTAATTGTTTCCTTATTTCTTATCCTGAGGCAGGTTGCTGAAGTCAGGAAGAAAAAGAATGAGCTCTTTAAAGTAAACAAACAGTTAAAAGAGCTTAATAAGGATCTGGCTGACACCAACGATAAACTTCAATTCACTAATGATGAATTATCAGAATCAAATCATCTTAAAGAGCATTACATTGGTAATTTTTTAACCATTTGCTCCGATTATATATACAAACTAGACCAGTTTAGTAAAAAAGTAAACAAACAGTTGGTCAATAAAAAGATAGAAGAATTGTTTGTCGAAACCAAATCAAAGAAACTCATGGATGCTGAAATTAAAGCGTTTTATGAAAATTTTGATAAGGCATTTCTGCATATATTTCCTAATTTTTTAACTGATTTTAATCAGTTATTATCGGATGAGAAACAAATAATACTTAAAACCGAGGAGCGCTTAAATACAGAATTGAGGATTTTTGCACTTATCAGATTAGGAATAAATGAAAGTTCGCAAATTGCAAAGTTGCTTCGTTATTCTGTTAATACGATTTATAATTATCGCGTTAAGGTTAAAAACAAGGCCAAAGGTGAACGTGAAAACTTCGAAAATGAAGTAATGAGAATAGATGCAGTCAGAAAATAACTAAAATGCATCCACTTTTTCTGCAATACAATTTCTGCATATTATCCAGTAAAACAGCTAATTGTGTGATGTCGTGTGTCTAAGGCATCCACTTTTTTGCTACATGCGCTATGAATCCCAATGAATTTTAACTCATTTTGTGAGAATAATTTTAGCAGCTCAATGATCGAATCCTGCAAATTTACCATTAACAATTCAGTTTATGAAAAAGCGTAACAACGCATTTTTTAGCAGAAGTCTTATTCGTTTATTCAATAAACTTAATTCCTTTCGATAATGGAAAAAGTTTGGAATGAAAGAAGTATTTGTACGGATGATCAGCTCGTTCGTATAATGCCAAACGAAGATCAGGATTGTGTTGTCATACAAATACACGAGTCAAACACAGGGGAAAGTGAATGTCAATTATTCCTGTCCTACGAAGAAGCAAAAATGCTTGCCAAACTAATATGTGGTTTTGTGGATGACAATTTATCCGACACCGAAAAAATCTGACGAAATGAAAAAGTTCTATTTACAAAAACTCATAAAATTTAATTGGAATTTAGCGAAGGGATTTTTTTTGTCTCTTCCCCTAATCCTGGCTATGTCGTTTTCTGCCAATGGTCAAAATGAAGTTCTGCTTTACTTAGATGAGAGTCAAACAACCGAACAGCGTGTAGAAGATGCACTCGGTCGGATGACCCTCGAAGAAAAAATAGCAATGATTCATGCGCAATCCAAATTTAGTTCCCCAGGTGTTCCACGTCTTGGTATTCCGGAATTATGGATGACTGATGGTCCACATGGTATTCGTCCTGAAGTATTATGGGATGAATGGGAACAGGCAGCCTGGACGAATGATTCTTGCACCGTATTTCCAGCTTTAACATGCCTTGCAGCTACATGGAACGAGGATATGTCTTTGCTATATGGCAGGTCAATTGGTGAGGAAGCACGTTACAGGGATAAGGATGTTTTGTTGGGGCCAGGGGTAAATATCTACCGTACACCTTTAAACGGCAGAAACTTTGAATACATGGGAGAAGATCCTTTTCTGGCTTCTAAAATGGTTGTTCCATATATAAAAGGCGTGCAGGAAAACGGAGTTGCAGCATGTGTTAAGCATTTTGCCCTGAATAACCAGGAGACAAATCGCCATACTACAAATGTAAATCTCAACGATAGGGCTTTGTATGAAATCTATTTACCGGCTTTTAAAGCAGCAGTTATTGAGGGTGAAACCTGGTCTGTTATGGGTGCATATAATTTATATAAAGGGCAACATGCGTGTCATAATCAATACCTGTTAAAAGATATTTTACGTGATGAATGGGGGTTTGATGGCGTAGTAATTGCTGATTGGGGTGGTGCCCACGACACCCGTGAAGCCATTTTTAATGGACTTGATCTGGAATTTGGAACTTGGACTGATGGATTATCACGTGGAGCAAGTAATAGTTATGACAACTACTATTTAGCTAAACCATATCTTGAGCTGATCAAGTCAGGAGAAGTTGGTACCGAAGAACTAGATCAAAAAGTCAGAAATATACTCCGGCTAGTTTTTAAAACATCCATGAATAGCGAAAAAAGTTGGGGTTCTTTCGCTTCTGAAGAACATGCTCTGGCAAGTCGTAGGATTGCTGAAGAAGGAATAGTTTTACTTCAAAATAATGATGAGGTTTTACCAATAAATCCGGATGAAACCATGAAAATTGCAGTGATAGGAGAGAATGCAATTAAAATGATGACTGTTGGAGGGGGGAGTTCTTCGTTAAAAGCCAAATACGAAATATCTGTGTTGGAAGGCATAAAAAACAGGATTGGGCCAAAAGCTGAGGTTACTTATGCCAGAGGTTATCTTGGCGATGCAAGTAGTAATTATAATGGTGTTGTCACAGGTCAGGATTTAAGGGTTTCTAATTCTGCTGAGGAACTTTTTGAAGAAGCTGTAACACTTGCCAAAAAATCAGATTACGTTGTTTTTGTTGGAGGATTGAATAAAAGTGCGCATCAGGATTGTGAAGATGCTGATCGAAAAGGTATAGAATTACCTTATAATCAGGATGAATTAATCACGGCTTTGGCAATAGCCAATAAAAACCTGATAGTTGTCAATATTTCAGGTAATGCTGTTGCTATGCCCTGGGTAGAAGAAGTTCCTGCGATTATTCAAGGATGGTACCTGGGTTCTGAAGCAGGAAATGCTATTGCTTCAGTACTCTTTGGCGATGTGAACCCATCAGGAAAATTGCCCTTTACTTTTCCTGTAAAACTCGAAGACAACGCAGCACATGCAATGGGGGAATTTCCTGGGAAAGACGGACAAGTAACTTATAATGAGGGAATATTTGTTGGCTATCGCTGGCATGATACTAAAAAAATTGAGCCATTATTTGGTTTTGGTCATGGCTTAAGTTATACCGAATTCGAATATAGTGATCTGTCAATTGATAAAAAGAAAATTGAAGAGGATGATAAATTTGTTGTTTCTGTAAAGCTTAAAAACATTGGCGATAGAGCTGGTAGTGAAATAGTGCAGCTTTATATTGCAGATAAAAAATCATCATTGCCCAGACCGGTAAAGGAATTGAAAGCTTTTTCAAAGGTTAAACTGTCTGCCGGGGAAGAAAAAACAATAAAATTTACGATCGACAAAACGGCTTTATGTTATTTTGATGATAAACTTCATGAGTGGGTTGCCGAGCCCGGGAAATTTGAAGCACTCATTGGTGCCTCATCAACTGATATTCGTGCTAAAGTAGGGTTTACACTCATAAAATAAGGCTTGCTCAAAAAGTCTGGTGATATTTGGGGGGATAATCGCAATAAATGAGACGTCTCTCACAGGCCTTTTAAACCTCCATACTCGTTTAAGTGAAGCGGTAACGAGGATGGCATGCTTCATTTTTTCAGACCGAATCATGCTGGTCTTCCTTGCCTATTATGGCACGAGTCTGACGGGCAGGCTGTGTACAGGGAATCGAGCTTACGCACTTTCCATATCATCCACCTGCTCATTTTTCACAATTGTTTCACGTTAAGTGTGGGCTTTTCATAAATTCAATTAAATTTGTTTTATACTAAACAACAATCTATATGGCATTTATATTCCTCTCGTACTTCATTACCTTTGTTTTTGTTTGGAAACAAAACAAAAAATGGGCCTACATCTTTTTCAGTCTAAGCACGGTGCTTAGCATCATGATGTTTTTCTATCACACCACTTCCTCACTAAACCTAAACTTCTAGCCATGAACAAAAACGGACTCTATATCGCAAACAGTGCCGCCATGTTGATGGTTTCAACCGTGTTGATTGGTGCTTTCTACTTTCAGTTCGGATTGGGTGAAAACCCTTGTCCGCTATGCTTACTGCAACGCATGGGGATGCTGGGAGTCATCATGGGTTTAACGCTAAACACCTATTTCGGCTTTAGAAAAGAGCATTTTGGAATCGTTATTCTTTCGGCTTTAATCGGAGCGAGTTTCTCCATCCGTCAGATTTTATTGCATATCTGTCCGGTAGCCGGAGAGCCTACCGGATATGGAACGGCCGTAATGGGTATGCATTTGTATTCGTGGGCAGTGGTGATTTACGTGGCCAGTATGCTGGGGTCAGTGGTATTTATGTTTCTTTTTAAAGAAGAGAAAAAAAACACCAAACGTCAACCGCTTACCTTTGAAAAAGTGGTTTTCTACTTGATAGTTTTCCTGACCTTTGCCAATATGGTGGCTACTTTTTTTGAATGTCATGTCGGTCCCTGTTGCGAAAACGGCCCTTGTCCCTGATGCCCAATTTCTGATGTAATCCCATGACAGATTTACGACTTTATTATATCCAGAAAACCAAGAAAGGTCAGTTACGCATTGGCCTCTGGAGCGTTTTGGTATTTGCAGGGTATTCAACCATTGCCTGGACAATTAACTCGGTGAGTCCGCTGGTGTTTTGTTTGTTTACCTGGATACTATTGTTGCTCTTTCATCTCCGGTATCATCGGGCATATTACCGCCGACTAAAAATACTTGAAAAAAAGTTTCCCGAAGCCTGGAGACTTTACCTGGAACAACGGGTGCAGTATTACAAAAAGCTTGCGTTGGACGATAAAATACTGTTCGAGCAAAGGGTGCAGATGTTTATCTCAGAAAAACGGATTGAAGGGGTTGATACGGAAGTTGATGACCATGTCAGATTGCTCGTGGCCGCAAGTGCCATCATTCCTACTTTTGCTTTCCCGCTTTTTGAATATCCTAGCATACACGAAGTATTGATTTACCCCAATGCCTTTAACGAATCTTTTCAAACAGAAGGGGAGGAAGGGGAAACCAAAAATATACTGGGGATGGTTGGCGATAATTTTCTGAAACATACGGTCGTCTTGTCAAAACCTGATCTCCTCCAAGGGTTTGATGGAACCGCAAAACGACAAAATGTGGGAATCCATGAGTTTGTGCACATCCTCGATCGTGCTGATGGAATCGTCGACGGAATTCCTGAAGCCCTGATGGATCATCAATATGCTTTGCCATGGATGCAGATCATTAAAAATGAGATGAGTACCATCGAAAAAGGTCGCTCAGATATCAATCCTTATGGCTTGACCAACAACGCTGAATTTTTGGCGGTGGTAAGTGAATCATTTTTTAATAATCCACATATATTTCATCAAAAACACCCTGAATTGTATGAATATCTGGTGACAGTATTTCATCAAAATCCAGATAATTGGGGGTAGGCTAATGGCCTGTTTTCAACGTTTTAGACGCTAAACAGTGATCTGATTCGTGCCGATATTTCAAGTTTTGATAACCTGTGAAAAAGATGTTCAGGATAATTGATCCCCTATTTTTATGAAAATTATTGGTGAATTTGAATATCTCGGCAATGTGTTGTACTTTAGCTTCATAAATGAAACAGATTGGATAGCGAGAAACATGATGACTTTTAAATAAACAGCAATAAATTAATAGCAGGCTTATTTCGTGCTACCCTCTTTTTTTTAGAAAATCTAACAACTTAAAAATCAAATGAAAAAGCTAGTATTATTTTCTTTCGCCATGGCATTGGTATTTATTTCTTGCAAAAAGGCCACAGAAGACACCTCTTCCAGCTTATTTGTAGAGGTATTTGGTTACAACGGATATCCTTTGGAAGATGCCATAGTGTTTACTGTTCCGGCAACAGAAACCTTATACACAGATAGCTATGGCATGGTTACATTCACCAATATACCAACCGGAGTATATGATGTATATGCGGTATACGATAACTATGGTTCAGGCAAAAAATCAATTCAAGTGGAAGTTAACTCAGGTAATGAGGCAGAAATTAATGTTGAATATGGACATTTTCCTGATTTCTATCCCCAAATAATGGTTGTGTCGCCTGAAGCTAGTTCAAGCAACACCTATGTTTTCAGCCAAAAAGACCCAGTAAGCTTTGTGTTGAATGTACTTAATGGGGTTCCTGGCCACAATATTGTTTGGAAGAGTGATTTAGATGGTGAAGTCGGCGCTTCAATAATTAATAATGATCTGTCTAGTAGCATAACACTCCGTAATTTGAGCGTGGGAACACATGACTTCACCCTCACAACCGTAGGTGAGGATGGAATTGACTGCATGAAAACTATTCGAGTTCAAACAGATGGGCCATCTTCAATTATTTTGTATCCTTTGGTGGTAGAGTCTTTTGATTTAAGGTTAACCTGGTCTTACTATGTGGGAAATAATTTTTCGAATTACAAAATATATTTAAAGGAATATTCCGATGATGGTAATTCATACGAGTCCGTAATTAAGACAATTGAAGGTGAGTGGGATACTACAGTTTTAGTTCCCATACATAACAGTTCATATTGTGAGTATCGCGTAAAAGTTACCACTACTGATTATTCGATTCTTCCTTCGAGCAATGTGGAGTCATTCGAAAAAGGATATTTTGGAAATAGTTTCGATTACTATCCCGAAGATATGGTATTGCATCAATACAAAGATTACGTCTATGTTTTTTATTCTGACAAAGTCGTTTTATATGACTATGCAAACAAAAATGTTATCGCCTCACGAGCAATTGCAGACATTGGATATTATCATGATATTACCTATTCAAATAATGAAGCTACTATTTTTCTCGGTTCTGATATGAGGGTTTATATACTGGATGGAGAAGATTTAACTTTAACGAAAACTGTCAATTTCCCCAATGAAGTAAAGTCTGTGGCTGTTGTATCGCCTGATTTGATATTCGCCAGCGTTGCAGAAGATTACAATTCATATAATATCTATTCCTACTCACTTGGGCAACAGAAAATTATTGATTCAATTGGTTGGGATGGTTCGTATCGGTATTTGATAAACCGTGTTCCGATTAGTAATAAACTTGTTGTAGAGTCGGATGACTACAATGGTAAATTTAAATACCTATATTATTCTGTTGATGGCCAGATTAATGGCTTTGGTCCTGCAGTTTCGCCGAACCAATACAATTTTAACGGTTACCCATTATCTTTTTCTCCAAATGGCTCTTATTTTATTCCCTTAAGAACCACTAGTAGGGTTTATAGCACAGGTGAGTCAATTTCGATGGTAGGAACGTTATCCAACAACCACCAGTTTCGTGATTTTACATTCAGTGAATCGGGTGATACAATTTATTCGATTGAATCTGACTATGGTCATTTTATTACCTATACTTATCCTGCCATGGATGTTGTTGACGAAGTTGATACAGATGTTTTTTATGCTTTTACAGAAAAAAAGGAGGATGCTTTTTATAGCCTGGTTCGGTCGCAGGATGGGTATGCCTATTATTTTGTTGCCATGCGTCCACATTAATTAATATACTAATCAATAATCTGTAAATGTGTTTGTTGTGTTCGTCCGAGTTTGAGCGTAGCGGTAACGAGGATGCTCTATCTCTGGGCATTTGTAATGCCCCTCGTCATATCGTTATCACTTCATTCTGTACCAATGACAACTTTTTATAAAAATTTGAATATCAGTAATGTGTTGAATTTGGAATATTGAACACCGAACATCGATTTTAGAAGGGAGAAGGGCGAATCGGCGCACTACTCCAACTTCATTATTCATTATTCGTTAATCGACATTCGATATTCCATCGCAATTGGCAACTTGATGTTCTTAAATTTTCCCAAAGGTAAATACCACTCACATTACAAAGCCAATTTACCAGCTCCACGTTTCTTCTACTTCCCAATTGGCCCGTATGGTGATTTCCTTGCCTAAGTATATCACTCGCTCAGGTTGAAGTTTGGTGTTGTAATGACCCGGATCCCATTGATGATTTCCATTGTCATCGAAGATAACTTTAAACAAGTATTTTCCGGGTGTCAGAAATTCCAGTACCACATTGGTGTCGCTGGTGAATTCAACTTGTTTAAAAACGGTCTCTTTGTCGTTAATCATCTGCAATATATACGGTTGCTCATGATCAGGTTGTAAGTTGATGGTGAAAATGCCGTAATCTTTCAGCGGTTTCGGCGTAAACGAAACCGAAATTTCTGAATTGAAAAAACCATTCCAATCAATGAATGAAGAATCAGGATAATAAATTTTGTACCGCGTTTCTTCCACGATGTCAATGGGGAATTGAATGGTTTGGTGCAAGCTATCTTTAAAAACAAACGTCGGGTTGGCAATGGTATCCGTTCCGGCAATCAAAAAAGCTGAGTCAGTATGGTTGGTTACCATCGGTTGAGCAAAAGTGATTTCAGGCTTTTTGGTCAGAATCAGGTTGCCCGATTTAATGTTGGATTTCCATTCCAGATATTCTTTGGCGGCATCCTTTTTCTTGTTCTGACGCGCTCTGCCGGTTGTTTTATCAGGATCAAGTCTTAAGCTTAGTTGGCCCAAGGTGTCCAAACCGTTGAAAACAAACATTTCGAGGGTGTCAATGGGCAGAGTTTTCATATACCAGGTGATGGTGTCGTGGTTGGCCGAAAACTTTTCGAGATACCAAAGTGTGTCGGGGTTAAAGTTCATGGGGATGAGGTCAACATCCCGGGCAGGTTGTGCAAACGAAAATTGCAGGGTGTTCCGGCGAAGCAACTCGGCTTTGAGCAGCCGTTGGGTACTATCGTACTGAGCAAACATCATCAAACTCAATCCCGCATATTTGGCATTAAATACCGAATCCTGATACAAGGAGTCGAGTCGGGCCTGAAGTGTGTCTACTTGGAAATCCTCTGGGAGGGTGTCTATCTCAGGGAGTGCCTTTTCTTGAAGCACATTTTTATCAAAATAAGGGTGAACCAGCGAATCGAGGAACGCAATCTCCTCCCCGGGTTGGTCGAAAATAAAATTGCTATTTTGATCTTTCAGTGCAAAAATCTTATACGAAAGGTTGGCGAGTCCGTTTAACGAAAACTTACCTGAGGCATCTGTTTTACTTACATAGTAAGGTTCAACCAAATAGGGGAGGCTATCCGAAGGAATGGTGTCGTTATCATCTCTGTAAAGCATCACATAAACTTGTTCTTCGGGCAGTAGGTTCCGGGCATTTTGTACCACGCCATACAAACTCAGTGAATCTACATACGTTCCGGTGGAGAAAATAAACGAATAATTGTGCAGAGGGTTGCCCTCTGTCAGGTCAACAATTGCGTTACCAAAGTACACCGAATAGGTGGTGTTGGCGCGAAGTTCCTCGTTGAACTTGATTTGAATGGATTTCCTTCGGGTGGTAAAGTCGGGGAATTCTTTCATGGGAGGCGAAATTAAAGCTTCCTGCATGATGTTCTCCAAAACCGGGTATTCGTCAGTGTTCAACACGATTTTTCTACCGGTAAAATTCGCACTTCCATTGGGTGGTACCGACGAAATGATGGTGGGTGGTGTGATGTCCTTTGGTCCGCCCGATGGCATTACAGGATGTGCACAACGATAGAGGGTTACTGCTATCCAAATGACTCCAATGAAGAAAAATATTCGTTTAAGCATTCAAAAGTTCGTTTGAGGTACAAAGATGCAAAATAAAGCCATGCACAGTTTATTTGGTATTATTCTCTAACGAGCGAAATATGTATCCTATTGTTTTCATGGTTTCCAGATAGCGGGGTAAGGCGTACAACATATTTTTGGCCGATTTTTCACTGTCGTGGAAAACCGCAATCGTTCCCGGGTGGCTGTTATTTACCACATTCTTCAGGCATTGTTCAGGACTGATGCCAGCATCAAAGTCATAGGAGATTACCGACCACATCACAATTTGAAATTGCTTTTTCAGGTGCCTTGATTGCCCGGGAGTAATCTTCCCGTAAGGGGGGCGAAAAAGCTTGCTGTCGATCAGTTCTGCTGCCTGCTTGATGTTATTAAAATAATCCTTGTTGCCAGTCATCCAGCCCTTTAAATGGTTGTGCGAATGGTTGCCGGTCTGGTGTCCTCGACGCAGGATTTCCTGGTAAGTATCCGGGTATTTCTTTACATTTTCACCCACGCAAAAAAAGGTTGCCTTGGCCTGAAATTGATCAAGTATGTCGAGTACTCGGGGGGTAATTTCGGGATGTGGTCCATCGTCAAAAGTCACATAAATCACTTTTTCGGTGGTGTTAACCTTCCAGGTTAAGCCCGGCATCAAAGTGCGCAGAATGAAGGGTGGTGTAACTTGCATGGGGCAAAAATACAATTGTCTGCGCAATGCCAGCTGTATTTTACTATTTTTGTTTCTGTATTGTTAAATCATAAAAGACTTAAAAATGAAACGTTTAGTGCTTGTACGCCACGGACAAAGTGTCTGGAACAAAGAAAATAGATTCACCGGCTGGACCGATGTTACCTTGTCGGAACAAGGAATAGGAGAAGCTAAAAAAGCAGGAAAAGTGCTTAAAGAAGCAGGTTACGACTTCCGTTTGGCCTATACTTCATACCAGTCGAGGGCCATTAAAACCCTTTGGCTGATTCTCGAAGAAATGGATTTGATGTGGATCGAAGAAAAGAAAAGCTGGCGTTTAAACGAAAAGCATTATGGGGCGTTACAAGGAATGAATAAAGTAGAAACTGCCAAACAATACGGTCCCGAAATGGTTCAACTGTGGCGTCGAAGCTTTGATACTCCTCCACAACCATTAACTGCTGATGATGAACGCAATCCACGTTTCTCGGCAAGATATGAGAGCCTGACTGCTGCAGAATTGCCCATGACCGAATCGCTAAAAGAAGTTATCGAACGATTGGTACCCTATTGGGAAACAGAACTACAACCTGCCTTAAAAGAGAAAAACGATCTTTTGATTGCAGCACATGGCAATAGCCTGAGAGCTCTCGTAATGAAATTGAAGAACATGAGTCGTGAGGAAATTCTTGAGTTTAATATTCCTACCGGAATCCCTTATGTTTTCGAATTCGACGACAACATGAACCTCCAAAAAGACTATTTCCTGGGCGATCCTGAAGAAATTAAAAAGTTGATGGATCAGGTGGCTAACCAGGCCAAAGGGAAATAATTGCCCTAAACTTATTACCTGACAGGTCGGTATCAAGACTAATTTTATTAGTTTTGAGCCAATCTAAAAAGAATAGCTCATGTCAAAAAAATGGATCATTCCCGATATACACGGTTGTGTACGCACGCTGAAGTTTCTTATGGAACAACAGATCAAACCTGATATCGGGGATGAGCTGTTTTTTCTGGGCGATTATATCGATCGCGGCCCCGATTCAAAAGGGGTTATCGATTACCTGATGGCCATGCAGGAAAAAGGCTGCAAGATGAAACTCCTCATGGGAAATCACGAAGATTATTGTGTTCGTGCCTATGACGAGGATAAAAAAAACAAGGGTTTTTTGGGCATCCGCTCTAAAACTAAAATCCAAAAAGAGTGGGAAACATATGGGGGCAAGGAAGCCCTCGAAAGCTTCGAAGCTGATTCACCACGTGATATTCCTGAAAAATACATCGATTGGATGCGCAAACTTGAATATTATGCACTTACCGATGATTTTGTAATTGTACATGCCGGATTAAACTTCAAAGAGGAAGATCCTTTTTCTGATACACGGAGTATGATATGGATACGCGATTTTCAGGTTGATAAATCCAAAATCAGAAACCGAAAAGTCATCCATGGTCATGTGCCGGTAAACCTTGAATTTATCGATATGAGTATTAAACAATCGGGCTATAAGTTCATCGACCTCGATAATGGTGTGTACTATGATAACCGCAGTGGTTATGGAAATCTGGTAGCGCTCGAACTCAATTCAATGGAATATGTGGTACAATCGCTTATGGATGAAATTACATTTAAAGCGCGCTAATTTTCTTTTGACTTAATTTTGATTTATTATTGGTTGATTTAAAGCGATTTAAACAGTATTTAAAATGGCTTTAAATTTCTTTTAATGCATGGAAGCTAACCAACTGATTATGTACATTTGCCGCCGATGACCAAATTGCACCTCAGAAACCGTTTTTTATTGCAGCTTCAGCGCATGCCCCGAACGCGCCTCATGAATATTTTGAGTATTCTCACCGGGTTCATTGTAGGGTTAATTGCTGTATTGATGAAAAACCTTGTGTTTTTCATTCGAAATCTACTCATTGGTGGTTTTTCTGAGGATTATGGCAACGTGCTTTATGTGGTGTATCCCGCCATCGGTATTTTAGCTACCGTTATTTTTGTGAAGTACATCTTGCGAAAACCTGTACGTGATGGTATTCCTAATGTGTTGTATGCCATCTCAAAAGAGCAGGGAATCATCCGTCGTCACAATACGTTCTCGTCTATCATCACCAGTGCACTTACCGTTGGTTTTGGGGGATCGGTAGGTTTAGAAGGCCCGACAGTAGTTACAGGGGCTGCATGGGGTTCCATGATAGGTAAGACTTTCCGGCTGAACTACAAAGAAATTGTGGCCATCCTGGGCTTTGCAGCAGCAGCAGCCATGTCGGCCATTTTTAAAGCACCCATTGCTGCTATTGTATTTGCATTGGAAGTCATTCTTTTTGATATGACCATGACCATGATGGTGCCTTTGTTGTTGTCTTCCATAATTGCGGCACTTACTTCTTACTTGTTCTTAGGTCAGGATGTGCTTTATCCCTTTGTTATCAATCATAAATTCGAACTGGGGCAAACCCTGTATTATTTTGGTTTTGGATTATTTACCTCTTTGATTTCTGTATATTTCATTAAAACCTATGTGTATACCGGTGTCCTCTTTAAAAAGATAAACCACTGGTTTGTCAGGTTTTTGGTCGGTGCGGGCGCTTTGGGCGGATTGGTGTTTTTACTTCCATCCCTTTATGGGGAAGGTTATGAGGCCATTAACGAAGGCTTGTCGGGTAACCTGAACTTTGTTTTCGATAACAGTATTTTTTACGATTACCACGATCAGGCTTTGTTGGGCCTGGTATTGCTCTTTGGTATTACGATGTTCAAGGTTGTGGCTACTTCACTTACCTTTAGGGCAGGCGGGGTAGGGGGGATTTTTGCGCCCACTTTGTTTATCGGTACCATGGCCGGACTGCTCTTTGCTAGCACCATCAACTATTTTGGTCTTGTGCAATTACCTGTGGCTAGTTTTGCTTTGGTTGGGATGGCTGGACTACTTGCCGGGGTCGTTCACGCACCCTTAACTGCCATTTTCCTCATCGCAGAAATCACGGGTGGGTACGACATGTTTTTGCCCATTATGATTGTGGCCACCACTTCGTACGCCATGGCCAAATTAATGGTGCCCAAATCGATATATACCATTCAGTTGAAAAATCGTGGGGAGCTGATCACGCACCACAAGGACCGTGCCTTGCTCTCCATGATGAAAATAGAGGGGCTAATCGAGAAAAACTTCAGCACCATTAATCCTGATGCCAATTTGGGTGAACTTATCAAAGTAATAGCCAATTCAAATCGCAATATTTTTCCGGTGGTCGATGACGCAAACAACTTTTATGGCATTATCATTCTTGATCAAATCCGGAGCATCATGTTCAAACCCGATTTATACAAAACTACGTCGGTGCACAGCCTGATGTTTATGCCTACCAATGTGGTGCAGCACAACGATGATATGGAAACTGTTGCCGGGAAGTTTCAACACTCTGGAAAATATAACCTGGTGGTGCTGAACGATGGTAAATACATTGGCTTTGTCTCCAGAGCAAACGTTTTCTCTCACTATCGCGAGATCTTAAAAGATATGTCAGAGGATTAATCATTCTATATTAGCCTGCCGGTACAATTGAATGCACTTAAAGCCTATAATTGATTACTTTTGCCGCTGTTTTTAGGATTTCTTTTACACCATGAATTTTCGCGCCAAAATAACCTCTGTTTTTCTTTCCAGTTCGCAGCGTCAACGTCAGTTGGTGCTCGTTTTAAGTTTAGTAATCGGACTTGCCAGTGGTTTAGCTGCGGTTGTATTAAAAAACACGGTTTTTTATACCCACGATCTCATTACCCACGGTTTCAACTTCGATGCTTCCAACTACTTGTATCTGGCATTTCCATTTGTTGGGATTTTGCTCACCGTTATTTTTGCCACCTATATTGTTCGTGATAATATCGGTCATGGCGTAAGCCGCATTTTATATGCCATTTCGCGTAACAACGGCAAGCTGAAAAAACATAATATGTATTCCTCAATGGTAGGTAGTACGTTTACGGTGGCCTTTGGGGGTTCGGTAGGACTTGAGGCTCCTATTGTGCTTACAGGAAGTTCATTGGGGTCGTATTTTGGTCAGTTGTTTAGCCTCAACCGCAAAACAATGATGATATTGGTGGGAGCCGGAGCATCGGGAGCGGTGGCGGCTATTTTTAAGGCACCCATCGCCGCAGTAGTATTTTCTCTGGAAGTGCTCATGATCGACCTCACCATGGGGGCGCTCATTCCACTGTTGATTTCCTCGGCAACTGGCGCCATGGTGGCTTATTTTCTAATGGGAAGTGGTGTGTTGTTTTCCTTCGACCTTACCGAAGGGTTTTACCTTCGTCATTTGCCCTATTATGCCGGATTGGGATTGCTTACCGGTTTGGTTAGTCTTTATTTTTTACGGGCCTCCATGTATATCGAACTTCAGATGGGCAAAGTTAAAAACCGCTTTTCCCGTGTGCTAATTGGTGGCGTTGCCCTTGGCGGGATGATTTTCATGTTGCCATCACTCTACGGTGAAGGGTATGAGTTTTTGCATCAGTTGATTAACAATAAGGTAGATGGATTGATGAACGTAGATGTCGTAGGGCATCCCGCCAGTATTTACTGGATGTTACTCTTTTTAGTATTAATCATGGTTTTCAAGGTGGTGGCGATGGCCGTTACCAACGGAAGCGGCGGTGTAGGTGGGGTTTTTGCCCCATCTCTGTTTATGGGTGGAGTTTTTGGTGCATTTTATGCCAAGGTAGTGAATTTGTTTCCTATCATTCCGGTACCAGAAAAAAACATGGCCCTGGTGGGTATGGCCGGAGTAATGGCTGGTGTGATGCATGCACCCTTAACGGGGATATTTTTAATTGCTGAATTTACGGGAGGTTATGAGTTGTTCACTCCACTGATTGTTACAGCTACCATTTCCTATATTACCATCATGTATTTTGAGCCTCATGGCATTTATACCAAACGGTTAGCGGCTCGTGGCGAATTGTTTACCCACCACAAAGACAAATCAGTTCTGCAAATGATGCGCATTAAAAATCACCTGGAAACCAATTTCAAAACCATAGGTGTGGATGCCAATTTAGGTGATTTGGTCAAGGTGATAGCGCAATCGGAACGCAATGTAATACCTGTTATTGATAGCGACAATGTGTTTTATGGCGTGGTTTTTATCAACGATATCCGTACCATCATGTTTCAGCCTGAATTATATGATACCACATTGGTTTCCGAAATTATGTACATGCCCGACACCATTGTCGATCCTGATGAAAGCATGGAAGAAGTAGCCCGAAAATTTCAGGATACCAGTCATTATAATCTGCCCGTCATCAAAGATGGAAAGTATATGGGTTTTGTTTCACGTGCCCGTATTTTTAGTGCTTACCGAAAGTTGCTGAAAGAGTTTTCGGAGGAGTAGGGGAGGCCTGTAAGTCAAGGAGACAGGAAGACCAAAAAACCAAAACAAACCGTTTATTTCTGAGGTATTGGTTGGGGATGTACGATGGAATGCCATGAGAATCTGTGAAGTTGAAACACAGATTAGGGAAACCATAAAACTATTAATTGTAAAAAGTTGGGAAATGTAGTCCCGGGAGCCTGAAATCTGAAGTTTACAAACCGCAAGTATAGCCCTTAGGGCTTAAACATCAACAGATAAAACCGAAATCTCAACCCTTTGTCCGTAGGACATCAACAGAGTTACGTTTCCTATAGCTGAAAAATAGCAGTTCATTGTTTTGAACGGTGGATCTGTCGACTGTTAACCAAAATTTTAGTTTGTTGCAACCTGGCAGCGGGATCATTGGTGGTTTTGTTGTATTGGATTCTCTCGAATTTGCACCTCCTAGTCCATAAAAATACTTTTCCTCACAAGCTTTATCCAAATTAAACCTATTTTCGCATAAAACTTAACCATGAAAAAACTATTCTCTATTCTATTTCTTCTGGTAGTAATGGCCTCTTGCAGTTCGCTTCAGGTTACATACGACTACGACCGATCGGTTAATTTCACCGAATTCAAAACCTTCAGTTTCTATCCCTGGGACTATAAAAACGGATTCCAAATCAACGACTACGACAAGCAAACCATACTTGATGCAATCCAATCTTCCATGGAGAAAAAGGGCTATGTGTATCAGGAAAAAGGTGGCGATTTAGCTGTTTCTCTTTTTATAACCATCAAAGGTAAAACCAGTTACGATGCCTACACCAATCACTATGGCGGTTGGGCCGGATATGGTGGCGGCTGGGGATACAACGGCTTCGGTTATGGCTATGGCTACGGACCTGGTTTTTCTACAACCACTGTAACTGAAAATCACTATGAGCAGGGAACCCTAATTGTTGACGTCTTTAGCATGAAGGACAAAAAAATGGTATGGCAAGGAATTGGTTCCAGACCTGTGGAAAATAACCTGGATAAACGTGATAGAGTTTTACCTAAGAATGTAGCCCAAATCATGTCGAAACTACCCGCCAACAAATAGATTAAAGACATATTGATATCATTTTAAACAATTTTTGCATGAAAAAATTCATTCTACCCCTAATGATCGTAATCTTTCTTTCTTCCTGTAATCCATGGAAATTTGTAGGCGAATATGATCACAATGTCGATTTCGATCAATACAAAACTTTCGGACTTCTCAATTGGGATCCTACCAATGATAAGGTGGTTCGACCCGAAACAAAAAAATACATCTTGATGGCCATCAAAGATCAAATGGAGCAGCGGGGTTATACCTACCAGGAAAACGGCGCTGATTTAATGGTCTCCGTTTTTGTATTGGTTCAGGAAGAAACCAGTTACTCAGCTTATGCTAATCACTATGCAGGATATTCAGGATACAGCTCGGTGGCTGTAGGTGTAGGCGTAGGAAGTGGTGGCGTCGGTGTGGCAGCTTATGGTTATGGCATGCCTACCTATCCCTATACAGCAATGAGTCACGATTACAATGTGGGTACCATGATTGTGGATTTGCTTGACAGTTCCAAAAAACGTCAGGTTTGGCAGGGCGTAGCTTCAGGTCGATTGGCTCGTGATCAGGTTTCTGAAAAAAGTGTCAATAAGGACATGGGACGTTTGTTTGCTAAGTATCCGGTGGCGAAAGTGAAAAAATAAAATATGTTCAGAAAGTCTTGCTTCTGTTAAAATAGAAAGCCTTGAAATATGTGTAATTCAAGGCTTTTTTTGTCACGTTGTGTGTAGTGCTATATTTCTAAAAATTGTCTGGCGGTCATGACTGGTAAAGCGGAGTTTTTGAAGTCTTTCAGATTCCTTGTTATGATCAGGTCTTGGCTATTTTCTATGGCAGTAAAATATTGAAGACCGTCTTCGAAATCGTCAAATGAATTGTCATTCAATGCGATTCCAATAATTTTGTCGTCAAGTGGTAAGATATTTATTATAAGTCTAAGTTTTCTTAAAATTTCTTTTGCAGATGTTGAGTTAGTCTGTCTTAGAAGCGTATAACTTGTATTCGCCACTGTTAATGAAGAAATACTTAATTCTATATTTTTCTTGTCTGCGAGTGAGAAAAGATGAGCTGCTTCTTCGTAAAATGGTTCTCTACGAGATAATAGATCAATAACAATGTTTGTGTCAATGAAGATCTTTTTCATTTATATTTTTCTATTATGTAGTCACTATATTCTTTCTTATAGTCAAAGTCTGAAGGTAAGTTGATGACACCACTTAAGCTTTCTACAAGTGGTGTTATCGCGATTTTATCCTCATCTTTTTTCTCTTTGGTCAGACTGTCAAGATATGATTCTATCATTTTTGATAAGCTGATTCTATTGCTTCTTGCATATAACTTTGCTCTTTCTATTACGCTGTCATTTAGTCGTAAAGTCAATTTTGTTTCCATTGTATTATAATTTACGTGCAAATATATAATAAATATACGTCAAATGCAAAATCATTTGCTTTCTTGGCTTATTGCTAACTCGTTGATAGATCAATTATTTCATCTCACCAAAAATCTCAATAAGTTTCTTTTCGCGGTAATCAAATATTTGGTTTATTTTATTACTGATCATTAGGCTGTTGGCGATTTTTCCAAGCACGCCCATGGGAGGGGCATAGGTAATCAAATCGGTCATCAGAATGCCCCCGTCTATTTTTTTAATGGTGTGTTGGTGGTGCCAAAGTTTATATGGGCCAACCAGTTGGGTGTCGATGAAATATTCCATTTCTTTAACCTGGGATATTTCAGTGACCCATGTTACTGATATGCCAAGGGCAGGCTTAACAGTATAGCTGATAATTTGTCCTGCGTACATTTTGGTGGCCAGGTGTTTTGTAGTGATGTGAAAACCCATGTAATCAGGAGTAATCACCTTGAGGTTAGCCGGACTGGAAATAAAATCCCACACTTCCTCTTTGGTAGCCGGAAGTTTTTGTTCCCGATAAAATTGGTAAACAGCCATGGTTAGTTGGATTTGAGGTTTTCAATTTCGGTTAAAACCTCTTGAGCTTCCACATATTTCTTTTCGCTTTCAGCACGGCTGGTGGTGGTCAATTTGTGCGATTCCTGCATCAGCTTTTCATACTTTTTGTAAAGCCGGTCTTCCGGAGTTGTTTTCTTAAATAGTGAGAACATAGTTGTAGGTTTTTTTAGTCGTTATACAAATTTAATATAGTCTATTTCAATGGAAAACGGGCCTTCTTTTTTGTTGCTTACGATAATACCCAAGCGAATAATTTCTTGAAGATCGGTTTTTGAAATAGTAGCACCTGTTGGTGAAGATAATACATATTCTTCAAAATCTGAAAGAGGTATGCTTACCAATTGCCATTCACCGTCGGTTGGTTTGAAATAATGTTTAAAATGGGGGCGGTAGAAAGCCTGGTACTTAAGTAATCTGAGTGCAAAATCTTGACCGGAGCTTCTGTATTTTATTGCCACATGGGTAAATTGCGACAAGTCTTGATTTTCTTTTGGACTTTGTAGTGATGCAAATCCGCCGTTGTTTTTCAATGATATCTCGCCACTGAAAACCAGGCTATTCTTATGCTCAATGACCTGTGATTGCGATTTCCCTCCCATAACGCCATCGTTCACGATCGCCCATGGCTTATTTTCAAATGTTTGTCCAAAATCAAGCATCAACACTTCGCTTGGGGTTATCATAAAGAATATGGTAATGAATAATAGCGTTTTCATATTTTTTTAATGAGTAAGATGCCTCAACTTCATTAATGAAGTTAAGGCATCTGGAGTTTATGTGGAGTTGATTAATTAGTTACCTGAATTTTCTTGGTCACTACTTGATTGCCAGCTGCAATTTTAACAAAGTACAGTCCGGTGTTCAGGTCGTTCAGGTTGAGTGAAGTTGTGCTGGTTGATTTGGACATTCTTCCCATATCAGCCGATTTTACGATGCTACCGGTTAGGTTGAAAACATCAATGGTAACATCGGCGTCATACGATAAAGTAAGATCGATATTCAGGATATCCGATGTCGGATTTGGGTAGGTGTTGATGGCATCTTTTTCGAAAAACATTTCACTGGTGGAAGTAATAAACGAAAGAGGGACAAGGTTTCCGCCGGAGGGTAATGCTACCCACAAACCAAAGGCTGGTCCGTTTTCGTT
>JBFHGX010000023.1:0-38083 GCA_041582875.1 Bacteroidales bacterium | reverse complement strand
GTCACCAATCCAGCTTGCAAGGTTGAGAAAGGCCGTGTAGTGCTTCGCGTAGATCCACGTTATTTCAGACCTACAGAGGTAGAGCTGTTGATTGGAGATCCTACAAAAGCCAAGACAAAACTGGGCTGGGAACCTGAATATGACCTGGAAGCTTTAGTTAACGATATGGTTGACTCTGATTTAAAGGTAATGGCAAAGGACAAATACCTGAGAGACGGAGGATATAAAATACACAGTTACTATGAATAAAACCGATAAAATTTTTGTTGCCGGCTCAACCGGAATGGTGGGTAGTGCCATCATCCGGCTGCTGATCAAAAAAGGATTTACCAACATTATTGGTAGTGTCAATAGCCGGCAACCACGCGACGAAAATGGAGTATCCTACCTCAAACTCAACTTAATGGATGAGCGCGAAGTAAGTGCATTTTACAAAGAGTATCAGCCTGATTATGTGTTTGATGCGGCAGCCAAGGTGGGAGGAATTGTGGCCAATAACATATACCGTGGCCAGTTTTTGTACGAAAATCTACAAATTCAAAATAACATCATCCATCAGGCCTACCTAAATAAGGTAAAAAAGCTGCTCTTCCTGGGTTCATCCTGTATTTATCCAAAAAATGCTCCTCAACCCATCAAAGAAGACTACTTGCTGACGGGCATATTGGAACCAACCAATGAGCCCTATGCCATTGCAAAAATCGCTGGATTAAAGATGTGTGAAAACTACAACCGACAGTATGGAACCAATTATATCGCTGCCATGCCAACGAATTTATACGGTCCTGCTGATAATTACGATCCTCAAAATTCACATGTACTACCTGCATTGATCAGGAAATTTCATGAAGCCAAAGAAGCTAACAAACCCAGTGTAACCATCTGGGGAACCGGTAGTCCCATGCGCGAATTCATGCATGTGGATGACTTGGCTTCGGCTTTGTTTCACCTCATGGAGACCTACGATGGCGAGAAATTCGTTAATATTGGTTGGGGAAAAGACATTTCCATTAAAGAACTGGCTATGCTTGTTAAAGAGGTAGTTCAGTTTGAGGGGGATTTGGACTTCGACATCTCTAAACCTGACGGAACACCCCGGAAGCTTCTCGATACTTCATTGCTGACTTCTTTGGGTTATACTCCCACAATAAGTCTTCGCGATGGAATCGAAGATGCCTACCTTGACTTTAAAGAAAACTATCTATAGAAAAGTAAAATTTATAGGATGAAAACTACCGAAAAAACGGGAACTCCCAATACCCTTCCAGATACCTGGACAATGATTATCAAGCCAAAACGCAGCCTTTTTGATGTGGATATGGCAGAATTGTGGCGCTACCGCGATTTGATTGCGCTTTTTGTGAAACGCGATTTTGTGTCTAAATTTAAGCAAACCATCCTTGGCCCCATCTGGTTCGTAATTCAACCCTTGCTGACTACCATTATGTTTACCATTGTTTTTGGCAATATCGCTGGCATTCCCACCGATGGTATCCCCAAAGTATTGTTTTACATGTCTGGAATTGTAGGATGGACTTACTTTGCCACTTGTTTAAACGACACCTCACAAACGTTTATTAAAAATGCATCCATATTTGGCAAAGTCTATTTTCCAAGACTGGCTCTTCCTATTTCGGTAGTGATTTCTAACCTGGTCAGCTTTGTCATTCAATTTGTATTTTTATTGATGTTCATGGCTTATTTTATGATTGTTGGGTCAGATATTCAACCCAACATCAATGTGTTACTCCTCCCCTTTCTCGTGCTGTTGATCGCTGGTTTAGGATTGGGATTCGGCATTATCATCTCCTCACTAACCACCAAATACCGCGACCTTACTCATTTGGTCACTTTTGGGGTTTCGCTGTGGATGTATGCTACTCCCATCATTTATCCCCTTTCGGAGATTCCAGAGAAATATAAAATATATGTCCTGGCCAATCCCATGACTCCTATCATTGAAACATTTAAGGTGGCTCTTTTGGGTGTTGGCGAAGTCAATTATATGCATTTACTCTACAGCGTTGGGTTTACCATCGTAGTTTTGGTATTAGGCGTTTTGATATTTAATAAAGTGGAAAAAAGCTTTATGGATACAGTATAACCTGTTGAAATAAAACCAAATGTATAACCTTTTAAAATAGAACAAAATGTCAAATACGATAATAAAACTAGAAAATATATCAAAGCAATACCGACTGGGTGTTGTTGGGACCGGAACCTTGAGTCACGACCTCAATCGTTTTATCGCTAAAATACGTGGCAAAGAAGATCCTACTCTTAAAGTTGGTGCTTCTAACAAGCTTGATTCAGTCGACAGTCAGTATGTATGGGCGTTACGCGACATCAACCTAGAGGTTGGGCAGGGCGAGGTACTCGGGCTTATCGGTAAAAATGGAGCCGGAAAATCAACCTTATTGAAACTACTTTCACGGGTTACTGCTCCAACCACGGGTGAAATCAAGGTAAAAGGACGCATTGCCAGTTTACTCGAAGTAGGAACAGGTTTTCATCCTGAACTTACCGGAAAAGAAAACATTTACCTCAATGGTGCCATTCTGGGGATGACTAAAAGAGACATTGCCCTCAAATTTGATGATATCGTTGATTTTTCAGGGATTAAAAAGTACGTCGACACCCCGGTAAAAAGGTATTCAAGCGGCATGTACGTGCGGTTGGCTTTTGCAGTAGCCGCTCACCTGGAACCTGAGATACTAATCGTAGATGAGGTTCTTGCAGTTGGCGACGCTGACTTTCAGCGCAAAGCATTGGGCAAAATGAACGAGGTCTCGCAAAGTGGTCGTACGGTATTGTTTGTTAGTCACGACATGGGTGCTATCCGCCGACTTTGTCCGCGCTCGGCACTCCTTTCAGCCGGAACCGTTGAGCTGGATGGCAAAACTGAGGATGTGATTGAGCACTACCTGTCGGATGCCACCAACCAGGTCGCCCGCATGGCCAATTATGGAGAAGGGAAAAAGTCAAAATCGGATGACTTATTGTTAAAGAGTATCCGCATTACGGATGCCAACAACAGTACCGATTCCATCCTGACCAATGGAAATCCTGTATTTGTAAAAGTCGACTATGATGTCCTTAAAGAAATCCGTAGCATGCGGGTGGTAGTGCAACTATATACTACCCGAGGAGATGAAGTTTTCTATTCAAGCGATTTTGTGGGTTGGGATCGCGGTATGCCACGTTCTCCTGGAAAATACGAAAGCGTTTGCGAAATACCTGCCAATTTTCTCAATGCCCATAAATATTATGTACGTGTACTGATTGATGTGCCAAAAGATCGGGTGCTTATCCCGCAAACGGAAACCGTAAGCTTTAGCATCTCTGAATTGGAATACGACCAAATGGGCATTTCGTTATCCGGATTACCAAAAGGACTTTTACATCCTAAACTCAACTGGAAAGTTAATGTTATCAGATAATTAGAATGAATTTGTCATCGGCTAAAATATCCATCATTATCCCCAACTACAACAGGGGAAACTTGCTACCCGAAACACTGGATTCGGTCTTGCGACAAGACTATCCGCATTGGGAAGCTCTGGTGGTGGACGATGGCTCATCCGATAATAGTTTGGCTGTGGGTCAGGAATATGCTTCCAAAGACAAACGAATTCAATTCTTCTCGCGAGATAGAGAACCTGCTGGCGCTCCGGCATGCCGCAATATTGGCCTTAATAAATCTACAGGAGATTTTGTAATCTTCCTCGACTCAGATGATTTGCTGGCTGACTTTTGTTTAAGTCAACGGATTAAGGTGATCAACCAACATCCGGAAAATGATTTTTGGGTGTTTCCCATGTGGGTGTTTTCGAACGACATCAATCATGTGCGGCATGTTTGGAATATTGAAACCCCACAAAGTGATTTGTCCCGATTTCTATCTTTAGATGCCGTTTGGCAAACCAGTGGCCCTATTTGGCGGACTGAATCCGTTAAAAAAATTGGCGGGTTTACCGAAGGTCTTGCTTGTTGGCAGGATGTAGACATCCACCTGAAGGCACTGGAAAATCACTTGACTTATCAAAAATACTACATGTTACCACCCGATATGTATTACCGGCAGCACATCAGTGGAAGCATCAGTCAGGGTGAAATAAGCTCCCTTCCCAAACTCCGTACGCGACTTGATATCCTGACAAATCATTTCAGGAACATCCGCGAAAAGAATGATGAAATCATGCAGGGATTCAACATCATGGCCGCCAGTATTGCCATTGGATCAGCCCGTACTTTGCACCAACAAATTACCCGGGAAGTGCTTGTTTTTGGACGCAATAACGGATTGTTTGATGCGGACTTTATCAGAAAAACCAAAATGATCCAAGCATTGGTATTGTCGCGACTCAACCGAATAGGGTTGATCAACAGGTTCATTTTAAAACGGATTAAAAAGTATAGACGCGATTCAAATATTGGTCATCATCCACCGCAAAAGTTACCAAATGACACTAGAAAACACACGCATAACGCCCCTGATCTCCATCATCATCCCGACTAAAAACGGGAGCGACACCATTCGATCATGTCTTGATGCTATCTTTAAGCAAACACTGATTGATCAAACGGAAGTGATCGTTATCGATTCGGCGTCCACCGATGGGACTCTTGAGATACTCAAAGAATACAATGTTCAGGTACACCACCTGAATCCCAAGGATTTTAATCATGGCGAAACCCGTAATTTAGGGATATCTTTAGCTAAGGGTGATTTTGTCGTTATGACCGTTCAAGATGCTACCCCCATTGATGAATTCTGGCTCGAAACCATGCTCACTCATTTTGATGATCCCGAAGTTGCAGGTGTTTGTGGTCAGCAAATTGTTTTGGAAAACAGGGGCAAAAACCCTTTGCAATGGTTTCGCCCGCAAAGCGAAGCACAACCCATTCGCTATCAATTTGTAAACAGTACGGATTTTACACAGCTTTCGGGAAAGGAACAACACGCTTTCTGCAATTGGGACGACGTTAATGCCATGTACCGTAAAAGTACCAAACTTAAGCTTCCTTTTAAAAAACTCATGTTTTCGGAGGACACTCTTTGGGCTAAGGATGCGCTGACCGGTGGATACGCCATTGTTTACGATTATCGCGCACGTGTAGATCATTATCACCATCAGGATTTCAACTTTTATTTCAAGCGCAGCTACATCATGCTGTATCAGAATTACAAGTTCTACAATTACATCAATTACCCCAAAAACCCTTTTGTGTGGAGCGCTCAAATCTTTTACAGATTGCTTAAAATGAAAGAACTCAATTTTTCTGAGAAAATCAGGTGGTTTTTTTACAACCTCAACCTGGTGGCAGCCACCTGGAAAGCAGCCCTTATTTTCGGATATACTGCTAAATTTAAAGGATTGAGCGGTGTGGAAGCTTCTCAGAAAAAACATGTTGGATTTCCTCCTCAAGGTGTCCAGGCCAAATCATAAATAGTTAATCAGACCAAAAATCAATGATCATGGATAAATCAAAAGAACCCTTGGTAAGCGTTTTAATGACCACCTATAACCGCGAAAAATACCTGGCAGCAGCCATTGAAAGTGTAATAGCCTCCACTTATCAAAATTGGGAGCTGTTGGTGGTTGATGATCAATCGAAAGACCAAAGTGTGGAAATCGCCCAAGCTTACGCCAATAAAGATCCACGAGTGAAGTCGATTGTCAACAAAAAAAACCTGGGCGATTATCCCAATCGCAATATGGCAGCCAGTCTGGCCAAAGGTAAATACCTGAAATACGTAGATGCCGACGACATGATTTATCCTAACGGACTGGAAATCATGGTTCAAAACATGGAACGCTTTCCAGAAGCAGGTTGGGGACTGTCATCGCTACCGCAAGATAAATTCAAGATGTTTCCTTTTCTCCTTAGCGGAGAAGAAGCCTATCAGCGACATTATTTTCAAGAACAATTGTTCCACAAAGCCCCTTTGTCAGCAATTATAAAAAAGGATTTCTTTGACAAAATGGGTGGGTTTACAGGCCGTCGCTACCTGGGCGATTTTGAAATGTGGCATCTTTTGGCCAACAATTCTCCGGTAGTTCTCATGCAGCAAGGTGTGGTTTGGTACCGCGAACACGAGGAACAGGAAATGCAAAATAACCGAACTGATTTTACCATTCCTTTTAAATACGTAAAGTGCTCCGAAGAAATGCTATTACGCGACGACTGCCCACTTTCTCCGGCTGATAAAAAAAGGGCACTCGACAAAGTGTACTGGAATCAAGCTCGTTATATCTTAGGGGTGGGCAAAAATCATTCGGTAAAAATCATGAAGGAACTGAAAGCCGAAACACCCTTTACATACGTCGACCTCATCAAACTGGCCCGTCATGAGCCTGATTGATTAGCACCCCACAAAGGGGTTAAAATGTGATAAATCCATTTTCATACAAATAACTACCAACACTATGGCATTTATAACCAACATTATAAAACTGAAATTTAAATGGTTAGGTGGCCTTTTTAAAGATTTTAGCCGTTTTATTTATTGGGGAGTTCGATTGGGGCAGGCCAACATCGGGTCAAACGTAAACTTCGAGTTCCCAATAATTGTTGAGGGTTCTGGAAAACTTACGCTTGGCAACAGTGTCCAACTAATGAAGCGGTCAAAATTGGGACTATCTACAGGAAGCAGCATTTCATTGGGAAAAGGGAGCAAGATACATTCAAAAGCCAACATTCACGCCGGTGAGAACACGAAAATCACCCTTGGTGAGAAGTGCTCCGTATTATCTCATGCTGTACTTAGAAATGGCAAAGGTGTTCAGATGGCCGATGGAAGTTCCATCTCAAGCTATTGTCAGATTTTTCCCCGAGAACCAGGATTTGACGGACAATTCATAATGGGTAAAGGATCGAACATAGGCGATTTTACGACCATCGACACCAGTGATGATGTCATTATTGGCGAACAAGTAGCACTTGGACCATACGATATCATTTACACCCACGACCATGATTACAAAACCGAAAGTTTTGCAGCATGGAAAGGGGGCGTCATCACCGGAAAAGTAATTATTGAAGATGGTGCCTGGGTTGGGGCTCGAGTTACTATTTTACCTGACGTTACCATTGGTAAAAGAGCCATTGTGGCTGCAGGGTCTGTAGTCACCAAAAATGTTGAAGCCGGCGACATTGTTGGAGGTATTCCGGCCAAATCACTGTTAAAGAAAAAACCATGAGTTGGAAAGATGCCAAAATATCGGTGGTCATTCCGGCCTACAATGCCGAAAAATTCATCGGCGAAACATTGGAGTCAGTGGCCAATCAAACCTGGCCTCATGTGGAAGCTTTTGTTTACGATGATGGATCTTCAGACAATACAGTGGCTGTTGCCAGAGAATTTGAGTCGGATAGAATCAAAGTGCTCACCCAAAAAAATGCAGGGGCTTGCGTAGCCCGAAACAAAGGGTTAGCAGCTAGTTCAGGACAATACATTCAATTTTTGGATGCTGATGACGTGCTGAGCTACGACAAATTGAAGGCACAAATGGAAGTTTTACAGGGAAGTAACGACTACCTAGCGGTCAGTCCCACCGTTCATTTCATGGATGGAGACGACTATTTAAAAATGAAACCCCGTGAAGAATCTTTTTGGATTTTTGACAATGATGATCCCGTGGATTTCCTGGTCAGGCTTTACGGTGGCTACGGAGAGAGGTGGATGGTGCAAACCAGTGCCTGGCTTACTCCAAAATCCATATGTGACCAGATAGGTCCCTGGAACGAGAACCTGCTTTTGGATCAGGATGGAGAATACTTTGCACGGGCAGTACTGGCATCCAAAGGAATCAGAACTACCGGAGGAACAAATTACTACCGCAGATTTTTTTCAGGCGCTAACATATCGGCGAAAGCCAATAAAAGAGAAAATCTGGAAAGTGCGTTGTTGGCTTTGGAATTAAAATCAGGCTATATCGCAAAACAAACACAATCTGACCAGTTTAAACAGGCACTTTCGACACTCTATCTGGAAATTGCCATCAACGCATTCCCCGGATTCAGTGACATCTCGCAAAAATGCGAACAACGCATCCGGGAAACCGGAAAAAAACCTGTTTTGCCTGTTATGGGTGGACAGATTATCGAAAGTACCAAGAATATTTTTGGTTGGAAAACAGCCAAACGTTTGCGCCAATTTATTCATCAACTGAAACAATAACCATGGCGAAAAAAATATGCATCCTTACTCAAAGTCACCTGTGCCGCAACCCAAGGGTAGTAAAAGAAGCCAATTCATTGGCCAAAGCAGGCTTTGACGTGACCATACTAACCACGTTTACCTTTGCTGATTTGTTGGAAGAGGATTTGAAACTCATTGACACCAATAAAATTAAATACAAAGGCATCATCAACATGATTCCTGGGCAATCATCCCGTTGGTATCGCCTTAAAAACCGTCTGGAAAGAAGAATCGCAGGAGAGCTTATCGGTCGGTTGAATTGGGAGAATATTCATGCGTTGGGCTACGATTACCGGACCAACCTTAAGGCCGCTATCCATGAAAATGCTGATTTATACACTTGCCATCAGGAAATGAGCACGGTAATTGGCTGCAAACTCATCCAAAGAGGTTACCGGGTTGCATTCGATTTTGAAGATTGGTATTCGCATGATTTATTGCCTGAGGCCAACAAAACCAGGCCCATCAGACTATTGGAAAAATATGAAAAATACGCATTGAATAACAGCGTTTTAAGCTACACTACTTCGGTGAGCATGGCCAACGATTTTGCTGAATTCGCCCAATCGAAAGCTCCCAAAGTATTGCACAATGTATTTCCTTGGGCCGAACGCAACTACATGGACGGGGAATTAAGAGATCGAAAAAACCGCGACAAACCTTCCATTCACTGGTATTCGCAAACCGTAGGTCCTGGCCGAGGCCTGGAGTTTATTGTTGAGTCGCTTAACCTGTTAAATCACCCCGTAGAGCTTCACTTGCGTGGAAATGTAAGTCAGGCATTTAAAGACGATTTACACCAAATTTTTCCATCACATTTAGGACATGAACTCCACTTTCATGCCTTAGTACCCCATTTGGAATTGCTTTCACGCATTGCTGAACACGACATTGGTCTGGCTACCGAAAAAAGCACTCCTCCCAGTCGTGACCTTACCATTACCAATAAGATTTTACAGTACCTGTTGGCAGGAATCGCCGTAGTAGCGTCCAATACTTCCGGACAAAAAGAAGTTGCCATTGAAGCTCCGGATTCGGTGTTCTTGTATGAAAATGACAACAAAGAACAGTTTGCTCAGGCACTTAACAACCTGATAAATAACCCTGAAATACTAAAGAAAGCCAAAACTTCTGCACTGAAAGTTGCTGAAGAAAAATTCTGTTGGGAAAAACAAGAAACCTGGCTGACCCAATGGATTTCAGATTCTATTAAAAATGTTTCCTCATGAAGAAAGTACTGATCATATCTCCCAATTTTCCACCCATCAATGCTGCCGACATGCATAGGGTTCGTCAAAGCCTTCCTTTTTTTAAACAAATGGGCTGGGAAGCTACTGTTTTAGCAGTTTACCCCGAATTCATCGAGATGAGTGAAGACCCCATTCTGCTGAAAACCATGCCAGAAGACAGCGACATTATACACATCAAAGCCTTTGATGCTAAAAATACACGAAAACTCGGTCTGGGTAATATTGGATACCGTTCGTGGTGGTATTATAAAAAACAAGGAAACCTGCTTATTAAAAAGAATAAATACGATCTTATTTACTTTAGTACCACTGCCTTTCCCGTCATGACCTTAGGTCGATACTGGAAAAAGAAATTTGGGATTCCATTTATTATCGACATGCAAGATCCCTGGCGAAACGATTTTTATCTGGACAAACCAAAAAGCGAACGTCCGCCCAAATTCTTCATGGCCTACAACATGGATAAATATCTGGAGGCCAGAACCATGAAACATGTGGATGGTATCATTTCCGTATCTCCCGGATATCCCAAAACATTGATGGAGAGATATCCCAACATCAAAGCCGATCGTTGCGCCGTTATCCCATTTGGTGGTGCTTCCGTCGATTTTGAAGTACTCGAAAAAATTGACCTGAAGAACAGCCTGTTCGCTACAAGCGACAACCACATCAACTTGGCTTATATAGGAAGAGGCGGTCACGACATGAATTTGGCACTTGGAGGAATTTTTGCCGGACTAAAGCAAGGACTCAAAGAAAATAAAGCCTTATTCGATAAAATAAGAATGTTTTTTGTAGGAACATCCTATGCCGCTGATGGTAAAGGCCTTAAAACCATTCTACCCATCGCCGAAAAGCATGATGTTCAGGAATATGTAGTTGAAATTACCAACCGACTTCCCTATTTTGAGGCCATGAAAGTGCTTAAAGATGCCGACATCCTCATTATTCCGGGCTCCACCGACACCAACTACACAGCTTCAAAACTCTACCCCTATATTTTAGCACATAAACCCATGATTGCTGTTTTCAACGAATCGAGTAGTGTGGTTGATGTTCTAAACAAGACCCAGGCGGGCACTTGTGTTACATTCGTTAATGAGGATAGTCCTGAAGTGTTGGGTGCAAAAGTAGCCGAGGTAATGACGACTTATTTAGCTAAAATACCCTTTACTCCTTCAACCGATTGGGAAGCCTTTGAGCCCTATTCGGCACGAGAAGCCACGAGAAAACAAGTGGAGATGTTTAACAAAATCGTAACATCATGACACGAAAAAAATTGGCCATCATAAGTTCGCATCCCATCCAATACAACGCACCCATGTTTGCGTTGTTAAACCAATCTGGGCTAATAGAGCCCAAGGTATTTTACACATGGAGCCAAAGCAAAGAGACTTTGTTCGATAAAGATTTTGGAAAGACCATTCAATGGGATATTCCTCTATTAGATGGATACAACTACGAATTTGTTGAGAATATTTCTACTGATCCTGGTCCACATCACAGAAAAGGTATTGATTGTCCAGGACTTACTAAAGCCATTGAAACTTGGGGTGCAGAGGCAATTCTAGTTTTCGGGTGGAATTACAAAGCCCACCATCAGGTCATGAAATATTTCAAAGGACGTATACCGGTTTATTTCAGGGGCGATTCCACTTTGATTGATGAAACTGGTGGATGGAAACAATGGGCACGAAGGATTTACTTAAAGTGGATATACCGGAATACCGATTATGCATTTTATGTGGGCAAAAACAACAAAGCTTATTTCCTTGCACATGGATTAAAAGAAGAAAACCTGTTTTTTGCTCCCCACGCCATTGACAACCTGAGGTTTGGAGATGAGGATGGGCATTTCAGACAGATTGCCAAAGACTGGCGTAAAAAACTGAAGATTTCTGATGATCAAATTGTGGTATTGTTTGTAGGTAAGTTTGAGTCTAAAAAAAATCCTCTTATCTTGATCGAGTCAGCTAAAAAACTGAATTCCACAAAATATCAATTTGTATTTGTTGGCAATGGCCATCTTGAAGATGAAATGAGAAGTGTATCCGCTTCGATGGAGAATATTCATTTTTTACCTTTTCAAAACCAGAGCGAGATTCCAGCTCTTTATCACATGGCTGATATACTTACACTTCCCTCGCAAGGACCTGGTGAGACCTGGGGACTGGTCGTAAATGAAGCCATGGCCTGTGGTAAAGCCGTTTTGGTGAGCACCAAAGCTGGCTGCAATGCAGATTTGGTAAAAAATGGAGTCAATGGCTATGTATTTCCGTCAGGTAACCTTGTGGAATGCGTGGAGGCATTGAACAAAATGGGAGATAGAGAAATAGTTCAGCAAATGGGCGATCAATCGAAGCTGTTGATCCAAAAATGGTCGTTTACCGAAATTGTAAAAAGTCTTGAAAATCACCTTAAATAACCAAAAATAAATCGCATAGTAAACATGTTTCTGTCAAACAAAAATATAGGAATCATTGCACTGGCTTTGCTGCTATTCACCTATTTGAATTTGTTTACTGGATTGTATTTTGTTTCGGCCATTGGAGCCGCTTTATTTTTGTTGGTGTTTATCAAATTTGTCCAGGATATTGGTCAAAAAATTGAAGTACGTGATTTAATCGCTTTCCTTTCAATTTTACAGTGGATTGTTGGCCCCATTTTGGCCTATAATATACTACCCTATGATGAGTTGTATTGGATGGATGTATCGGAAGAAACCTATATGAATTTTGTAGTTCCGGGATGCATGGCGCTTGTTATTGGGATGTATTTTCCCTTGTCAGAAGAAAGGACTGTGGGATTGGAGGAAATTGAAAGGGTTAAAGAATACTTGATAGAGCACCCCTATGTAGGATATATTATTGCTGCTGGAGGACTGGCAACTAGTATTCTAAGCCCATATGTTCCCGGAAGTTTGGGATTTTTATTTAAACTCCTCGCCAGTCTGCAGTTTGTAGGGGTTTACATGATTTTGTTTGGCAATTCCAAATTCAAATGGATTTTGTTTTCAGGTTTGTTGGGAACAGTCATCATGGGATCGGTGCTCCAAGGCATGTTTGGCGAATTAATGAATTGGCTGCTGTTTTCTTTTTTGGTGATCTCCATTGTAGTTAAAATCCCCATGTGGGCCAAAGTATCAATGATTGCATTTGGGTTTGTTGTCATATTACTTATTCAGTCTACTAAAGAAGAATACCGAAAAGCCACCTGGTTTGCAGAAACCAGCGAGAGCAATTCAGAAATATATAAACAAATCATTATGAAGCGTATCTCTGATCCATCCACAATATTTGGATCAAGTACGCTGGAAAACATGGGAGCAAGGTTAAACCAAGGATGGATTATCGCTCGCATCATGGGTAACATGCCACAGAATTATCCATTTGTCAGAGGAGAAACCATTGAAACAGCCATCTATGCCGGACTCTTACCCAGGGTATTGGCTCCTGGTAAAGCCATGGCTGGCGGCAGAGCAAATTTTGAACGGTTTACGGGTACACCACTTCCGGAAACCACGAGTATGGATATCTCACTCATGGGCGAGGGTTTCGCCAACTATGGTGTCATTGGTGGAATCGTCTTCCTTCTTATTATCGGATTATTTTATAATTGGATAATTATCACGGTATTAAAAATAGCCAAGAACCACCCTATACTTATTCTTTTTGTCCCGATGTTGTTCTTTGATGTCATCAAGGCTGAAACAGATTTTGCCACGATTTTTAATTATCTAACCAAATCAGCTTTAGTCATTTACCTAGTATTTTGGGGAATGAATCGGGTGTTAAAAATTAATATGTAGTATCATGAAGAAAATAATAAATGTTGTCTATTTTTTTAGAAAGCCATTTACCGATTATTTTAGCATTGAAGAATTATTTGGATTTATCCAATCAGGATTACCCAAAAACATTCAACCTCAGAACTATTACCTAAAACACGAAAGTAAAGGTTTTCTTAAAAGATTTCAAAGTTGTTTGGAGGTTGTTAAACAACAAGGCGATATAAACCACATTACAGGAGACATCCACTTTGTGGCGCTTTTCATGAAAAAAAACAAGACTGTACTCACCATTCACGATTTGGAAGTGTTGAAGCGCTTATCAGGAATGGCACGCAAAATAATCAAGTTTTTTTGGTTTACCATGCCAGCCAAACAAGTAAAGTACATTACTGTAATTTCGGAATTTACCAAGCAAGAACTATTGAAAATCATTCACATTGATCCTGCACGGGTACTGGTCATACACAACTGTATTTCACCTGTCATCGTACCATCGCCAAAGGACTTCAATGACGTAAAACCCAATATCCTGCACATTGGTACCGCTCACAATAAAAATTTAGAACGGCTCATCAAAGCCATTGAGGGGTTGCCAGTTAAGTTAACTATTTTAGGACATCTACGCCCTCATCATTTGGAATTGCTAGGCATACATGGTATTACATACGACAACTATTTCAACCTCCCTTATAAAGAAGTCATTCAGCGTTATCATGAAGCTGATCTGGTTTCGTTTGTATCGTTGTATGAAGGATTTGGATTGCCTATAATTGAGGCCAATGCCATAGGTCGACCGATAATTACATCGAACAGGACCAGCATGCCCGAAGTAGCTGGACAAGGTGCACTCATTGTTGACCCGGAGAAAACGGAAGAAATCAGGGATGCTATTCAGAAAATCATTGGTCAACCAGAATTCAGAAAAGAATTGATCGCCAAAGGTTTTGAAAATGTTAAGCGTTTTTCGCCAACCTACATTGGCAAAAAATATGCTGATTTGTACGAACGCATGATTAACGAATCAACAAAATAAAAAAACCATGAAAACTGTACTTTCCTTTATCGACTGGTATTTACCTGGTTACCGTGCCGGTGGAACTTTGAAAGCTTTCGCCAATCAGGTTTCACATTTTAATCAGGATTATCGGTTTAAAATCATTACCCGTGATACAGATTACATGGAAACGGTTCCTTACAATAATGTGGTAAGTAATCAATGGAACAAGATTGGTGACAACATAGAAGTCTTCTACGCTTCTGCTGACAACATCAATTATGGTTTTTTGAATAAGTTGGTTTCGGAAACGGAATTTGATTCGGTATACATACATGGCATTTATTCCTTATGGTTTTCCATTATGCCCATCCGATGGGCCAAAAAGTTCAAAGCCAAAAAAATTGTTATTGCAGCTCATGGCATGTTGGGTGCACATGCCTTTTCGGTAAAAAGCAAAAAAAAGAAACTCTTTGCCAGATTAACAAAAATACTTGGATTTTACAACAATGTATTTTTTCATGCTGCCAACCGAGCTGAAGCTCAGGATGTACGTAAGGCCATCGGTAATTCGGCCAAGATAATTGTGGCTGAAGAAATGCCCATGAACATGGTACTCGACGAATGGAAACCCAGAAAAAAAGAAGCCGGATTATTAACTATGGCTACGGTGGCACGGATTGCTCCCGAAAAAAACACCCTTTACGGATTGGAGTGTTTGTTGCATTGTACTGAAGGTGAGATTACCTACAACATGTACGGCCCTGTTTATGAAGAAGAATATTGGAAACAATGTCAAGAAGTTATCAAAAGTATACCACCCAATGTAACTGTTAATTACATGGGGAGTTTGCCTGGAGATGAAGTTTTGGGCATGCTTCAACAACAACACCTCATGTTTTTACCTACCACAGGCGAAAATTTCGGTCATACCATTCTTGAAAGTTTTATGGCCGCTACTCCAGTGTTGATCAGCGACCAAACACCATGGAAAGATTTGAATACCAGGGGAATTGGATGGGAACTCTCACTTAATAACAAGAAATTATTTGCAAAAAAAATAATGGCGTTAGCTCAAATGAAGCAACCTGAATTTGACAACTTATCGAAAAACTCGCTTTCATTTGCCAACGATTTTATTCACGATGAAACCATTAAACTTCAAAACGATCAGCTATTTAACTATGAATAAAACTACCGATCTTTCTATTTATACCACTGGGAATTTTACAGTGAATGCGGGAAAAGTGAAGCAGACACTTTGGTATTTTACCAATATTATATTTTTTCTAAATCCTTTCAATCCCATCAGTTCGGTAAAAGTTGGCCTACTGAGGGCATTTGGTGCCAAAATTGGAAAAGGCGTAAACATCAAACCTGCAGTAAACATCAAATATCCATGGAAACTTGCGATTGGAGATTACAGTTGGATCGGTGAAAATGCATGGATCGACAACCTCGATCAAGTCACCATTGGAAAACACTGCTGCATTTCGCAAGGAGCCATGCTATTGTGTGGAAATCATAATTTCAAAACACCGGGGTTTGATTTAATGGTAAAACCCATTGTACTAGAAGATGGTGCTTGGGTTGGAGCGCATGCTGTAGTAGCACCAGGCATCATTTGCCGGTCTCATTCAGTATTGGCAGTCAACTCAGTAGCTACCAAAAACCTGGATGAATACGCCATTTATCAAGGAAATCCGGCAATTAAAGTAAAAGACAGAATCATCGAATGATAAAAACACATCAAATGAAAGTTTCAATCATTACCATCGCATACAACAGTGGAAAATCCATTGCAGACGCCATTAACTCTGTAGTTTCACAATCTTACCCTAACATAGAGTACATTATCGTAGATGGAAAATCGAAGGACAATACTGTGGAGGTGGTAAAATCCTTTGGAAACAAAATCAGTAAATTCGTTAGCGAACCCGACAAAGGCATATACGATGCGCTCAACAAAGGAATTAATATGGCTACCGGCGACATCATCGGCTTTATGCATTCAGATGATTTATTTGCCCATCAGGATGTGATCGCACACGTGGTCGAAAAATTTAAAATCAAGGATACCGATTCTATATACGGTGATTTACAATACGTTTACAAGGAAGACACCACCAAAGTATTGCGTTATTGGAAATCCGGTGATTTTAGTCTGAAACAACTTAAATTGGGATGGATGCCCCCCCACCCTACTTTGTACATCAAAAAGTGGGTTTACGAAAAATACGGTGGCTTCAACATTGAAATGGGTATTGCTGCCGATTACGACTCCATGCTTAGGTTTTTAGGAAAGTATAAAATAAGTACCCAGTATTTACCTGAGGTGATGGTTAAAATGCGGGTGGGTGGTGCCAGTAACCGAAGTTTGAAAAACATTATTAAAAAATCATCGGAAGATTGGGATGCCATCCAACGGAACGAATTTGGAAACATTTTCACCTTGGTTTTTAAAAATCTCAGAAAAATTACCCAATTCATTAATAAATAACTCTTGAAAAAGAAGATTCTCATTGCGCTTCCAGCCTTTAATGAAGGGGCAAACATTTCCAGAGTTTTGGCATCGCTGGCAAACTATTCATTGGATGTGCTGGTGGTGGATGATGGTAGTACCGACAATACCAAAAATTTGGTTTCAAACTATGATATTCAGGTTGTTCAACACAGTCAAAACTTAGGACTGAGTGCAGTTTACAAAACCTTTATCCAATACGGAATCAAACATCGCTACACCCACATCATCACCTTAGATTCTGATGGACAACATGATGCAAAATTAATATCTGTCTTTGTTGACTCAATCGACAAAAGCCAAATCATCATAGGAAATCGTTTTTCAGAACTAGATTTAATCCCTGTGGAGAAAATATCCTCCAATTTTTTTGCCTCCCTGCTAACGCAGTCAGTTTATCATATTTTTTTACCAGACATAAGTTGCGGCTTTAGGGCCTTTAGTCTCGACTATTTAAACTCCATCCCCATTCATGCTTCAAGTTATGGAGTTATATATCAAATGGTTTTCGAATCGTTAAAGCGAAATATTCGCCCGCACTATATTCCCATGAGGGCCAATTATGACAATCAGTATCTGAGGACAAACAGCGATGAAATTATTAGCCTTCTTGAACAAATCCAACGATTCAATCATCAGCAAAACTACGAGGGTGTTATCCAAAAAGTAATATCAGGGAAATCCTTTATCATCGAATTATCAGGAAAAAGATTCAACTTTGAACCAATAGATCAAAAAGCCTATGTCATCAGTACAGAAATCATGAAAATCCGTTCATACTATATTTAACATTTCGCTTTGCGAACTCAATCTAAAAGCTTAATTCAATGATATTTAACACCTTGGAGCTTTATCCCAACCAAAATAGTCCATTGCATATTGGTATTATTCCTGATGGCGGCAGACGTTGGGCAAAAGCGCATCATTCAACCCTTGCTAAGGCGTATGATAGAAGCCGTGAAATATTGCAAAGGATGGCCGTTTTCTTTTTTTCAAAAAATGTTGATACCCTGAGTATTTACGTGGCTTCAATTGAAAATTTTAAACGTAGCAATAAAGAGAAGGATGCGTTTTGTGGGGTAGTTGAGGCAAGTCTAAAAACGGATTTTTTAGCTTTGGCTCATTTCTTACAAGTTAGGATCAACATTGTTGGTTATCGCAAATCATTAACAGACAGATTATTAACAAGCATTAGGAAAATTGAAACGGAGACCATCGACTATAATAAGGGCATAATCAATTTGTGTATTGCGTATCATCCTTTGCATGAAATTCAGGATGCCATCGAAAAATCAAATCATCAGGGTAATTTTCATGAGTACCTTGACATAAAAAAACCACTGAACTTTGTGATTCGAACAGGTAATGCCAACGTTTTAAGCAATTTCCTGCCCCTTCAATCTGGATTTGCCAGACTATACTTTCTTGAAAAGCTATTTAACGATTTATCCATAGACGAAGTGGCCGAGATTTACCAAGCATACGAAGGGCTCAATTTGAAATATGGAGAGTGAGCTGTCAGCCCTTGAACCAGACAAAATAAGAGCCTACAACTATCACAAATACTACCACAACAGCAACCGTTAGCCATAATCTTTTTTTAAGTGACTGGGCTTCATTTTTATACAGACTCATTTCTGCTCTGAGTGCTTTTAATTCAATGATATTTTCCAGAGATTTGACAAGATTGTCAAGAAACGCCGCATCTTTTAGTATATAGTCTTTTGCTCCTTTTTTGAGTAAATCCACTGCATCTTTGACGTCGGTTGAAGCAGACAACATAATGACAGGTGCATTGGCGACATTTCCTTTATATTTGGTACGGAGCAGCTCAAGTATTTCACCGCCATTTTTTGCACTGGCATCAACACTGTTGAGGATATAATCTAGTACAATAATATCGGGCACACTTTTTTCTTCTTCGAGATATTCAAACATTTTTTCTCCTGTTCCAAAGGTAACCACCTCAAATCCTGTTCGTTTAGCAACTCCTATTTTTACCGTTTGAGAAAACATTTCATTGTCCTCAACCAAGAAAATCAATTTGGCTTTTTCACTCATAAATATGTAATTTAATTGTTAATCATCATCTAAAAGTACATTGTCATGAAGAATTTGTTTTTCTTTCTTCCTCATGAATAGTAATCTTGTTAGCACATAAATCCGTCTAAAATCGTAAAAAAGTGCCGCAATAAAAAACAAGTTTATAATTGCGAAGGAAGTCCACAAACTATAATTTATTCGGTTTTCCTCAGATACCAGACCACCTATCCCCATGATATCACGTAAAGAACTCAAAAGTTCGAAGGACTCATCGAATAGCTTGTAATAAAAATAAGCCACTCCAATAATCATGATATTGGCAACATACAATAACAGGGCAGATTTTTTATGATTAAAACCAGACTGAATAAGCAAGTGATGGGCATGTGTTTTGTCAGGTTTAAACGGAGAATTTCCACTGAGAATGCGGCGTGAAAACACCCTAATGGTATCATAAACTGGCAAAACCAAAATGCCAACTACCAAGATAGTGGTATCAGCGGCTGTGTCTACACGAATAGAGGCATCAACTTTGCCTCTGTTTAGCAGAAAAATGCCTAAAACAGCCATCATATAACCAATAACCAATGAACCTGTATCGCCCATGAATATTTTAGCAGGATTAAAATTAAATATCAAAAATCCGTAAAGTGAACCAGCTAATCCAAAGGCAATCAGAGAGGTAAGTAATTCATTTGGATTATATAGAGCCAGTCCGATAACGGTAGCATTAATTAAGGCCAGACCTCCAGCCAGGCCATCGATGCCATCGATAAGATTAAAGGCGTTGGTAAGACCGACAACCAATAAAATGGTAAAAAGGTACTGAACCACGATGTTTAATTCCCAAATAAAGAAAATTCCATTAAAGCTCTCAATGCGTAGTCCTGCGGCTGCAATCACCACTGCAACTGCAATTTGTATCAAAAACTTATGACTAGCCTTCATGTCGATTTGATCGTCGACCATTCCCATTACAAAAAGCACAATCAATCCGTAAATAATCAAAATTATTTCAAAATTCACTCCCCCAGCTCCGGCATAGGCCATCATCCACCCAAGTGTGGAAAGCAGAAATCCTAAAAAGATGGCGATTCCCCCTAAATTAGGGATGGGATTGACATGAACTTTGCGTTCATTTGGTTTGTCAACCAGGTTGAGTTTTTTGGAATATTCAATAATGACAGGAATGAGTTTTACTGAAATAAATGTTCCGAAAAGAAAGGTAAGAATCAATTGAAAGTAATCATTCTTAACAATTTGAATTGTCAAATCAATAAAACTGTCCATACTATATACCTTAGCGTTTTAAAAAGTATGCTATATCATAACAAAAATAAGTAAAATTGCTGATAATAAAAAATATCGGCTGGCTTTTCCGATTCCTAAAAAAGGGATATATTTACTCTTTAAAAGAATCGAAATCATTTGAGGCTGACTCTGTGATGAAACCATCTAATATTGACAAGGCCAACTTGAGTTTTCTATGTCATTGCTAAACTACAGAATAATATGTTAATGAATACTTCTGCCAACTCCCCTGAACAAAAATATTTGAACGACTTGTATACTCTGTCTTTATCTATTGGACAAAGTCTTGATTTATCAGAGAATATCACACGTTTCGTTACCGCACTAATGGCAATAAGAAACTTCACTAGTGCGGACGTATGGATTAAAAAATCTCTTTATGAAAATCCTGAAGTTTCATTAGATGAATTTGGCCTCATTTATTCTTACATTCCGAATAAGGAAATTTCATCAACGATTTCTGTTAGTCACCCTATTATTGAAGAGTTGAAAATTAGAGACTACTGTTTCATCGACACCAAAAGTCAACATTTTAATGCGCTTAGCGATCTCCACCATGACACAGACGGCACCCTACTATTTTTGAGGTTGGGGGATCTGGGTTTCATTAAGATTCATGATTCAAAATGGGCTGACTTCGCTAAAAAGGAAATAAACGATTTGCTTATATTAATGCGAAGATTTTCCACTTCTATTGAAGGATGCTTATCGCACAATGCGTTTTTGAACCAGAAAACAGGAATGACAAAGGTTTATTCACAACCTGATCTTCCAGAGGGTAATGATCAAGAAAGCAATCGCGAAAAATACCAACACATTTTCAACTCCATAATTGATGCTTACGCAGAAGTAGATTTTCAAACAGGAACCATTATAGAGATAACGCCATCAATTAAGATTTTTTCAGGTTACGACCGGATGGAATTAATTGGTCGAAAAATGAAGGATTTTTACAAAAATGCAGAGCAAGACCATTTATCTCTTGTGGAGGAGCTAACAAAAAACAAAGGTCAACTTACTGATTACGAGGTAACCTTAATAAACAAAGAAGGTCAACCGGTAGCTTGTTCCTTTTCTATTAAAATTGTTTTCGACAACCATGGAAACCCACTAAAAACAGTGGGCACTATGCGCGATGTTAGCTCACGAAAAAAAACAGAAAAAGCGCTGATTGAAGCTGAAAAAAGATGGCGTATATTAATCGAGAATTCACCTGATTGCATCTTGGTGGTTAAACCAGATGGAATTATTCATTTTCAGAATACCAAGAGCAGTACTAAAAGGGATCAAATACTCGGTAAGTCCATTTTCCAGATCGTCCCAGAACATCATATTGAAGAATACCGTTATTGCATCAATCGGATTCTTCAAAGCAATGAAACTGTTAGTAGAGAAATTATTGGAATTGACAATACATGGACTCTCTCCAGGTTTGTTCCAGTATCTGATTCAACTGGAATTGAATTAATTATGATTATTGCTACGGATATCACCGCGCAAAAAGAGCTGGAAATGAAACTCAATACAGCCATTCACGATGCGGAGTCTGCTAACCAAGCGAAAAGCCGTTTTTTAGCCAACATGAGTCATGAAATCAGAAATCCCATGAGTGCAATCATTGGTAACGCTGAAATATTATCAAAGACTACACTGGATGAAAAACAAAATCAAATCCTTCAAGACCTGATGCTATCGGCAGATTCATTACTCGATTTAATCGATAATGTGCTCGATTTGTCAAAAATAGAAGCTAACCAACTCATGCTGGATTTTTCAAACTACAATCTTCAGGATGAAATATGCAAGCTTGTTAGTCCTTTGCGATCACGTGCATCGCTAAAAAACATTGAACTCAACTTTGACATTGACAAGCATGTCCCTGAATACATCTTTGCCGATCGCCTTAGGATAAACCAAATCCTTTTTAACTTATTGGATAATTCACTTAAATTCACAAACAACGGCTCTATTTCTTTGAACTGTACACTTCTGGAGTCCAATGTTGAAGGTCACATATTAAGCTTTTCATTGAAGGATACAGGCTCCGGGATTGACCAACAAGATATTGATGCCCTTTTTAATGCGCACATGAGCGGACATCCTGAACATGGTTATAAAAAAACTGGTCCCGGACTTGGTTTGTCGATAGCAAAACAGCTTGTTGAATTAATGCAGGGAGAAATTACTATCCAAAGCAAAAAATATTTTGGCACAGAAGTTAGCTTTACTATTTTAGTTAAAAATGGTACATCCAAATTAACAATAAAAGAGCCCCAAACACCCGTTGAAAACAAGATTCTTCTTCTTGGGAAAACCATTCTTTTTGTGGAAGATAATCCACTTAATCAAGAAATTGGAAAGAAAATAATAACTGATTGGGGAGGCGAAGTACTGATTGCAGAAAATGGATTTGAAGCCATTGAAACTATTACAGAACTTGGAGACAAAATCGATTTGGTATTTATGGATATTCGCATGCCGATTATGGATGGAATTGAAGCGACATCAATGATTAGAAATAGCCTGAAATGGGAGAAACCAATTATCGCCCTAACGGGAGAAGCTTTGAAAGAAAAAATAGAGGAGTGTTATCGGGTTGGCATGAACGATTATATTTCAAAACCTTTCAGACAATTAACCATTGAAAAAAAATTAAGGAAATTTCTTTTTCCATCTGCCATTGAGGAAGATGAATTGATCGAAAAAGAAGTGGAAGAAGTAGAAATTACAGAAGAATATTCCACCGAGTTACTCATGGAAATGATTGGAGGTGATCAGGATCAATTGGCCACACTCTTAATGACATTCATTAATCAAGGTAACGCAAACTTAACGAACTTGAAGCAAGCGTTATTGGACAAAAACTGGGATCAACTTCGAACCCAAGCGCACACTTTTAAAACATCGTTTAAATATCTTAAGCTCAACCAAAGTGCTGCATTATGCGAAAAACTTGAGCATTTAGCCTCATTAGAAAAAGAAGAGGCGGAAATACCGACGTTGTCAAAAAATATTGAAATCGCATTCAATGCGGCTATCAAGCAAATCCAAAACGATATCGACTAAATGCAAATCATTCAATTGTGCCATTACATTTATAATTCCTTTACCAATCACCTTTCGCTATGAATAGATTATTATTGAAAATATCTGTAACTTCTTGGAACGTCGCCCTCCTGATACTGGTAGTTTTCACCATTTTTATAATTGGAATTTTCCCACTCTCATGGCACAATGAGCTCTACAACAGCTTTTACACCCTTATTTATCTGGTGGCCATCTTGGCCATTAAAAACAGACCAAAAAAGCTAATGGGCGTAGCGGCAATGATGATCATATTACAATGGTCAACTGAATTCCTTGAGCTTGACACACTAGCAACTATATCAAACCTATTGAGTTTTATTTTCTTTGGGTATGCAGCCACCAAATTAATCATGCAAGTGGCCACTGCCGAAAAAGTTGGCGGACGGGTTATTCTTGAAGCCGTAAATGGGTATTTACTTATGGGACTGGTTTTTTCAATCATCGTCGCCATGATCATTAAACTTGATCCGGGAGCCATCAATTTCCCTGCCACAAGCAACCTCACTGCAGATAACTCCATCCGATTTTCCGATTGTTTGTATTATACTTTTATAAGCATTACCACTATGGGATATGGTGATTTTGTGCCAACTCAGGCCTACACCAAATCGTTGGCAACACTCATTGGCGTATCAGGGCAATTGTATGTGGCCATCATTATTGCGTTATTGGTGGGTAAGTTTTCGAGTCAAAAGGAGAACGAAATGCACTGATGGTTAATTCATCCAATCCTGCAAAATGCATTTAGTACACTTTTTCTCCTGACAACCAGGTTTCCTGCACGTTAACTTGAGGTATCTGAATTTCTGTGACTTCCATAATGTCTTTATCCAGCATTATAAAATCAGCCTCCTTTCCAGGCTCAATGCTACCCTTTTTATGCTCATCAAAACTCCCCATCGCCGGCCATAAGGTTATGGAATTCAATGATTCCTTTCGAGAAAGGGCATTCTCCATCTGAAAACCATCCTTAGGTTCTCCATTTAAATGTTTGCGACTTACCGAAGCATAAAAGGTGTAAAGCGGACTAATGTCCTCTATGGGGAAATCGGTACCATTGATCAACCATCCATTTTGCTGTAACAATTCGTGATAGGGATATGCATTTTCAATCCTGTCTTTCCCGAGTCGTTCGTCTGCCCAATCCATGTCGGACGTACAATGGGTACTTTGAATGGAAGGAATAATGGAATATCTTTCAAATTTATCCATATCGGCTGGATGTACAATTTGAGCATGCTCGATTCGCCACCGCAAATCATTTTTAGTCTGAAGGACCTTGCCATAAGTATCCAACACCAATCGATTGGCCTGGTCGCCAATGGCATGCGTATTCACCTGAAATCCATTATCATAAGCCAACTGACACACGCTATCGTAATACTCTACAGGTTCCATTTGCAATCCTGAATTGGTTACATCATCGGCGTAGGGTTCAATCAACAAGGCTCCCCGTGAACCCAAGGCTCCATCGGCATACAACTTGATACTACTTACAGTGAGACGATCGTTATGCAGGGGGCCTTTGGGCAAGAAATACTCCAGGTTTTCCTGTGTAGGGCTAAGCATGGCATATACCTTTATTTTCAACTGCCCCTCTTTTTGCAACGAATCTATCAGGAGAATATCCTCCTTATCCAGACCAGCATCGGTTACCGTAGTAAGTCCTTGTTCAAAGCAGTTTTTTTGAGCGAGCAATAATGCGTTCACCTTTTGTTCCTGAGTGAGCTCAGGGATAAAACCTTTCATCAAATCGGCTGCATTGTCCAACAATACGCCCGTGACTTCACCTTTGACTTTGATGATTTCACCACCGGCAACAGCCGTATTTTCATCAATTCCGGCAATGGTCAAAGCTGCTGAATTGGCCAATACAGCGTGTCCGTCGATGCGAATGCAAACCACAGGTGTATTTGGAAAAAGGACATCCAGTTCTTCCTTATCAGGAAACGATTTATTCTCCCATAAATTTTGATCCCATCCCCTACCGAGAATCCATCTGTCAGGATTTTCTGCATGAAATTGCTTGAGCTCTTCCAGCAAATCCTCAAATGATGGCTTTCCAACCAAATTGGCATATTGGGTAAGCCATAAACCATAACCCAAAAAATGGCTATGGCCATCATTAAATCCCGGATAAATGGGTTTACCAAGGGCATCAACCTCCTTTTTGGCACTATAGTTATCCAAAATATCAGCATCCTGCCCAACGGCAACAAACTTACCTTGATTAACTGCAAACGCAGTCGCCATGGTAAACGCTGAATCAACAGTATAAATTTTAGCATGATAAACGATGAGATCGACCGGTTGTTTGGGTGTAGTACAAGCATTCATAAGCAATAATATGAGCGTTAAATAATAAAAATATCTCTTCTTTTTCATGTGAATAAAATTTGATTTTATTGTTAAATATCTGCTTCAAAACGCAGTGTAACCGGATTAAACCGCACGCCATCCTGATCAAACAAATTGTTGATCTGGCCATTATCGATCAGTTCTTGGGGCGAACCCGTTTGTAAGGTCTGGTTTTTACCTACCAACCAGAGTTCATCAGCAAATTGCATGGCCAACTCACTGTCGTGGGTGGTCAGAATAATACTAATACGTTTTTCAGTCACCAACCGCTTTAGCAATTGCATAATGGCCACCTTCCCGGGAGAATCGATAAAAGCCGTAGGTTCGTCAAGACAAATGAGGGGAGTTTGTTGAGCAATGGCTCGGGCAATCATGGTTTTTTGCTTTTCACCATCACTTAAGGTATAAAACCGACGTTGGCTAAACTTAAGAACACCTGTATCGGTCATGGCCTGATGAATGATTTTATCGTCTTCATGAGTTAGTTTACCTGAGAGACTACCATAGGGATATCTTCCAGTGGAAACCACATCATAGGCCGACAAATAGCGATCATCTATTTTATCGGTAAGTACCGCCGACATACATCTTGCGATCTGCTTAAAAGACATATCTTCAATGGATTGTCCTTGCCACTCTATGGAACCCACAAGTGGTTTTAAGTGACCTAAAATGGTTTTCATTAAAGTAGACTTTCCTGCCCCATTAGGACCTAAAATGGCAACAAAGCGACCTCTACACAAAGAAGCATTCATTCGTCTGCTAATAACAACTGTTTGTTTTTTTGCAGTATAGCCCGTATCCAAATCGTTTATTTGGAGCAATATTTCCATCGAAGTCCGTTGTTTAACCTCCATACGACCTCCCTTTTACAATAACCCAAATTACGATGGGTGCACCAATCACCGAAGTAACAGCATTAATGGGCAATGAAGAATCCCATCCCGGCAAACGGGCAATGAGATTACACAACAAGCTTAAGGCCGCTCCCATCAGTAAAACAGCAGGCAACAATACGCGATGGTTGGAGGTGTGGTATAAGGTCCGTGCCAGATGGGGTACGGCCAAACCAAGAAAGGCAATCGGCCCTGTAAAAGCAGTTCCCATAGCAATGAGCAATCCTGAAATTAAAATCAGCGAGCGATTAACTTTACGGGTGTTGAATCCTGTACTTCTTGCATAACTCTCACCTAATAGCAAGGCATTTAAAGGCCGGATAAACAAAAATGCAAAGGAAGAAACCAAGCTTACCCCTAGGAGCAAACCAATGGATTGCGCTGTATTTGTTTTAGAAAAACTACCCAAACCCCAAAGCACATAGGCTTGTAAATCCTGCGAATTACTGTAAAACTGCATGGTTCCCACTGCCGCACTAACCAGGTAGCCAATCATGATGCCAATAATTAAAACGGTAACGGCATTGCCAATTCGGGAAGAAACAAACACAATCACCGACAAAACAGCAAATGCCCCAAGAAACGCCGCTGAAACCAGAAATAAATCATGGTATAACCACTCATTGCTTACCAGTTGTAAACCTGTTGCACCGCCAAACATCAAAACAAGCGCAACGCCGAAGCTAGCACCAGAACTAATTCCCAGAACAGAGGGACCCGCCAATGGATTATTAAAGGCAGTTTGGAGCAACAAACCGGCCAGACTTAAAGCCATGCCGACGGCAATAGCGGTGAGCGCCTGTGGCAAGCGATACTGAAGTACAATAACCTGTGAAACAGAATTTTCAACAGCATTACCCATGACGATGGCCCATACGTTTTCCCAGCCTAGCGAAACAGATCCATACCAAAGATTTGCAGCAAAAAGCAGCAAAATGAATATCCCTGTAAGGATCATCCACATGATTCGGTTTCCGGTTTTGGTCATAACGCACAAAAGTAAGGCTTTCTGTTCATTCAACTCAGACAAACCCCATAAGTTTTTATGGGATCAGATGATAATAAACTGGGTGATATCCAGGCAACAATTCAGGATGAAGTGCAAAGATAAGGTCAGCTAACTGAATATGTGGTTCAAGGGAACCACGTTCGAAATAACCCGTTTTCCTGGAGTCGCAAAAAATCACATTCCTATTTTTAAAAGCATCAAAATGAGCATAAAGCTCATTCTCAGAAACCAATTGATCGTAAGTAAATGGATGATCGTAATGCCCTACAATCCGCCAAAAATCGGCATGAGCTGCCTCATTCAATACCGTTTCAACATCCAAAGGGACACTAGCCACATGATCATCGTTCTTCCAGATATAGTCTCCTCCGGCATCATTCAACATGGTAGCTATATAGCTCTTTCCACCAGGCACATACCACTGATCAGCAAAATACTTATCCGACATTACGGTTGGTCGAAACTTGAGATCTTGTGTAAGTCCTTTTAAACTATCGTAAGCCATAACAATGTGTTGGAAAAGGCTATCGGCTTGCGGATATTTCCCCATAAATGCCGCCGTGAATTTAATCCATTCTGCTCTGGCTAATGGATCGGTTTCCATAAAATCCATAAAGGGAATCATTAGTTGCTGACTAGCTGCCAGCGGATGTGCCTGATTAAACTGATATGGTGAGAAAAAAATAGCCTGAGGCTGTAATGCCAATGTTCTTTCTACAAAAAAAGCCCCATTGTTACCCAACTCAATGGTTGATCCCTCCGCTAGACGCTGTTTCATTAGTTCATTGGTGATGAATCGAGCTTCAGAAATCCCCACTACTTTATCCAACATACCCAACAACGCCAGACCATTTAATTGAGTAGCCGAAAAAACAGCGACACTATCTAAAGGAATGGGTAGTACAATTTCTGATTTTTTTTTTGATAGTGGTTTGTCACTACCTGAAAGATAACACGAAAAAAGCAGATTTTCAATTTGATCGGGATAATACACCTTAACCCTGAGCATTCCCCCACCTTCATCAATCAAGTCAAAACCCTTTGCATAATTAACCAAACTTCGGTGGTTAACAGCACCCTCATCCATAGCTGGTGGTCGACTTGATGAACTACAAGCAGAAAAAACAATCAGACTAACAAATATCCAAATACTCCAAACACTTTTATGACTTATTGCGCATATATATTTCATTGTGCAAAAGTATTTAAATATTATATGAGTGCGATTGACTTTATACTAGGATATAGTATATCAGATAAACAACAACATCAATATTTGAAATTATTAAAAGTTAGAGAACAGGATGTAAATACTAAATCAAATTTTCCTATTTTTACTTCTTGTTGCAAAAGGAATTGACATTTTTTCCTTAAGATTTTAATAATACCCATTAAATGATGCAGAATGAATTGCTTTACAGATAACAAAGGCATTATAACGATCTACTGACCCAGAATACAAGAATATGAATAATAACACTGGACATCCTGATCAAAAAGATAAATACATCCAAACACTTCAAGAAAGAATCAACGAATTAGAGTTAGAGAATAAATCACTTAAAAACGCTCTGATTACAAAATCATTGGAGCAGAGTAATGAAGACATTTTCCAAAACATTTTCGATTCGATTAAGGATACAGTGTTTATTCATGACTTAAGAGGTAATATTCTTTTGGTTAATCTGGCCGCAAGCCAATTACTGGGTTATGATATAAAAGAGTTTTTGAGTTTAAACATAAATGACATCGTTAACCGCCCAATTGAAAAAGAAATCATCAATATTTACGATAATCTCGAAAATAATAAAAGTATCATTTTCCAAGACTTTCACTTTACTAAACTGGGTGAAACAATCAACGTAGAAGTTAATACCCAAAAAATACTGTTTCGAGGTCAAAAAGCAATCCTGAGTGTGGTTCGTAATTTAAGTGAACGAATGGCTCAAAAAGAAGCACTTATCAACAGTGAAAAAAAATACCGACAACTATTCAACCACATGAATAGTGCCTTTGCTTTACATAAAATAGTTGTTGACGATATCGGAAATCCGATTGATTATAAGTACGTTGAAGTAAATAAGGCATTTGAAGAGCTCACCGGACTTAAAAATGATAACATAAAAGGAAAAACTGTTTCACAAATACTCTCACAACATATTAAGGTAGCCTCCATAAATTGGATAGACCTGTACGGAAAAGTAGCTCTAAGTGGGCAAAGTATTGTAATGGATAGCGTTTATGTTGAATCGATGGAACGATGGTTTAACTTGGCCGCCTATTGTCCTCAACAAGGTTATTTTGCAACGATTTTTAGAGATATTTCTGAACAAGAAACAACAAAACTAGCGCTTATTGAAAGTGAACAACGATACAAATTACTATCAGATCTGGCTTTCGAAGCCATTGTTATTCATCGTGATGGACATATTATTGATGCAAACAGTGCCTTTGAAAAGTTAACAGGTTATACACGTGAGGAAAGCATTGGACAGAATATCTATCAGGGGATCAGACTTCCTGAAGACAAGAAGGCTGTTTTTGAAAATGCTTCTAAACCCTATGCAAAACCATATCGAATTACGGGCATCACAAAAAATGGTAACGAATACCAAGCTGAAATTCAAGGCAGGGAATTTACCTTAAATGGACGAAAATACAGGATAGTCTCCATTCGTAATATTTCAGAAATCCTCAAAGCTAACCTTGCTTTGAAAGAAAGTGAAGAAAAATTCAGAATTTTAGCGGAAACTACACCTACGGCAATTCTTGTATACCAAAATGATATGTGGAAGTATGCCAATCGGGCTGCACTCAGCATCACTGAATATGAGGAAAGCGAATTGCTCCAAATGAAATACTGGGATGTTATTCATCCAACATATCAGCAAATGGTTAGGGAGCGAGGGACAAACAGACAACAAGGTATCACCACAGAAAACAATTACGAGTTTAAAATCATTTCAAAATCCGGAAAAGAAAAATGGGTTGACATGACGGCCACCCAAATTGATTACCGAGGTCAAATTGCTGTATTGATATCAGTTATTGAGATTACTCAAAGGAAAAGTGCATTGTTGAAATTGAGCGAAAGCGAAAATCGATTTAAATTTCTTTCACGTTCAGCCATGGATCTGGCCTCATTAAATTCGCCCCATGAAATTTTAATCTATTCAACAAAAAAAATCCATGAAACTATGGGGAACCATGGTTATGTTACCGTTTCTTCTTTTGATGGGAACAGCAAAACCTGGCAACTTAAGGCTGTGGAAGGTTTGGGAAATAAACTCAAAAAAATAATCAGTCTTTTGGGGTTTGAGATTACTCAATTGAAGGGTGAAATTCTCAATGATTTTTATAATGAACCTAATTTTGGGAAATTGATAACGCTTGAGCTTGATTTGCATAAACTCACCAACGGACTTATTCCAGTGCACATAGCCCGAGCCATTGAACGTTTATTATCGATAACCAGCATTCAGACCATCTCTTTTAATCACAATGATCACCTGTTTGGCAATATCAGTATTTTAAGTTCCAAAAACTCCCAAAGTATAAATACTGAATTTATTGAAGCCTTTGTATCACAGATGACCGTTTTCCTGGAAAAAGAGCGAGTAAAACATGAAGTTAAAGAAAATGAAAAAAGATATAAACTCCTCTCTGACAAAGCATCTGAAGGAATTTTAATTCATCATCAAGGACAGGTAATTGATGCCAATTTGGCTTTTTATAAAATATTCGGATATAAATTAGATGAGTTAAAACGACAACATATTGTTGACATTTTTGTTTCGCCAGCATATCAAGAGTTGGCTCACCATCACGTGAGAACCGAGTATTCACTTCCATATGAAGTAATAGGGTTGAACAAAAGAGGGGATGAAATTCCTATAGAAATTGAAGGTAATAACATAAATTACATGGGTAAAAATGTTCGAATTACCCTTATCCGAGACCTAACAGAACGCAAAAAAGCTGAGACCGAACTGCGCGCAAGTGAAGCCAAATTTAAAAGTGTATTCGAATATGCAAATATTGGCGTCGCCATTGCGGATATCAATGGAATTGCAGTAGACATGAATGATGAATTCCTGCACATGGTGGGACTATTTAAAAATGATTTGCTCGGATTAAAATATGAGTCAATTACCCACCCCGATGATCGCGAGAAAGAAGAGCGGTTTTTACGACGCATGATAACCGGGGAAATTGACAATTGCAGATTCGAAAAACGGTTCATAAAAAACACAACGGAAATTATTTGGGCTGACATAGCCATCGCAGCTAGAAGGAGTGAAAAAGGTAATGTAGATTTTTTCATTGGCATGGTCATGGACATCACCAGTTGGAAAAAGTCGGAAATAACCCTCAAAGAAAGCGAACAACGCTTTCGTAATTTGTATCAGACCATTAAGAGTGGGGTGGCCATTTATAAAGTCATTAACCAAGGCGATCAAGGGTCTGATTATATTATTCAGGATATCAATCAGGCAGCTTTAAAGATGTTGCAGCGCAATTTAGAGGATACCATTGGCCAAACACTTGCCGACATACGCCCAACCATTGACAACTATGGACTTGTGCCATTACTAAAACAGGTTTGGAAAAGTGGAAAAACTGGTTATTTTCCTCCAAAACTATATGAGGATGATCATTTTAAAAACTGGTATGAGTTCCAAGTATATCGACTTCCTAATAATGAAATTGTAATTGTTTACGAAGATGTTACTGAACAAAAAAATTCTGCTAAGCAGGTAGTTGCCAGTCAAACACGTTTGGAGCTCGCCGTGAAATCCGGCAATATTGGCACATGGGAGCTTGATTTGGAGACTCAGCAATTGATTTGGGACACCAAAATGTTCGAGCTTTACGAATATTCCGAAAGTAATTTTACCGGAATTTATAAGGTTTGGTCATCGTCATTAAGTAAGGACGAACTCTCTCGTGTAGAGGAAGAACTCAACCAGGCCATTCAGGGCATCAAGGACTTTGATTCTGAATTTACCATCACTACACCAACCGGCAAAGTGAAAAACATCAAGGCTTTTGCTTTAGTTACTCAGGATATCGACACCGGTCACAGAAAGATGATTGGCGTAAACTACGACATTACATACCAAAAGGAACAAGAACATCTTCTACAAGCTAAAAATGATGAAATAGCAAGTCAGAATATAGAATATCAAACCCTTAACTCCATTTTAAAAGAGCGTGTAGAAGAAATTAACTTCATCAATATCGAGTTAACAGCAGCTAAAGAATTGGCCGAAAAAAGCGACCAGCTTAAAACGGCCTTTTTGGCGAATATGAGTCATGAAATTAGAACCCCCATGAATTCAATTATGGGGTTTGCTCAATTGCTTGGTCAGCAACCAGACTTAGATCGGGTTAAATATTTTACCTCCATCATCAACAATAGCGCACAACAACTACTCAGCTTGATAGACGACATCATTTATTATTCGCGTTTGCAAACCGGACTCATTCTGTTGCGCAAGAAGGATTTTTGTGTTGCAGACCTTTTTAATGATATCATTGAATCGTTTAACTTCCCCAAATACCAAAAAGGAGTAAGGCTAACCCTGGCAGACCCTGAAAATCTTCCTGCTATCCGGATTTCAGCTGACTACGATAAACTTCGACAAATTATTACCAATCTGATTTCGAATGCCTTTAAATATACACCCGAGGGAACCATAACCGTTGGATATTCTGTTGATAATGACCAATTAATTTTCACTGTTACCGATACTGGCATTGGCATTGAAGAAGATGAACTGGATAGAGTTTTTAGTCGATTTTATAGGGGGCAGGAAGTTGAAATGTCAAATATTCGTGGATCAGGATTGGGATTAAGCATCGTAAAAGAACTTATTGACTTAATGGGGGGGAGTATCAATGTTCAATCAATTAAAGGACAAGGATCACTCTTTTATTTTTCAATCCCTTACGAAAAAGCTCAACTGACTTTGACAACAAAAACAGACACTTCCATCGCCGACAACTTGCTTGACAGCAAAATAATTCTAATAGCGGAAGATGAATCGACCAACTATGAATACTTGCTGGAAATACTTAAAGATAGAGTTGCCCATATTGACCATGCTACCCATGGAGAAATGGCGCTGGAGATGGCCCTGAAAAATCATTATGACCTCATCCTAATGGACATTAAAATGCCAAAAATGAGTGGACTTGAGGTTACCAAAGAAATACTTAAACACAAAAATAATCAGTTAATTATTGCTCAAACTGCCTATGCCTTAACTGAAGAAAAAAACTCAGCTCTCGAAGCTGGTTGTTCTGCATACCTCACCAAACCAATTAATGAATCCAATTTACTAACTACCATCAATCAAGTATTAAGCTGTAAACGAAAATTATAAATCTCTATGAAGTTATTATCGAATAACACCTCCTTATACAATTTTATCGGATTTATCATTGGATTGATGCTCATTGGATGTGACACTACACAACCAGAAAAATTGACCATTGCCATCAGTAAGGAAAGCTCCAATTATACCCAATGGCTAATTCGCAATGATGCTCACCTCAACACAATCAACCTTTACGGGATGAGCATGGATTCAGCTATTAAGGCATTGGCAAACTGTCAAGGACTTTTACTCACCGGCGGTGAAGATGTGTATCCCGGATATTATCACCAGGAAAACGACACAGGGCGTTGTGGTAGTTTCGACCCCTATCGTGATAGTTTGGAGTTGGCTGCAATCAATTTTGCCGTTAAAAACAAACTGCCGATAATGGGTATTTGTCGTGGTGAACAAATCCTGAATGTAGCTTTGGGAGGCAGCCTTATTATCGATATTCCTCAGGATTTTGATACAACGGTAATCCATCGGCAGGACGATTGGCAACGGTGTTTTCATCCGGTAAGCGCTGTTCCCGGATCAATGTTGGTTAAAATTACTGGTGATGATAGGGATAATGTAACGAGCAATCACCATCAGGCTATCAACCGATTGGCAGATGAATTATTCATTTGCGCTTATGCAGATGACAGTCTGCCTGAAGCCGTTACGTGGAAAATTGCGGAAGGTAAAGGATACCTCTTTGCTGTTCAATGGCATCCTGAACGGATGAAATCAGGAAGCCCGTTTTCGGATCCGCTGGCCCAACAGTTTTTAAAAGAAGCCAACTCGTATGCAAAAAGAGCTCATCGATAAAAAATTTACATGAAATCATCTCATAATCAAACCATCCTCATCACAGGAGGCACAAGCTATACAGCTCGGTTTTTGATTGAGAAATTATTGCTTCATACGGAAGCTAAATTGGTTCTTACCAGTCGTTGCTCAACTCAAATCCCTTTTCAAAACCAGGAGCGGATTTCCTGTCGGGAAGGCGACTTAAATGACCTAGCTACATTTCAAAAAGTGTTTCAGGAGTATTGCATAACCCATGTAATTCATTTAGCAGCAATGGCCCGACTTGGTGCTTGTGAGATTGATCCTGCAGAAGCTATAAAAATCAATCTGCAAGGCACACTCGGACTTGTACAAATTGCCCAGGAATATCAGGTAAAAACCTTCGTGTTCACCTCCTCCGACTTGGCGCGCGATGCCAAATCGGTGGTTGGAATGTGTAAGTATTTAATTGAAAATGAATTATGTAAAACTCCATTTGCCTCAACAAAGTTCATTACCGTCCGTATGCCCAATATTTTGGATAGTCCGGGGACAGTTTCCCTGATTTTTAAAAACCAAATTCAGCATGACCATCCTGTGACCATCACGGATGCCAAAATGAGCAGACGCTTGATATCAGGAACACAGGCTGCCGATATGATCTTGATAGCCATGAAAACCGGCCAAAATTGCGATATGTTTGTCAGCACCGAACAAGCAATCAACATCACCAACTTAGCTCTACAGCTCATGCAAGATTTAGCAAAAAAGGTGAGTATTGAATATATCGGTGCCAAACCCGGAGAACGGTTATCTGAACCAGGCTATTCCTCAGATGAAACCATTGCCACTGCCCTACCTGGCTTTGGAAAATTGAAGCATCCTGATTTTCAGCCTGAAGAAACCACTCGTATGATTGAATACCTCAAGCAACTAACCTTGGTAAGACAAGACAAATCCATTATCAATTTCCTGAATTCGCTTCATCTTGTCAAAAAATAGAGCCTAACCAATATTTTTGAACACGATTAGCCTCTTAACAACATCAAACAACTTACTTTTGTAGCATGAAGAAGTTAATGTTTTCATTTATACTGATCCTCGCCCTCATAACTTCAAGCTTTTCAGCGAAAGCGGCCTGGTTACTCATCCCGATGGATCAAAGTCAAACCAACCACCTTAAAGCATATGGTATCGCTTTTTGGGTACTCGAAAAAGATGTCACTATCGAGTGGCTACTGAACTACCGGGGTGGCAGTTATCTGATGCCATATTATCAGGAAATTCAGCAGGAATGCGTAGTCAGAGATGTTGCCAGTCAGGTAATTACAGATGTACAAGCCAATGCCATCCGATCAGAAATCGCCAAGCCTGATGTGAATATGGACGTGATTGAGTTGAATAAAGTACCGCGGATGGCGGTGTATTCGCCCAAGAACAAACAACCTTGGGATGATGCTGTTACCCTGGCACTTACTTATGCAGAAATCCCTTACGATGTGGTTTATGACGAAGAAGTCATGAGTGGCATGCTGCCTACTTACGATTGGCTACACCTTCATCATGAGGATTTTACAGGGCAATACGGTAAATTTTGGGCGCATTACCGTCAGTATCCCTGGTACAAGGAAGATGTAAAAGCCTCGGAAGATATGGCTGCTAAATTGGGTTTTTCAAAGGTTTCGGATTTAAAACTGGCTGTGGCGAAAAAAATCAATGAATTTGTTTTGGGCGGCGGATATTTATTTGCCATGTGTTCTGCTACTGACAGTTATGATGTGGCTTTGGCAGCAGATCAAGTGGATATTTGTGATGTCATGTTTGATGGCGACCCCATGGATCCGCAGGCACAAGAAAAACTGGATTACTCTAAATGCATGGTATTTAAAGATTTTACCATTGTTAAAAATCCAACAGAATATGAGATATCGAATATCGATGTAACCAATAAACGATCAAGAGCCATTAATGAGTCGAACGACTATTTTTTACTATTTGATTTTTCAGCTAAGTGGGACCACATTCCAACCATGTTGTGTCAAAACCACGAACAACTGATTAAAGGATTTATGGGACAAACCACTGCCTTCGATGAAGACTTGATTAAACCCAATGTTGTCATCATGGGCGAAAATAAAGCCGCCAACGAAGCCCGATATATCCATGGTGAATATGGGAAAGGATTCTGGACTTTCTATGGTGGTCATGATCCTGAAGACTACCAGCACAAAATTGGTGATCCACAAACAGAATTAAGTCTACATCCCAATTCGCCGGGTTACCGACTCATTCTAAACAACATCCTTTTCCCAGCAGCAAAAAAGAAAAAAAGAAAAACATAGGGAAATTTAAAAGTGCCTAAAGTTGGAAATTAGGAGTTAGGAGTTAGGAGATGTAAATTTTACAAATAAAATGACGATGATAAAAAGTTACGCTATAAAAGAAGTTGATCCGATGGAGCACCTTGGTCTGATAATGAATGGACTTAAAAAAGGAGTTTTACTTACAACAAAACTTCATGGCAAAACCAACAGCATGACCATTTCATGGGGGCATATTGGGTTTGAATGGAATAAACTTATTTTCATAGCTTATGTACGTACCGGACGACATACACACAAAATGCTGAACGAAAGCAAAGAATTTACCATCAACATTGGAACCGATGATACAACGGGTCATATTCTTTCCTATTGTGGCACAAAAAGTGGAGCCGATACGGATAAAATTCATGATCTCGGACTCACGCTTATTTCAGGAAACAAAATATCAACTCCCGGAATCAAAGAACTTCCGCTCACGTTGGAATGTAAAGTAATCTTCCAGCAACTTCAGGATGAAAAAGCTTTCTCGAGAGAGTTGCTTGAGCGATTTTACCCAGCAAATGTTCCTACAAGCTATTCGGGATCAAACCGCGATTTTCATACCATGTATTATGGAGAAGTTTTGGGTGCTTATATGGCTTTGTAGAATATTGAATTCCATATCTCAACAAGACTTCTTCATTTAAATTCCCATTTATTTGCAACCGATAAGATTTATACTTGTTCATTTATTGACATATCATTCAGCCTCAAACACAATTAAAAATATGCTACTTACAAATGACAACCGAAAATTATAGTTATGAAAACCTTTAAAAATACATTAATTCAAATCACTCAAAACGGTATGGGCAACGGGGATGAAAAACTAGGTCTTCAACTCGTCACCAATTACTTAAAACTTCTTGCCGAAGAAAATGAATTACCAAAGTTTATTGCCTTTTATAATGGAGGAGTAAAACTTACTTGCGAGGGTTCTCCTGTAATTGAATTAATGAAATCCATGGAAAAAAGAGGGGTCAAGCTGATTGTTTGTACCACTTGCTTAAAACATTTTAACTTATTGGATCAAATGGAAGTTGGTATTGCCAGCACAATGATCGACATCATGGAGCTTCAAAAAGCAGCAGATCGTGTGGT
>JBFHGX010000022.1:0-39307 GCA_041582875.1 Bacteroidales bacterium | reverse complement strand
TCTCAAACCGTTTAAACAACGTTGTTGTTGAATTGGGAGTGCAAAAGTACAGATGTTTTTTAATTACACAAGTAATTTTAAAATTATTTTTTTGAGAAAAATACTATCCTTTAATTAACAGATAGTTAATATTGAAAAAAATTTTTACTAAAGCTTAGGTTACGGGATAATAACCACATTTACCTCCTTACACATAAGGTAACTACGACAACAAAAAAAGCTCCCTTACATCAAGTAAACGTAAGGAAGCTTTATTATACAAGGAATAGAATTTACACCTTACTTAGCATATTTAAAACTCTTACCTGGAAAATATGCTGTTTCACCAAGCGTTTCTTCAATGCGAAGCAGTTGATTATACTTGGCAATACGATCAGTACGACTCGCTGACCCTGTTTTTATCTGACCAGTATTTAATGCAACAGCTAAATCGGCAATAGTTACATCCTCAGTTTCACCAGAACGGTGACTCATTACAGAAGTATAACTATTACGGGTTGCCAAATTAACCGCTTCAATGGTCTCAGTCAAAGTCCCTATTTGATTAACCTTAATAAGGATGGAGTTAGCCACACCTTTATCAATACCTTCTTTTAATCGTTTTGTGTTGGTAACAAACAAGTCATCACCTACCAATTGAACACGGTCACCCATACGTTCGGTCATCAATTTCCATCCTGACCAATCGTCTTCAGCCATACCATCTTCAATTGATACAATTGGATACTTTTTAGTCCAGTTATCCCAATAATCAACCATCTCTGCAGGAGTTAGCTTATCACCCGTTGACCATTTCAAATGATAAACATTCTCTTTTGGCAAATAGTATTCGGATGAAGCTGGATCGAGAGCCAGACAAATATCCTCACCCGCTTTATATCCTGCCTTATCAATAGCTTCAAGGATTACTTTAACGGCCTCTTCATTTGAGCTTAAATTAGGAGCAAATCCTCCCTCGTCACCAACATTAGTAGAATGACCTAATTTTTTCAAAACACCTTTCAGGTTATGAAAAACTTCAGCTCCCATTTGTATGGCTTCTTTAAAACTTTTGGCGCCAATAGGCATGATCATAAATTCCTGGAAATCTATGCTATTGTCAGCATGTGATCCACCATTGATGATATTCATCATCGGAATGGGAAGCGTACGGGCGTTAACACCACCTATATATCTGAACAATTGTTGATTTGTTTCTTGAGCTGCAGCATGAGCCACTGCCAAAGAAACTCCCAGAATGGCATTTGCTCCAAGTTTTGCCTTATTTGGAGTACCATCAATTTCAATCATTCGTTGATCGATTTCAACCTGATCGGTTACATAATAACCATTCAACTCCTCGGCCAGGATATTATTCACATTTTGAACTGCTTTTAGCACGCCTTTTCCCAGGTAAACACTTTTATCTTCATCGCGTAACTCTACCGCCTCGTGCACACCAGTTGAAGCGCCGGATGGAACAGCCGCTCTTCCAACAATACCTGAAGTGGTATATACATCAACTTCAACAGTTGGATTTCCTCTGGAATCCAAAATTTGTCTTCCATGAATACTTTGTATCTGACTCATATTTATTATTTAAAATTCAATGCAAAAATATAGAAAAAAAGACTTGATAAAAATACAAAAGAGGTGATGGAATACTCCAACACCTCTTTTGTATATTAAACGATTACCTCTTGAGGATATTCGTTATTTTTAAGTCGTTTAAAACGATTGCGACTAAACACTTCTCACAATACTTGACTACTCTTTTTCAGCAGTTTCAGCAGAATCTGCAACTACATCCTCAGCCAATTTAGACTCAGTAGGGGAAACCGCTGGTTTAGCAGTCTTACTACCTCCCCGACGACGACGACTAGTTTTTGCTTTTGCACCAGATTTTTCACTCATCATTAACTCATTGAAATCGACAAGTTCCATCATAGCCATATCGGCATTATCACCCAATCGTTTACCGAGTTTAATAATACGTGTATAACCACCTGGTCTTTCACCTACTTTTAAAGCTACTTCACGGAACAATTCAGAAACAGCTACTTTATCCTGCAACATACTAAATACAGTACGTCTTGAATGAGTAGTATCCTCTTTTGAACGTGTAATTAATGGCTCCACATACCCTCTTAATGCTTTCGCTTTGGCAACGGTAGTGGTAATTCTTTTATGCATAATCAAGGAAGTCGCCATGTTCGATAACATTGCTTTTCTGTGCGGAGCTGTTCTTCCTAAATGATTAAAACTCTTTCTATGTCTCATCTCGCTTAATCCTTATCTAGTTTAAATTTTGCAATATTCATACCAAATTCCAGTCCCTTAGTTTCGACCAATTGGTCTAATTCAGCAAGTGACTTTTTTCCAAAGTTCCTGAATTTTAGTAAATCATTTCTATTGTAGGCCACAAGCTCACCCAGTGTTTCAACATCTGCTGCTTTAAGGCAGTTAAGAGCACGTACAGACAGATCAAGATCAACAAGACGGGATTTGAGCAACTGACGAACATGCAGCGTGTTTTCATCAAATTCTTCGTTGACAGAACGTTCCTCTGTTTCAAGAGTAATGCGTTCATCTGAAAACAACATGAAATGATGAATTAAAATTTTAGCAGCTTCTTTTAAAGCATCTTTAGGATGAATTGATCCATCAGTCAGAATATCGATAACTAGTTTTTCGTAGTCAGTTTTCTGCTCTACACGATAATTTTCAACATGAAATTTCACATTTTTAATTGGCGTATGAATGGAATCAATGGCAACAGTACCAAGTAAAGCCTCTGGATCTGAGTTCTCTTCAGCAGGTACATAGCCTCTACCTTTAGTTATTGTCAACTCCATGCTCAGCTTCACAGCTGGATCAAGATGACAAACAACTTCTTCGGGATTAAGAACTTGAAAAACCGAGAGAAACTTATTGATATCGCCAGCTTTAAAAACTTCCTGATCACCAATAATGATATTCACTTTTTCGCTATTCTCATTCTGAATTTGCTGTTTAAAGCGGATTTTTTTGAGGTTAAGTACGATTTCGGTGACATCTTCCACAACACCTTTAATCGTAGAGAACTCATGTACCACACCGTCGATTTTGACAGATGTAATAGCAAATCCTTCAAGCGAAGAAAGCAAAATTCTTCTCAGGGCATTGCCAATAGTGATTCCGAAACCAGGTTCCAGGGGTCTGAATTCAAATATCCCTTGAAACTCATCAGCTTCATTCATCACAACCTTATCGGGCTTTTGAAATGCTAAAATTGCCATATTATATCTTTAGCTATTAATAATCAGTAAGTCAGTAAATGTTATTTAGAATACAACTCAACTATAAGTTGTTCTTTGATATTCTCAGGAATCTCTTCACGAGGAGGGAAATTTAAGAATTTACCTTGCTTTTTTGAAGAATCCCATTCCAGCCATGAGTAACTTTTATGAGCGCTTTCCAACGATTCAGTAATAGCTACTAAGCTTTTTGATTTTTCACGTACACCTACAACATCACCCTCTTTAAGTGAGTAGCTTGGTACATTAACTATTTGTCCATTAACGGTAATGTGCCGATGCGAAACCAATTGACGTGCACCCGCACGTGTTGGAGCAATACCCAAACGGTATACCGTATTGTCCAAACGAGCTTCGATGAATTTCAATAAGTTTTCACCAGTAATTCCTTTTTTACGTGATGCTTGATGAAAAATATTTCTAAATTGACGTTCTAAAATACCATAAGTATATTTAGCTTTTTGTTTTTCCTGAAGCTGAATGCCATACTCAGATTGTTTTCTTCTTCTTTTATTGGCACCATGCTGTCCTGGAGGGAAAGCCTTTTTATCAAGGTATTTATCCGCGCCATAGATAGGCTCGTTAAATTTTCGTGCAATTTTGGATTTTGGTCCGATGTATCTTGCCATTTTCTTAGATAATTTGTCGGTTAAACGATTGAATTAGTGATTATACCCTTCTCCGTTTGGGAGGACGACAGCCGTTGTGAGGCAATGGAGTAACGTCAACGATTTCGGTAACCTCAATCCCTGAAGAATGGATAGTACGAATGGCGGACTCTCTACCTGAGCCTGGACCTTTCACATAAACTTTCACTTTACGCAATCCAAGATCATAGGCTACTTTCGAACAATCCTGAGCGGCCATTTGAGCGGCATAAGGAGTGTTTTTCTTGGAACCTCTAAATCCCATCTTTCCTGCAGACGCCCAGGATATCACCTGGCCACCCTCGTTGGTTAAAGACACAATAATGTTATTAAACGTAGCTTGAACATAAGCCCTACCAATAGGATCTATCTTAACTACTCTTTTCTTTGTACTTCTGGTCCTTTTTGCCATAATTCTGTAACTAGACTATGATATAAATTAATTACTATTTAGTAGCTTTCTTCTTGTTCGCAACAGTTTTCTTTCTTCCCTTGCGGGTACGAGCATTATTCTTAGTGGTCTGTCCACGGAGTGGTAATCCCAGACGGTGACGAATGCCTCTATATGCTCCAATATCCATCAATCGTTTGATGTTCATTTGGGTTTCTGAACGCAACTCCCCCTCTACTTTGAGGTTTCCAATAATGTTACGGATGGTATTTTGTTCTTCATCCGTCCAGTCTTGTGCTTTTGTATCTCTACTGATACCAGCATCTGTCAAAATCTTTTGAGCAGTATTGCGACCAATACCAAAAATATAGGTCAAGGCAATTTCACCTCTCTTATTGTTTGGGATGTCTACTCCAGCAATTCTAGCCATAATTTATCTTTTAAAATTAAAACGACCCCAGGTTACCCTTGTCTTTGTTTAAACTTGGGATTTTTTTTGTTAATAACATACAATCTTCCTTTACGACGAACAATTTTGTCCTCAGGAGTTCTTTTCTTAATGGATGCTCTTATTTTCATCGTGCTACTATTTATATCTAAATGTGATTCGACCTTTTGTTAAATCGTATGGTGACATTTCAAGTTTCACCCGATCGCCCGGAAGAATTTTTATGTAATGCATACGCATCTTTCCGGAAATGTGAGCTGTAATAACATGACCATTTTCGAGTTCAACTCTAAACATAGCGTTACCCAAAGATTCTACTACAGTTCCATCCTGTTCAATCGACTGCTGTTTAGCCATACAAATTACTATTTTTTAATATTACTTCTTCAATATATTTAAACGTTGACAAAATATCCACCTTACCTTCACGAACAACAACATCATGCTCAAAATGAGCTGATGGTTTCCCATCCATTGTTCTGATTGTCCATCCATCACCATCTTGTTTAACCTCTTTTGCTCCTAGGTTAACCATCGGCTCAATGGCAAGGCACATACCAGACTTTAACTTTACGCCTGTCCCCTTTCGTCCGTAATTTGGAACTTCTGGTTTTTCGTGAAGACTACGCCCCACTCCATGACCAACCAATTCCCGAACCACTGAGTAACCATATCCTTCAACATACTTCTGCACAGCATTTCCTATATCTCCAACACGTTTTCCAGCAACGGCTTGCTCTACACCAAGCATTAGTGACTCTTTGGTCCTTTGCAATAGATGAGCTTTTGCTTCTGAGATTTCACCAACACCAAAGGTGTATGCTGAATCACCATAAAATCCATTCCACAAGGTCCCACAGTCGATAGAAACGATATCTCCATCTTGTATAACTCTGGCACCAGGAATTCCGTGCACAACCTCATCATTGACTGATATGCATAAGCTGCCAGGAAATCCACCATACCCTTTAAATCCAGGTATTGCGCCATGATCGCGAATAAATGCTTCAGCAATTCTATCCAATTCAATCGTAGCTATTCCGGGCCGCAATACAGATGCGACTTCAGCTAAAGTTTTTCCAACAAGTAAAGAACTCTGTCTTTGTATCTCAACGTCTTCGTCAGTCTTAATATAAATCATCTAACGAAATAATTGCTATACACTAAAAGTTGAAGAACGTCCTTTGATTCGACCTGATTTAGTCAAACCATCATAATGACGCATCAACAAATAACTTTCAATTTGCTGCAAAGTATCCAATACAACACCTACCAAAATCAGCAAAGATGTGCCACCATAAAATTGAGCAAAACCACTATTTACTCCTGCAATCTGTGCGAACGCTGGCATAATGGCAATAACACCTAAAAAGATAGATCCTGGCAATGTAATTCTTGATAGAATATTGTCGAGATACTCAGCAGTTTTCTTACCCGGTTTAACACCAGGAATAAAACCACCATTCTTTTTTAAATCATCAGCCATCTGATTAGGATTTATGGTAATCGCAGTATAAAAATACGTAAAAGCAATAATCATAATAAAGAACGTAAAGTTATACCAAAAACCGGTATAGTCGGCAAATGCGGCAGCGAAACCTGATAAAGATTCAGATTGAGCAAACCCTACCAAGGTTATAGGCAAAAACATAATTGCTTGCGCAAAGATGATAGGCATAACACCAGCCGAATTGACCTTCAGAGGAAGGTACTGACGAACACCACCATACTGTTTATTACCTACAATCCGTTTTGCGTATTGAATAGGTACTCTACGTGTTCCTTGCACCAATAGGATAGTAAAAAGAATAACAAATATAAGAACTACCAGTTCTACAAGGAAATATACCAAACCACCTCCTAAAGCACCCATCTTAGAAACAAACTCCTGGACGAGTGAACTGGGCAAACGGGCAATGATACCAATCATAATGATCAATGAGATACCATTACCAATTCCTTTATCGGTAATTTTTTCACCAAGCCACATTACGAATAAGGTTCCTGAGATTAAAATAATGGTTGAACTTACCCAGAAAAGCAATGATGGTGTGGTAACGGCAGCACTAAAAGGAGTAATTGCTTCAGCTGGTAGTTGTGATACCAAATTAGCAATATAACCTGGAGCTTGCAAAGCTACAATTACCACAGTTAAGTACCTGGTTATTTGGTTAATTTTACGACGGCCACTTTCACCTTCACGTTGTAAACGTTGAAAATAAGGAATGGCCATTCCTAGCAACTGAATAACGATAGATGCTGAAATATAGGGCATGATACCCAATGCAAAAATCGAAGCATTGGAGAATGCACCTCCTGAGAACATATTAAGCAACCCCATCAACCCGCTGCTACCCTGACTTTGCAAGTTAGCTAACATGTTTGGGTCAACGCCGGGCAGGGTAATATAAGAACCCAGACGGTAGATTAATATAATCCCCAAAGTGTAAAGAATGCGGTTTCTTAGTTCCTCAATCTTATTAATGTTCCGTAAGGTTTCAATTAACTTTTTCATTCAATTTTAGATTTTAGTAACTGTTCCGCCTTGTGCTTCTATGGCTTCCATAGCAGTTTTAGTAAAACCGTGAGCCGTAACATCAAGTTTAGCTTTCAGTTCACCCATTCCTAAAATTTTAATTAGGTCTTTTTTATAGGCCAATCCGTTTTCAACCAAAACATTTTGATCAATCACAGCTATATTTTTATCATCAGCTAATTTTTGCAGTACACCAATATTAATACCACGGTATTCTTTTCTGTTGATATTTTTAAACCCGAACTTAGGCACTCGACGATACAGTGGCATCTGTCCACCCTCGAATCCAGGTTTACGTTTATAACCTGATCGTGATTGGGCTCCTTTATGGCCTTTTGTAGCAGTACCGCCACGACCAGAACCTTGTCCTCGGCCGATCCTTTTTCTGTTTCTTACAGAACCTTCTGCTGGTTTAAGATTACTTAGATCCATTGTTCTCAACTATTAAATTTCTTCTACTTTCAACAAGTGTTTTACTTTATCAATCATTCCAAGGACTTGTGGAGTTGCGTCATGCTCTTTAGCATTATGCAGTTTTTTCAAACCAAGTGCTACCAAAGTAAGTTTCTGACGTTTGGGGCGATTGATGGCACTCCGGACCTGGGTAATTATAACTTTCTTCATCGTGATGATTCCTTTCTTATCCGTTAAAAACTGTATCCAATTCCACACCTCTCACCTGAGCTACAGTGAATGGATCTCTTAGCTTTGACAATGCGTCAATGGTAGCTTTTACCACTGAGTGAGGGTTTGATGAACCTTTAGATTTCGCCAATACATCAGTAACTCCAACACTTTCAAGAACAGCACGCATAGCACCACCAGCAATCACACCAGTACCAGGAGCAGCAGGTTGTATATAAACTCTAGCTCCGCTATATTTACCAATTTGTTCGTGAGGGAGAGTACCTTTCATTACAGGAACTTTAATGAGGTGCTTTTTAGCATCATCAATACCTTTGGCAATGGCGGAAGTAACCTCTTTGGCTTTTCCAAGTCCATAACCTACAACACCGTTTTCGTTACCAACAACGACAATAGCTGAAAAGCTGAAAGTACGGCCCCCTTTTGTAACCTTAGTTACTCTTTGAATGCTAACCAGCCTATCTTTGAATTCAATTTCGCTGGATTTGACACGTTTAACGTTTGCGTTCGCCATAATACTTTAAAATTTTAGTCCTCCTTGTCTGGCAGCTTCAGCTAATGATTTTATTCTGCCATGATACAAATATCCATTTCTGTCAAAAACTACACCACTAATACCAGCAGCAAGTGCTTTTTCAGCGATTTTCTTACCAACCAAAGCGGCTTGCTCTATTTTGGTAACCTTTGCATTGTCATCAGCAATTTCGCGAGATGATGCTGCCACTAGACTATGACCAGACATATCGTCGATAAGTTGAACGTAGATTTGCTTATTACTTCTAAACACGCTCATGCGGGGTCTTTCTGCAGTCCCAGTCACAGTCTTACGAATTCTCATCTTGATACGAAGTCTGCGATATGCCTTTTTATTCTTTGTGTTCATTATTTAACGTTTTTACCTGTTAAGATCGACAATGTTACTTTTTATCACCGGCTTTACCAGCTTTCTTCCTTAACTCTTCGCCTTGGAACTTGATACCTTTACCCTTGTATGGTTCAGGTTTACGTAGTGATCTGATTTTAGCCGCTACTTGTCCTATCAGTTGTTTATCTACTGAAAAGAGCTTAATCTGCGGAGTTTTTCCTCTTTCTGCAATAGTTTCCACTTTAATTTCAGGAGGCAGTTCCATATAAATATGGTGAGAGTAGCCCAATGACAATTCTAAAATCTGACCTTTTGCTTCGGCTTTATAACCAACACCAACCAATTCTTGAACAGTGGAATATCCTTCGCTGACCCCAATTACCATGTTGTTAATAAGAGAACGGTATAATCCATGTTTTGCTCTATGATCTATTTGCTCAGTACTGCGTTCCAGAATCACATTTCCGTCCTCTACTTTTACAGCAATGGCTGGATCAACTTGTTGAACGAGTTCACCGAGTTTTCCTTTTACGGAAACCAGATTTTTGTCAGAAACCTGAATTTCGACTCCCTTTGGGATACTAATGGGTAATTTTCCTATTCGTGACATTTATCTATCTCCTCTATTTAGCTTACGTAACAAATAACTTCGCCACCAACATTTAGTTTGCGTGCTTCCTTATCGGTAATAACACCTTTAGAGGTAGACAGGATGGCAATACCTAGACCGTTAATTACTCGTGGCAATTCATTTGAATTAACATATTGACGTAATCCTGGTTTTGAAATGCGCTCCAAGCTTCTGATGGCAGGTAATTTAGTTACAGGGTGGTATTTCAAAGCAATTTTAATATTTCCCTGTACGGCGTCTTCCTCAAATTTATAATTCAGGATATATCCTTTTTCGAAAAGGATTTTGGTGATATTCTTCTTCAGATTGGAAGCAGGAACTTCTACCATACGATGTTTGGCAGCCACAGCATTCCTGAGTCTGGTCAAATAGTCTGCAATTGGATCGGTTATCATCTGACAATTCTTTTTTTAATTCGTTTTATTTACCAACTGGTTTTCTTTATTCCAGGAATAAGACCTGAAAGAGCCATTTCTCTGAAATTGATACGTGAGATACCAAATTGTCTCATATAGCCTTTTGGTCTGCCCGAAAGCTGGCAACGGTTATGCAATCTAACAGGAGACGCATTGCGGGGCAATTTTTGTAAGCCTTCATAATCACCGGCTTGTTTTAATGCAGCACGTCGTTCTGCATATTGTTCAACCATTCTTTGTCTTTTACGCTCACGCGCTTTCATCGACTCTTTTGCCATGAGTAATTATTTTTTTTGATTTTTAAATGGTAATCCAAATTCTTTCAACAGCGCATAAGCTTCAGCATCGGTATTGGCTGTAGTAACTATGGTAATATCCATACCATTAATTTTAGCTACTTTGTCAATATCAATTTCAGGGAAAATTAACTGCTCGGTAATCCCGAAAGAATAATTTCCTCGTCCATCAAAACCCTTATCACTGATACCATTGAAGTCTCTAACACGTGGCAAAGATACCGAAATCAAACGATCCAGAAATTCGTACATTTTGTTTCCACGCAAAGTTACACGAACACCAATAGCATTACCTTTTCTAAGCTTAAAGTTACTTACATCTCTTTTCGAAATGGTTGGTACAGCTTTTTGTCCAGTAATAGAAGTCATTTCCATAACTCCTGTTTCAATCATTTTCTTGTCAGTAAGTGCACCACTAATACCCTGATTCAATGAAATCTTAACTAGTTTTGGTACTTGCATTACCGTTTTATAGCTAAACTGCTTGGTTAAAGCAGGGATAATTTCCTCGCTATATTTTATATTTAATCTAGGTTGATCATTCATTACTTAATAGCCTCCCCTGTTTTTTTTGAGATACGAATTTTTTTTCCGGTCTTCTCATCCACTTTATATCCAATACGGGTTGGGGTTCCGGACTTATCGAGTATCATGAGGTTAGAAACGTGCACACCAGCCTCTTGTTTAATGATACCTCCTTTAGGATTTTGTGTGCTGGGTTTGGAATGCTTTGAAACAAGATTTACACCCTCTACAATAGCTCGTTCCTTATCCGTATTAACCACCAGAACTCGGCCGCTTTGTCCTTTATTATTTCCGGCAATTACTTTTACGTTATCCCCTTTTTTTATCTGCAACTTAGCCATAACTAAATCTCCTTATTTGGTTAAAGCACTTCAGGTGCCAATGATACAATTTTCATATATTGCTTTTCGCGCAACTCACGAGCGACAGGGCCAAAAATACGTGTTCCCATCATTTCGCCAGCTGTATTAAGCAACACAACAGCATTGTCATCGAAACGAATGTATGAACCATCATTCCGGCGAATTTCTTTTTTAGTCCTTACCACAACGGCTTTAGCTACAGCACCTTTTTTAATGTTGCCTGAAGGTATCGCACTTTTAACGGCCACAACAACTTTGTCTCCGATAGAGGCATAACGGCGATTTGTACCGCCCAGCACTCTAATACAAAGCACTTCTTTTGCTCCGCTGTTATCGGCAACAGCCATTCTTGATTCTTGTTGTATCATGGTTATTTAGCTCTTTCTATGATTTCTACTAATCTCCAATTCTTGCTTTTACTCAATGGACGCGTTTCCATGATTAACACAGTATCGCCTATGTTACAATCATTTTTTTCATCGTGAGCAATAAACTTCGTGGACAATTTGATGAATTTGCCGTAAACAGGATGTTTAACACGACGTTCTACACGAACCACAATGGATTTATCCATTTTGTTGCTCACCACGACGCCGCTTCTTTCTTTCCTAAGGTTTCTTTTTTCCATCGTATGATTACTTTTTATTTTTTTCAGCAATAGTTCTACTCCTCAGTTCGGTTTCCAAACGGGCTATAGCTTTTCTATTAGCCTTAATATCGTTGGGGTTTTCCAATGGAGAAACCGCATGATTCAGCTTGAGACGTGTCAGATGCTTACGTTCTTCCTCTAGTCTTTCTATAATGTCAGCAGTGCTTAACTCTTTTACGACTTCTTGTTTCATCTTACTATTAATTTTCTTCAGTGTAATCTCTTCTTACAACAAACTTAGTAATAACTGGAAGCTTTTGAGCAGCTAAGCGCATAGCTTCTTTTGCAACATGTAATGGTACACCTTCTGCTTCAAAAAGGATTCGACCGGGAGTAACACGGGCCACAAAATATTCAGGAGCACCTTTACCTTTACCCATACGTACCTCTGCAGGTTTTTTGGTAACTGGCTTATCGGGAAAAACCCTGATCCAAATCTGACCTTCACGTTTCATATAACGTGTAACAGCTTGACGCGCAGCTTCTATCTGACGGCCTGTAAGCCATGCTTGCTGCAGTGTCTTTATTCCGAAACTTCCGAAAGCAAGCTCGTGACCCCTTCCGGAGTTACCTTTCATCTTACCTTTTTGCTGCTTTCTGAATTTTGTTTTCTTAGGTTGTAACATGCCTATTGTCCTTTAAAAATTAGTATTTCGCTTCTGCTACCTTTTTCTTCTTTGACGTCCTGCATTGCCTTTATTGGCAGGTGCAGCAGATCTTTGATTGCCTCCTCCAACGGTAACAGCAACTAACTCGGGTTTTCCGTAGATCTCACCTTTAAATATCCATACTTTAATACCGATACGTCCGTAGGTAGTATGTGCTTCTACCAAAGCATAATCAATATCTGCACGTAAGGTGTGCAACGGAACACGGCCCTCTTTGTATTGTTCGTTTCGAGCCATTTCAGCCCCACCCAAACGACCTGAGATCAAAACTTTAATGCCTTCTGCACCTAAACGCATTGTTGAAGCTACAGATGTTTTGATAGCGCGGCGGAACGAAACACGGCCTTCAATTTGACGAGCAATACTTGAAGCCACTATATGTGCATCCAACTCTGGTCTTTTAATTTCAGAAATATTAATCTGAACTTCTTTACCAGTAAGCTTCTTCAATTCTTCTTTAAGTTTATCAACTTCTTGTCCACCTTTTCCGATAATAATACCAGGACGGGCAGTAAAGATAGTAACCGTAACCAGTTTCAGCGTTCGCTCGATCATGATTTTCGAGATCCCAGCTTTAGCTAAGCGTGCATTCAGGTATTTTCTAATTTTGTCATCCTCAACAAGTTTAGCAGAAAAATTCTTTCCACCATACCAGTATGAATCCCATCCCTTGATGATGCCTAACCTGAGTCCTATTGGATTAGTTTTTTGTCCCATTATTATCTAATTATCGCTGTTTTCGGTATGATTTACTTCTTTGATCTGCTCCATACGGTTACCTAAAATCAGGGTCACGTGATTTGATCTTTTTCGAACACGATGAGCGCGACCTTGAGGGGCAGGTTGAATACGTTTTAGCATTCTTCCACCATCCACACTAATTTCTTTGATGAACAAGCGGTTGTCTTCAACACGGCTGCCTTCATTTTTAACTTCCCAGTTAGCAATAGCTGAGCGCAGTAATTTATATACACGTCCGGCTGCTTCTTTGGAAGTATGTTGCAGAACAGCCAAAGCTTGCTCTACATCCATTCCTCTAACTAGGTCAGCCACAAGACGCATTTTCCTTGGTGAGGTAGGCACATTGCGCAGACGAGCTACATAAAGCGTTTTTCGTGCTTCTTTACGATTTTCGGCACTGATATGTTTTCTAGATCCCATTATTCTACACTTTATTTTTTACCTTTATTCTTTTTGCCGGCATGGCCTCTGAACATACGTGTTGGTGCAAATTCGCCCAGCTTATGTCCTACCATATTCTCCGTTACGTACACAGGAATAAATTTATTCCCATTATGCACAGCTATAGTCTGACCAACGAAGTCCGGAGATATCATTGATGCTCTCGACCAGGTTTTGATTACAGTTTTCTTTCCTGCTTCAACGTTAGCCATTACCTTTTTATCGAGTTTAATTTCGATGTATGGTCCCTTTTTTAGTGATCGGCTCATATTAGATTCAAATTAACGCTCAGTAATTATTTCTTTCTTCTTTCGATGATATACTTATTGGAAGCCTTTTTAGGAGTCCGCGTACGGTAACCCTTTGCAGGTACACCATTACGTGATCGTGGATGTCCACCTGAAGCTCTTCCTTCACCACCACCCATTGGGTGATCTACAGGGTTCATGGCTACACCACGTACTCTTGGGCGACGACCTAGCCAACGGCTACGGCCAGCCTTACCTGACTTCTCAAGTCCATGATCCACATTTGAAACCATTCCAATGGTAGCTTTACAAGTCTGCAGTATCATTCGGGTTTCACCTGAAGGCAATTTAATGATTGCAAATTTACCTTCACGTGTCATCAACTGAGCGTAGGATCCGGCGCTTCTCGCCATTTTTGCTCCCTGTCCTGGGCGTAATTCAATATTATGAATTACCGTACCAAAGGGTATCTCACTTAGGTAAAGTGTATTTCCCAAATCAGGTGATATACCTTTTCCACTAAGAATCTCTTGGCCAACTTTAAGACCGTGAGGTGCTACAATGTATCTCTTTTCGCCATCAATATAATTGATTAAAGCGATACGAGCAGTACGATTTGGATCATACTCGATAGTTTTAACAAGTCCGGGAATACCCTCTTTCTCGCGTTTAAAATCGATAAAGCGGTATTTTTGCTTATGACCACCACCTACATTGCGGATAGTCATTTTACCTTTATTGTCTCTTCCTCCTGTGCTGTGCTTACCTACAATTAAACTTTTTTCTGGTTTACTTGCGGTAACATCGTCGAACGCGCTAATAATCTTAAAGCGTTGACCTGGTGTCGTTGGTTTATATTTTTTCAGAGCCATTATTTCTAAATGTTGCTAAAAAAATCAATTGTTTCCCCTTCAGCTAATGTAATGATAGCTTTTTTGAAGGCCTTTGTCTTACCAGAAATAACGCCTGATTTTGTGTTGCGTGATTTCCTTTTTCCTGAATAATTCATGGTGTTTACAGAAACTACCTGAACACCGTAGAGGGTTTCTACTTCGTGCTGAATTTGTAATTTGTTGGCCCTAGGGTCGACAAGAAATCCAAACTGATTGAGTTTTTCACCCTTCTCAGTCATTTTCTCTGTAATTACCGGTTTAAATATTACGCCCATCTCTTTATTTTTATTTATTCGCGAATACTTCAACGATGGTTTTTACTGCACTTTCTACTATAATAATCTTGTTGGCATTCAGTACTTCATAAGTATTCAACCCTTCGGCACGTAATACTTTTGCTTTACTGATATTGCGAGCGGACAAATAAATGTTTTCGTCTGCATTGTTAAGAATCAATAATGTTTTTGCATTCTCAACTCCAAAGTTATTAAGCAACTTTCTATATTCCTTGGTCTTAGGTGTTTCAAGGGTAAAATCTTCTAAAACCACTATTTTTTGATCTTTAGCCATATAACTCAAGGCTGAATTACGGGCTAATCTCTTGACTTTTTTGTTTAGCTTAAATCCATAGTATCTTGGGTGTGGGCCAAATATTCTTCCACCACCACGAAACATTGGGTTTTTTATACTACCGGCACGAGCTGTACCTGTACCCTTTTGGCGTTTGATTTTACGGGTGCTACCTTTAACATCACTCCGTTCTTTGGAATCATGAGTCCCTTGACGCTGATTAGCAAGATACTGTTTAGTATCAAGATAAATAGCATGGTCATTAGGCTCGATGCCAAAGACAGAATCATCCAGAACAATCTTCCTGTCGGTGGTTTCTCCGCTGATCTTATGAACAACTAACTCCATCTCTCTAATTTTACATATGAATTATTCGGACCGGGTACCGCTCCTTTTACTACCAAAATATTCTTTTCAGGAATAATCTTCATTACTTGAAGGTTAATCAACTTAACACGATTACCGCCAGTACGACCCGCCATACGCATTCCTTTAAAAACACGAGAAGGCCATGAAGAAGCACCAATAGAACCAGGAGCTCTTAATCGGTTGTGCTGACCATGAGTGGCATCGTTAACCCCAGCAAATCCGTGACGTTTAACAACGCCTTGAAAACCTTTTCCTTTTGATGTGCCAACCACATCAATATATTCACCCTCTTTAAATACATCCACAGTAAGTACTTCGCCATACTGTTTACGATCTTCAAAACGGGTAAATTCAGCCACATACCTTTTGGGTGTGGTATTCGCTTTAGCGAAATGACCTTGCAAAGCTTTAGTAGTATGTTTCTCTTTCTTTTCGTCATAAGATAGTTGGATCGCTTCGTAGCCATCAACTGCCTTAGTACGTATCTGAGTTACGATACATGGACCAGCTTCTATAACGGTACAAGGAATATTCTTCCCGTTCGCATCATATATGGAGGTCATCCCTATTTTTTTACCTAATAATCCTGACATTGTTACAAATCTTTAAAACCGTGAATAGTTATACCTTAATCTCTACCTCTACTCCACTAGGTAACTCTAATTTCATCAGGGAATCGATGGTTTTTGACGAGGAGTTATACACATCCATCAATCTTTTAAAAGTGCTCAGTTCAAACTGTTCTCTTGACTTTTTGTTGACAAAAGTAGAACGGTTAACAGTGAATACCTTTTTATGTGTCGGTAATGGAATAGGTCCGCTTACAACAGCCCCGGTTATTTTTACCGCCTTAACGATTTTCTCAGCTGATTTATCAACCAAGTTATGATCGTACGATTTAAGTTTTATTCTAATTCTCTGGCTCACTTTTTATAGTTTTAGCTAATTATTCTCCTTTTACTTTTTTCACCACCGCTTCGGCAATACTATCCGGAGCTTGCTTATAAGAATCGAACTCCATTGTAGAGGTTGCTCTACCTGAAGATAATGTTCTCAGCGAAGTAACATAACCAAACATCTCCGACAAAGGAACTTTGGCTTTGATAATCTGTGCCCCCATTTTAGCAGTAACATCTTCTAACATGGCACGACGTTTATTTAAGTCTCCGGTAACATCACCTAAGTTTGCATCAGGGGTTACTACTTCAACCTTCATGATGGGTTCAAGCAGTATAGATTTGGCTTTGCGCGCAGCAGATTTGAATCCCATTTTAGCTGCCATCTCAAAAGACAATTGGTCAGAATCAACAGGGTGGAACGACCCATCTATCAATCTTACTTTCATGCTTTCAAGCGCATAACCAGCAAGTACACCATTTTGCATTGCAATCTCAAATCCCTTTTTAATTGAAGGAATATATTCTTTTGGAATATTACCTCCTTTAACTTCATCCAAGAATTGGAGTCCTACAAAACCTTCGTCGGCCGGGCTTAACTCAAATTGTATATCAGCAAATTTACCACGACCTCCGGTTTGCTTTTTATAGACTTCTTTATGTGCAGCAGACCCAACAATTGCTTCTTTATAAGAAACCTGAGGATTTCCTACATTACATTCCACATTGAATTCGCGACGCATCCTGTCAATAAGTACTTCCAGGTGCAATTCACCCATACCGGAGATTATAGTTTGACCAGAATCAAAATCGGTATGTACTTTAAAAGTTGGATCCTCTTCAGCCAATTTAGCTAAAGCCATACCCATTTTATCCATATCTTTTTGAGTTTTAGGCTCAATAGCGATACTAATAACTGGGATAGGAAAGGTCATCGATTCCAGAATCAATGGATAGTTTTCATCGGTAAGTGTATCACCTGTATGGATTGTTTTAAAACCTACTGCGGCACCAATATCACCAGCTTCGATTTTATCCATGGGCTCCTGTTTATTTGCATGCATTTGCATGATTCGGCTGATACGCTCTTTTTTTCCAGTATTTACATTATAAACATAAGAACCAGCAGTTAACGTACCTGAATATACCCGGAAGAAACAAAGACGACCAACGAAAGGATCGGTAGCAATCTTAAATGCCAAGGCCGAAAATTTATCATTAGGATCAGGGTAACGGGTTTCTTCTTTATCAGTGTTAGGGTTGATTCCAACTACCGCAGCAACATCAAGCGGACTTGGTAGGAACTCAATAATTGCATTCAACAACATCTGAACACCTTTATTTTTAAAGGCAGATCCACACATTACGGGAGTAATACGCATTTCAAGGGTTGCAGTACGAATAGCGTCAACCATTTCTTCTTCAGTAATTGAATGAGGGTCATCCAAAAACTTTTCAAGTAACTCGTCACTTTCTTCAGCACAACCTTCAATCAGGCGCATACGGAAATCATAAACCGTTTGTTCCATATCCTCTGGGATTGGAATTTCAACAATTTTAGTTCCGTTATTACCTTCTTCCCAAACGAATGCTTTATCTTTAACAAGATCAACAACCCCTACAAAATCCTCTTCGGCACCAATAGGTACTTGAATTGGAATCGCAGTAGCCCCCAAACGGCTTTTCATTTGCTCGACTACAGAATAAAAATCAGCACCAGAACGGTCCATTTTATTCACGAAGCTAATACGAGGCACTTTATATTTATCAGCTTGTCTCCAAACTGTTTCTGATTGCGGTTCAACACCACCCACAGCACAAAATAGAGCAACAGCTCCATCCAGAACGCGCAACGATCGCTCAACTTCAACGGTAAAATCGACGTGACCGGGGGTATCTATAATATTAATTTTATGTTGCTTATTGAATAATTCCCAATAAACCGTAGTTGCAGCAGAAGTGATGGTAATCCCTCTCTCTTGCTCCTGCACCATCCAGTCCATAGTAGCGCCACCTTCGTGTACTTCACCCATTTTGTAATTACGACCCGTATAATACAAAATACGCTCAGTAGTAGTAGTTTTACCAGCGTCGATGTGAGCCATAATCCCGATATTACGGGTAAACTTCAATTTGCTATTTTTATCCTGCACTGCCATTAGTTTGCGTAGCTATAATAGTTAGGTTTAATTAAAACCGAAAGTGAGAGAAAGCCTTGTTAGCTTCAGCCATACGGTGAGTATCTTCTTTTCTTTTAAATGCAGAACCCTCTTCTTTGTATGCAGCCATAATTTCACCAGCCAATTTCTGACCCATGCTTTTTTCGTGACGTTTACGCGAGAAATTAATCAAGTTCTTCATGCCAATAGACATTTTACGTCCGGCACGAATTTCAGATGGAATCTGAAAGGTAGCACCACCAATACGACGACTCCTAACTTCAACAGCTGGAGTTACATTGGCTAATGCTTTTTTCCATACCTCTACAGGATCTTCCTTTGAACGCTCAGCAACAATATCCATCGCTTCATAGAAAATTCTGTACGCAGTACTTTTCTTACCCGACATCATAACGTTGTTTACAAACTTTGTAACCAACTCATCACCATATTTTGGATCAGGAAGGGTGATTCGTATTTTTGGTTTTGCTTTCCTCATGTGATCAAGCTCTTATACTATTAGTACTTTATTTTTTCTTAGGACGTTTTGTTCCGTATTTGGAACGACGTTGTGTTCTACCATCTACACCTGAAGTATCCAATGCTCCACGAATAATGTGGTAACGCACCCCTGGCAAATCTTTTACACGACCGCCACGAATCATTACAATGGAGTGTTCCTGTAGATTGTGCCCTTCACCTGGAATATAGGCATTCACCTCTTTTCCATTAGTTAACCTAACCCTGGCTACTTTACGCATAGCTGAGTTAGGTTTTTTTGGCGTGGTGGTGTAAACCCTTACACATACCCCACGTCGTTGCGGACATGAATCAAGGGCGGGAGACTTGCTCTTATCAATGAGCTTCTCGCGTCCTTTTCTTACTAACTGTTGTATTGTCGGCATATTAACGTTTATTATTAACCTTTTGTGCTTCAATTTTTTCGAGGCGCAAAAGTATAAAATCATTTTATACGAACCTCAATTTTATTTATATAATTTTTGGAAAAAGGACAAGGAGGGAATACCAGCAGTTTTTAAAACTATGCAGCAACTTGTAAATCAATCTCTTATCGAGCAAGTTGCGCCGGAAACCTATATCGTTTTACCTTGTCAGGTTCCTTAACTATATCTGTTTCAGTTACTTTAAACTTAATATCTGAAACGGGCTGCAAAGATAGTACTAATTTTTACATTCACAACCTTTTCAACAAAATATTTTTAATAAATATTTCATTTAAGACTAAAATGAGCCGCCTTAAACTGTTTAAAATCGCATCAGTTATAATAGATACTGTACCTGTCGGCATTTCCATCCCGCATTGTCACCCGCATGGAGTCAATAACAAAGTGCCCCTGCTTGTGGTTATTCCATACCTGAAAATTTGCGCGAATATTTTCAAATGAAGCTGGGGTTTTAAGAATATTCTGTAAGTCTAGTGTTAAATAGACAACTATTTCTTCCGAATCATCATATTGAAACCTTGAAAATGGAGCAGCCGACCAATAAAGCACTTCCTTTTCCAAACTAACGTATCCAGTTAAAACAGCAGACCCAACATCCTCTATAGGAGTGATGTACAATTGAGCATCCATTTGAACAAACCTGCTATTAATAACCGTGTCGAGCAACATGGAAAGTGAAAAGCCCCATTCCATTTCCGGAGTCATCACCAACTGTTCCGTTTTAAACAAACTATCATATACCTTCAGATTCGGTTTAATCGAGAATTCGCCACAAATCTCAGTGCAACCATATGATGCAACCAGCTGATCAGCTCCTTCCTCTTGATGACCTTCAGTCTTTGACAAAACATAGGTCTCAAAAGTAAAACCATGGTAGTAGGCAACCACATGTGGAAAAAAAGATTTAACCAATTGCAATTCTTCACCGGTTAAGGATTGCGTTATGACTGTTGATTGCTTAATCGATTTGATTTGGTCTTTAAAATCCGAAAAGGTAAGTTCTTTATGTCGTTTGGTGTAATAAGGTAGATCTATTTGATACTTATCAAAATAATACCTGTGTATATAAGGTATGGCATTGTCGATAAGAAAAACATCTTGTTTCATCTGTTCTCCCTTGGCAACTTTAAAAAAGTCGTCATAGGGTTGATGGTAAAATATCCTATAATAATCGCGTTCAAATATCAATGAAACACTATTCACCAGTAATATTAAGGTAACCAAAACTGACAGCTGCTGAATTTTTAACGACCTATGAAAACTAAAAATGAATCCAAAAAAGTAGGGTGCTCCAAAAATCAATAAAGAAAACTGCAAAATAGGATTTACACGAACCGAATACACATAACCAATCAGCAAAGGGATTAAAAACCAGAGTAATAAAACAACTCGCTTTTTGATTGAAAATGTTATTAAAATCCATTTACCTCTGGTAAAAGTAAGGAATAAGGTAACTCCAATAACTATCGCGACGGCGAAATAAGAAAAGTGAAACAACCAACTGAAAAAGTCAACAATAAATGCAGGTGTTGGTTTCGCTAACCAACCACCAACACCACTCATCTCACCTTGCTCAACCTGTAAAAAGAAAATGGATAAATGAGGAATATACAACACAAAAATTCCAAGTCCGGCTAACGCATATGCGATCAACTGATTCTTTTTAACAAAAAAAGCACCTGAAAGTCCAACTAATGCTGCGAACAATAAGCTAAAGTGATGATTGTACGACGATAGAGCTCCGAAAACAGAAAACCAAATCAAATACCTCAGTTTGGCATCTTCAAAGAAATACCTACTCCAATAATACACCATTACCAGTGTAAGGAAAAGTCCGCTGGAGTATGGGCGAGCAATTTGGCTGTACATGATAAAAAATTGGAGAGAGGCCACCATTGAAGCTGCCAACAAACCCGTAACAGAATCAAACCAAAGTTTTAATATCTTAAAGACAAGATAAACTGAAGCCACACCCGCAAGCAAAAAAGGCAATTTTACCCAGATTTCCTTTTCACCCACCAACTTAACCCAATAATACAAAAACACCTGCACTCCGGCTGGATGGGTATCATTGAGTACTACCCCATATCGGATTAAATCGGAAAGGCTGTCGAACTGCAAACGGCTCATTGCACTCAGTTCATCATGCATGAACGGAATATCCCAAAAATCCCAAAACCTTAATATTGTGGCTACTACAAGAATTACCAGTAACCAGAAACTGTATTTTTTCTCTTTATTCTCCATAAAATAATCGAAGGCCAAAGTTAGCTATTTTTTAAGATGATAGGATATCAACTATGATTGCCTCGTGCGAAAACCTTACTTTTGCACATTAAACTGAAAACTGTGAGTAATTTTTTAGATCAACTAAATAATGAACAACGGGTTGCCGTTGTTCAAACCGAAGGCCCTGTAATGGTAATTGCTGGTGCTGGATCAGGAAAAACCCGTGTCCTTACATACCGGCTCGCTTTTTTATTGTCTAAAGGTATAGACCCATTCAATATTCTGGCACTAACTTTTACCAACAAGGCAGCTCGTGAGATGAAAGAACGGGTGCTTAAACTAATTGGCGATGGAGAAGGCAGAAACGTATGGATGGGTACGTTTCACTCTGTTTTTTCCAAAATTTTGCGATTCGATGGTCACCATTTGGGATATCCTTCCAATTACTCCATTTATGACAGCACCGACAGCAAACGACTCATCCGACAGATTATCAGCGATATGCAACTAGATCCGAAAGCATACCCTTTTTCATTCGTGGCAGGAAGAATCTCGATGGCCAAGTCGTCACTGATGACCGCTAACCATTATGCCAACGATGCAGATGTACAAACTGTGGACGAATCTTCAGGAAAACCGCGAATCAAAGACATTTATGCTGCCTATCAAGCTCGTCTAAAAAGAGCTGATGCCATGGATTTCGACGACTTGCTCTTTAATACTTATTTGTTATTTGCCGGTTTCCCGGAAGTGTTATACAAATACCAGCAGAAGTTTAAATACATCATGGTGGATGAATACCAGGATACCAACCATGCACAATACCTTATTATAAAGAAACTGGCAGCCAATAGCGAAAACATCTGTGTGGTTGGCGATGATGCGCAAAGCATCTATGCTTTTCGAGGTGCCAACATCAGTAATATGCTGAATTTCAAAAAAGATTATACTGATGCCAAACTCTTCAAACTGGAACAAAACTACCGATCCACACAAAATATCGTTAAAGCTGCTAATCAAGTCATCACTTTCAACAAGGACCAGATAAAAAAAACGGTTTGGACTGACAACGATTCTGGCAAGAAAATAGGACTGATCAAAGCTTCAAGTGATAATGAAGAAGGTAATCTGGTGGCCGCAGCTATTTTTGATCAAAAAATGAACAAACAACTTGCGAACAGTGCTTTTGCCATTTTGTACCGCACCAATGCACAATCTAGATCCATTGAGGAAGGACTTCGAAAAAAAAATATCCCCTATAAAATATACGGAGGCTTATCGTTCTACAACCGCCAGGAAATTAAAGATTTACTATCATACTTCAGGTTGGTAATCAACAACAACGATGATGAAGCACTTGTACGCGTAATCAATACACCGGCACGTGGTATTGGAAAAACCACCCTTGATAAAATGATTGTGGCGGCTGATGAGCACAACATAAGTCTTTGGCAAGTTGCTTTAGATCCAGGTCAGTATCAGGTGATGATTAACAGTGGTACTGTCCGAAAAATAAACGATTTCACCTTATTGATTAAAAGTTTCATTGCGTTAAACAAAACCAAAGAAGCTTTCGATATGGCCAGTCATATTGCCACTGCATCAGGACTTCTCAAAATGTTTAAGGACGACGAAACCCCTGAAAGCATAAGTCGTGTGGAAAACATCGAAGAATTACTGAATGGAATTAAAGAGTTCAGCGAGAAGGCCATCGAAAATAACGATGGCGATATGTCGGAAAAGAAAACGCTTTCAGAATTCATGCAAGATGTCGCACTCCTTACAGATGCTGATAACGACGATGATGAAGACAAGGATAAAGTCACCTTAATGACCATCCACGCATCAAAAGGACTGGAGTTTCCGCATGTGTTTGTGGTAGGACTAGAAGAAAACCTATTTCCATCAATCCAGTCCATCAGCACACGCAGTGAACTGGAAGAGGAGCGACGTTTGTTTTATGTGGCGATCACCCGTGCCATGGAACACCTCACGTTAAGTTGTGCCGAGAGCCGCTACCGTTGGGGTAATTTTACCTTGTCGGAACCCAGTCGGTTTTTGGAAGAAATCGGCGATGACCTCATCGACCGCCCAAAGGCAGCAGGACTGCATCGGCAAACCTTTAAACGAAAAGAGGAGGAATCACCAAAACCAACATTGAATAGAAGAGCTCTCAAACCCATGACAAGACAACAAAGCTCCACTCAATCATCAGGTACAACAGCTTCACCTGCTGGAGATGGCAAAATCAGTGTTGGAGCAGAAGTAGAGCATGCCAATTTTGGTCGTGGAAAAGTGCTTGCTTTGGATGGTGATGGTCCTAATATGAAGGCTACTGTTTTATTCAACGCTGTTGGTAAAAAGCAGCTTTTATTGAGGTTTGCCAAATTAATGGTAATTGTAAAGGAGTAAATATTACTATGGTCTTACTTTCTCTTAAACAGCACAGGATTCATGAAACTACTCGAAAGGCAAGCAATTACTGAACATACGCCAAATAAGAACATACAATAATTCACTGTTTCTTATTGTACCAACAACTTTTCCTGCCTCATTTTCATACCATCTATCTTAATAACAGCCAAGTAATATCCTTTTGGCAGATCCTCCAATGAAACATATTGATTGGAGTTACTAATCTTCAGTACTAATTGACCTAAACTATTCATAACATCTACCTCCACATTTAAGCTATTGGTATTTTTTATGTAAATCCTGTCCTTGGCCGGATTTGGATATACCTGCACACTTTTATTAGTGATGATTTCAGGAGTAGAAACCACACCTCCATCGGCATCACGTTTCATCAAAAACACATCGGAGGAGCTACCATCCCCAGGGCTTTCAAAGCCCATCATCAAGAGGTCGTTTGAAGCTAGCCCTAACACATCAACGCCTGTCCGTTCGTTTTCAACTGGATAAGTGATTTCATCTTGCAAATTGAGATCAGTATCTACTAGCCATAGGGCCAAATCTCCGTTAATGGATCCCGTTATCATGATTTTTTCAAATCCAAGTGCTCCAGAGCCCAAAACCATGGCACCTGGATAACTTAAGTCAATCCAGTTGCCATCCACCCCCCCATGAATGAAGTCTGTTGACAACAGGCCAATAGAGCCAACTCCAGAATCACCAGCCAACGTTCTAATAAGAAACCACGAATCAGGGGTATATCTATCCATCCCCGCATTATAGCTGGCACCAAAAGACCATACAGTTCTGAAATGGTTATCATTATCATAGGCAAATGCCACATCTTTCACTCCAAACCACATATAATCATACGACTGCAGATAAGATTGTTTAATCTCCTCATCTACTTCATACATCCATGGAGTTATTGCTTTAACTCTTCCTAAACTGCTGGAAACATTATATATAAGAGGAGTATGCAGGCTGTCCTTTGTTTTTGCAGCAACCAGTTCACTCAAAGAGCCGGCTGGCATTTCGTTAACTGTTCCAAACCAAAACCCGTCCGATGCATCCTCTTCATAGGTCCAGGTCTCAATGCCGGTTTCTGAATTTACTACCTGAAGATAACAATGCTGTGCCATTCCTCCGGCCAGTGCAATATCGCCACTTGCCATGATACAAAGGTTATAAAATTTAGATGAATTATTTATCACATTTCGCCAGACTTCCTGTCCGTTTGCATCCACTTTAAATGCAAAAGCATGTTGATTTTCGAGGTTTTCATCTTCATACCAGCCACAGACAAATACATTGCCTGCCTCGTCAGTTGCCACTGCTGTTGGATGATCGAATGTTCCAAAATCGAATGTATTTTCAAAATAGATTTGTGAAAATGCAAACAAGGGTAAAATAAGCAACTGAAGAATAAGCACTTTTGATTTCATAACTTGTTTTTTAGGATTGACCTCTCAAAGATATAAATTAAAATCTAAAAAGTTACTTTTGCATAAATTTAATCAAATCGCATCCATGTCAACGATAAAAATAGAAGGAATAACCAAGTTTTACGGTCAACAAAAAGCGCTTGACGACGTCACCTTATCCATAAACAAAGGCGAGGTTGTAGGACTACTAGGTCCAAATGGAGCAGGAAAATCCACCTTGATGAAAATTCTAACTACCGTGATTCCGCCCTCTTCAGGATCGGCACAGGTCAATGGTTTAGATATTCAGGAACAATCACTGGACGTGCGTAAATGCATTGGATATTTGCCTGAACTCAATCCGCTGTATACTGACATGTACGTGCGTGAATACCTGAATTTCGTTTACAAGAGCTATCCGAATCCAGGTAAATCAAAAGCTGCTGTTGAAGAAGTAATTCAACTAACCGGACTTTCTGCAGAAAGCAGAAAAAAAATTGGTGAGCTTTCCAAAGGATATCGCCAACGGGTGGGATTGGCCCAGGCATTAATTCATGATCCTGAAATTCTAATTCTTGACGAACCGACCTCCGGACTTGATCCCAATCAACTGGTTGAAATCAGAAGGATAATTGCTGATTTAGGTAAGAAGAAAACCATCATCCTCAGCACCCACATCATGCAGGAAGTTGAAGCGCTTTGCAGTCGGGTAATCATCATCGATCAAGGAAAAATTGTAGCCGACGACACACCTGCTAACCTATCCAAAAACTCCAGTCAAGCGTTTACTTATCGACTCGAACTAAAAGAAGCCATCGATAAAAAACAACTCAAAACCATCGAAGGAGTAGCGCAAGTGGATCAGGTATCGGAAACCATTTGGCTCATCACAGGTAAAAAAGGACTTGACCTTAGAGAAAAAGTATTCAAATTCGCTGTCTCAAAAAATTACAACGTTTTGGCACTTTCGCAAGAATCGAGCAAAATGGAGGATGTTTTTCACCGACTAACCCATGAAAAGATATAGTAAAAGTTCCTAAAATAAACTTAATTAACTTCATGCTTCGGTCTTCTGACTTCCATCTTAACACTTCCGTCTTCCCCCTTTTCAACTTTAAGTACTTAAGAAATTCCTTAAAACAAATATTTCCATATCTTTGCCCCAAGTTTTAAAAAAACGCTTGTGGAAAGATTTGATTGATTGCAACCACGGAAAAAAAATGCTAAAGCAACTATGACCGCCAATCACCCAAACCTTCCCTCCTTTGTTTAATATATAATCAATTGAATTATGTCATATTATTTTACGTCCGAGTCTGTTTCTGAAGGACATCCCGACAAGGTTTCCGATCAGATTTCAGATGCGGTATTAGATGAAATGTTGCGACACGACCCCAACTCTAAGGTGGCCTGCGAAACATTGGTAACTACCGGTTTAGCTATGATTGCCGGCGAAGTAAAAACCACAGCATATGTAGATTTACAACACGTCGCCCGCGAAACCATTCGCCGTATTGGCTATGTGAAAGCAGCATATCAATTTGATGCAGATTCTTGCTCTGTTCTTTCTGCTTTACACGAACAATCTTCGGATATCAACCAAGGGGTTGTTCGTGCCAAGGAAGAAGACCAAGGTGCCGGTGACCAGGGGATGATGTTTGGCTATGCCGTTAAAGAAATGAACGACCTGATGCCTTACACCACAGAAATTGCTCATGATTTGCTTTTCGAAATGGCGAAAATCCGTCGTGAAGGCGAAGAAATGACCTACCTCCGCCCTGATTCAAAATCGCAGGTGACCCTTGAATATGATGACAATGGAAATCCGATCAGGATCGATACCATTGTTATTTCAACACAGCATGATGACTTCGACACAGAAGAAAACATGCAGAAAAAAATCAAAGAGGATTGTGTCCGTATTTTAATCCCTCGCGTTATTGCTGAATACGACCCAAAAGTCAAACAATTGTTTACTGATGAGATGAGGTTGTTGGTGAATCCAACTGGTAAATTTGTAATTGGAGGCCCTCATGGTGATACTGGTCTTACCGGAAGAAAAATTATTGTGGATACCTACGGAGGTCACGGAGCTCACGGTGGTGGTGCATTTTCAGGAAAAGATGCTTCCAAAGTGGACCGTTCAGCAGCTTACGCTGCCCGTCATATTGCCAAAAATGTAGTTGCAGCTGGTGTTGCTGATCAAATTTTAGTGCAAGTGGCTTATGCAATAGGCGTAGACAAACCTGTTGGTTTTTATGTAAACACCTATGGCACCGCCAAAGTTAAAGATGAGAACGGAAATATCATGAAAGATGGAGCTATTTCGAAAAAGCTTGAGAACATTTTCGATATGAGACCTTTTGCCATTGTGTCCCGTTTTGGGCTTAAAAATCCCATATTTGTACCCACAGCTTCTTATGGTCATTTTGGTCGTGATTCATATGACAAAGAAATTGAAGTCTATTTTGAAGATGACTCAACCTCCTTTGTTGAAAACAGAAATGGGGTAAATGTTTACAAAAAGACTGTCACCTTCTTCCCTTGGGAAAAACTAAATTATGTTGATCAAGTAAAAGCTGCCTTCAATCTGTAGCCTTTTATTTCAACTTATAATGCATAAAAAAAGCCGGTCGACGACCGGCTTTTTTTACAAATACCCTATTTGTGTTTTATTTTATGATCAGCTTTTTGCTGTGCAGGATTTCTCCATTCAGAACTACCGAATAGAAATAAATACCTCCATCCAGGTTACTGACATCAATTTTCACTGAATTACTGTTTAGGTCAATGGGAGTCTCGCTCACCAACGCACCCAACAAATTAGTTAACCTAACACTTCCTTGATTTACTTCAGGAACCAATGAGTAGTTTATGTTTACATAATTAGAAGCAGGGTTAGGATAAATATTGTCGAACTGAACTCCGTTGGCAATGGTTTCGCTAATGGCATCAGGACTGGCATTATAATTAACAGTTACCGTAAAGCTCTGCGTTTCGTCATCCATATTGTAAAAGGTGTATTCAACAATCGTTGTACCTTCAACTCCCAGTGGAGTATAATGTGCCGAAAAGAAATCAAGTTCGGTAGTTTGCCCGGGAGCCATTTCATAATATTCTGATGACTCATCTACAAAAGGAGCATAACAGGCTACCCAACAAAAATAATTTTCAGTACCTTCAACCACTGTTACATTGGTTCTGCGCACTTTAACATTCATTGTAGTATTGGTAGTATTGGTTACCAAAGGATTGAATATCATTTCTCCAACACTAGGATCAGCCTTAATTTCAATAACATCATCAATAACTTCACCATCTACAGTCAGTTCAAACGGACTTTCAACTACAGCCTGAACAGTGTATTCGACAGTTACCTTCAAATTTTGATCTTCATTGTCCATATTAAAAAACAAATACTCAACAGTAGTAACACCTGTTCGACCTAGTGGAGTATAATGAGCAGAAAAGAAATCCTGATCAGTTGTGGAGCCAGCAACCATATTGAAATACTCTGAAGATTCATCCACAAAAGGAGCGTAACACGCCACCCAGCAAAAATAATTTTCGCTACCATCAACAACAGAAACATTGGTTCTTCGTACCTTTACATTTAGGTTCTCGCCGGTTAGGTTGGTTACCAACGGATCAAATATCACCTCCCCAACAGATGGATCAGCATTAATAACAACCGTTTCCCCCAAAGTTTCACCCTCCCAGGTCAACTCAAAAGTTTGAGCCTGAATAGCAATCATGGCCACAAAAGAAAATAATAGAAGTAAGGTTTTTTTCATCTTTATAGTTTTATTAAATAATAACAATTTTCATACCAAACGCAAAAACACAAACATACTTTGGTTACATAATGCAAAGACAAGCTCATTCTCACAAAGGTTGCGCTATTAGAATCACAAATAAAGTTAATCTAAGTTCTGTTTTTCTGCTAAATATCACTTTTGAATAAAAACAACCATTCAGTAGGGTTAGTTGTCATACATTTGCAAGAAGGAAGGTGATTTCTAACAAAACCAAAAGGATCAATCTTGCCAACTTCAGTTTTTTTACATTTTTTAAACTAATCAAAATCGTGATGAAAAAAGGTTTTACACTTATTTTAGCTTTTATTCTGGTCTCAACATATGCTATAGCACAAACTATTGTTGGAACAGATCCCGAAAACAAGAACGTTGTTCTTGAAGAATACACAGGTATCCATTGTGTATTTTGTCCACAAGGACATGCCATTGGTCAAGCTATTTATGATGCTCACCCAGATGACGTCCTGCTGATCAACATCCACCAAGGAAGTTTTGCGACTCCTTCCGGATCAGAGCCTGACTTCAGAACCCCTTGGGGAAATGCACTTGCAGGACAAACTGACCTTCAGGGATATCCTGCCGCAACTGTGAATCGCCACCTGTTTTCCAATTGGTCACAAGGTAGCGGAACTGCCATGAATAGGAACAACTGGACTGCAGCATCCAATATGGTATTGGCCGAGCCAAGTTATTTGAATGTGGGTGTTGAAGCCACCATTGTAACCTCAACCCGTCAATTGGTTGTGGAAGTGGAAGTATATTATACAGGAGATAGTCCACAGTCAACCAACTTGTTAAATGTGGCCATCCTTCAAAACAACATTTTAGGCCCCCAAACGGGTGGTAATGCAGGAAACAACTACAACCATATGCATATGTTGCGTCACTTACTAACCGGACAATGGGGTGTCGAAATTAACGAAACCACTACCGGATCGTTGTATTCAGGTGTGTTTACATACGAACTACCCCTTGATTATAATGGCGTAGATGTGGTTCTTGAAGATTTGGATGTGGTGGCTTTTGTTTCTGAAACCCATCAAGAAGTCATAAGCGGTATCAAAGGTAACATTACCACCATCGAGTCGAATGATTACGATGCAGCTATTCAAAGAGCATTTTATCCTCAAAATGCTTGTACAGGAGTTATGTCACCCATCGCAGAAATTAAAAACTACGGTGTAATGGCACTCACTTCACTCAATTTCGAATATGAAATTAATGGAGGTGAAGTACTTACCTATGAATGGACAGGAAACCTTGCTCAAAATGAAACAACCATGGTTACATTACCTGAAATCGCCTTTGATGTAACCGACAACAATAGCTTAAGCATTTCATGCAACCAACCTGATGGTCAAACTGATGAGCTTCCACAAAATGACAATTTCTACACCAATTTTACCCAATCGCAATACTATCCTAAAACTGGATATTTTGGCGTTCAAACCTTAGGCGATCCACAGGATATTACCTGGAGTATTACAGATGGTTCGGGTAATGCCATTGCATCAGGAGGCCCTTATCCAAACAGTGGTTTACATTTGGAGCCCTTCACTTTCCCTGCAAACGACTGCTACACCCTTACACTCAACGATGCTTCAGGCACAGGTCTTGCCGGTGGATTTTACATCATCACTGATGAGGCTACCAATGTACTTTGGACTGGGCCAGCCTTTACAGATATGGTAACTACCGGAATGGCTTACGATTCACAAGTAGGCGTTGAAGAAAACGAATCACTGACTCAACTTGAAGTGTATCCAAATCCGGTAAACCAATTTACCAACATCAACTTCAGCATGACCCAAAAAGGAGCAATCGACATTGCTTTATTTGATATGCTGGGAAGAAAAATAACACAGGTTTATGAAGGCGAAATGAATGCCGGAAAGCAAAGCCTAATTCTCAATGCAGAATCACTTAAAGATGGATTATATTTTGTTAAAATCCAATTGAATAACCATACAATTACTAAGAAAATCGTGGTAGGAAAATAATTCTCCCATAATTATTAAACTAAAATGCCACTAAACGATAACATTTCGATCAGTGGCATTTTAGTTTTGGAACAGAAAACTATTGTGGGTCAACATCAAATTGCACCAACACCGATCGGTAACTTTTTACTTCACGAAAGTGCTCCAACGATTGAAACAATTGTTGTTTTACCTGATAGCTGTTTACGCTTCTGGGAAACTTGACAAGTATTTGTTTGATATAATAATTCCGCACCCGCGAAACCAAAGGGTATTCAGGTCCATAAACCGCTTTACCGAATTTAGCCCGGAAATCAGCGGCTAAACTGGCGGCACCCTGATTCAATAGGTCCGGATCTTTATGCTTTAATCTGATCACAATCAATCTGTAAAAGGGAGGATAAAAAAACTGTTGGCGCTCATAAATTTGTTGCTGATACATTCCCGAGTAATCATTTTGCACCACCAATTGAATAATGGGATGTTGGGGTTTCCAGGCCTGAATAATAACCTTACCTTGAATATCCTTTCTTCCTGCCCTACCACTAACCTGCGCCATCAGCTGAAAACTTCTTTCATGCGCTCGAAAATCCGGATAAGTCAACATGCTGTCAGCACTGAGGATCCCCACAATGTGCACATGATCAAAGTCGAGTCCTTTGGTTACCATCTGCGTTCCGGTAAGCACATTGGTTTCCCTTTTTTCGAAGCGATGCATGATTTTCTGAAATCCGTTTTTCGAACGTGTAGTATCAAAATCCATGCGATCAATCTTAGCTTCGGGCAATAAGATAGCCAGCTCTTCCTCCACTTTTTCAGTTCCGAATCCTTTCATTTTTAATCCCGTTGCTCCACAATCCGGACAAACTGGCGGAACAATTGTTGAATATCCACAGTAGTGACATTTTAGCAACTCACTCCTTTTATGATAAGTTAGAGTGACATCGCAATGCTTACATTCGGGTACCCAATGACAAGTATCACATTCTATTCGCAACGAAAAACCCCGTCGGTTTTGAAATAGTATCGCTTGTTGATCATTATTAATGGCTTGCGCAACATCCTGAAGCAAAACAGAAGAGAAATGCGACTTAACAAGTCGTCTGCGGGTTTGATCACGCATATCTACCACCGAAATTTCAGGCATTTTTATACCACCAAACCTTTCGGTAAGCGTGGCAAAGCCAAATTTACCTTGCTTTGCATTGTAATAGGTTTCGATGGATGGCGTTGCCGAACCCAGTAGCACATTTGCTCCATGAAGGGCAGCCAAATATATGGCAGCATCACGAGCGTTGTAACGAGGAGCAGGATCGAATTGTTTGTAACTGGCATCGTGTTCCTCATCCACAATAATTAACCCCAAATTACTAAATGGCAGAAACATAGCAGACCGGGGACCCAGTATAATCTTAGGTCGTTTGGGCTCATCCTGAGCAAAAAGACTCAACCAAACCTCAGCTCGCTCATTTTTACCAAACCGTGAGTGATAAACACCGACCTCATCACCAAAATATTTTTGAAGTCGACCAATAATTTGACCAGTTAATGCAATTTCCGGAAGCAAATACAACACTTGAGTCCCTTCGACCAAAGCCCGTTCCATTAAGCGAATATACACCTCTGTTTTTCCTCCTGAGGTAACACCATGAAGCAAAACCACATCTTTGTGCTCAAATTGCTTGATAATAGAATCGAAGGCAATTTCCTGATGTTCACTCAACTGAACCATTGCTTCCTTTTCGCCCAACGCCTTTTCAATGCGACTTACTTGCCGATCATGAACAATCACCACACCTTTGTCAACCAAAGCTTTTAACTGAGATGAATTACTACCCGACTTGGCAAGCAGCTGTTTTTGATCGACACACTTATCGGAGGAAAGAGGAAATCCGGAAAGACCAACAAAAGCCATCAATAACTCCAACTGCTTGTGTGCTCGTTTCCCTAATTCATCCATCATTTGCTGAAGGTTATCCTCCTGCAGAATCCAATCTGTTAAAAATACAACTTTTTCAACTTTAGGTTTATAAGTGTCATTAAGTTCTTCTTCCATGACAATGCGTCGTTGCTCTATCATGGTTTTGAGTAGAGGAAGAATCTTGGCAATTCCAGCGATATCCGTTAATTCAGCAATCGTGAGTTTCTTTTTCTGAAGCAACGCTTCCGTAATATGGAATTCGGCATTACTCAAGGCTTCCTTATCAGGAACAAACCCAGGATGAATTACAATTCTAGATTCGCTGGCCAATTTAAAAACTGTAGGCAAAGCAGCAGCCATAACCTCACCCTCCGTACTCATATAGTACTCAGAAATCCATTTCCAAAACTCAAACTGTATGGGATTTACAATGGGCTCCTGATCAAGAACCGAGAGAATATACTTGGGAATGTGTCCGGAAGGAACATTTTGATGTAGGTTTTTAATCAGTCCGGACAACACCCTTCTTTTACCAAACTGAACAGCTACACGCTGACCTACAACTACTTCCTCATTCATATCGTAAGGTACGCGGTAGGTAAATGTTCCAGCAACTGGCAGCGGCAACAGAATATCTGCAAATAGAGTTATACGTTCCATTGGCGCAAAGATAGGAAACCTGAAGATGCTCTGGTGATTCATGTGGATGTATTTTAATCGATCTAAAAAAATGTGATTATAGTACGAGTTATTAACAATTTTGAGTTACCTTTGTTGTTAATAAGTTTGATCTTGGCTCCAAACCACGATTCATACAATTGAAAAACAAACCATTAACACATCTTTTTAAGAAATAATCTGTTAAAAACGTAACTTTTTTTTAACAAAGTGGTAAAAGGTGGTAAATCATGTACAATTGTGGTAAATAGTTATTACTTTTACACCATAATTCTTCGTTTTTAATGATCAATATACTAGGTACATACGAGTGCAAACTGGACACAAAGGGACGATTGATGTTCCCAGTGCAGTTCAAAACGCAGATGGGCGATGCTGTTTCGGCAGGATTTGTCATCAAGCGTAGCATTTTTAAAAAGTGCCTGGAGTTGTTCCCCTTGGCCAATTGGCAAATGGAGTCAGCCAAGGTGAATCAATTAAATATGTTCAACAAAAAAAACGCGGATTTCGCTACAAAATTTATGGCTGGTGTAAAGCTTGTTGAGTTAGATGGGACAAGTAGATTGCTCATTCCGAAGGACTTAATGAAATACGGAAGAATCACCAAAGAAGTTGTACTTACATCAGTTGTAAACCGCATAGAGATCTGGGATAAAGAAGCCTACGAAAAGGCTGTTGATTACGACCCGGACGATTTTGCCGATTTGGCAGAAGAAGTGATGGTTGACAAAGGAACTGATTAAGATAACATGTACCACAATCCAGTATTACTAAACGAAAGCATCGAAGGCTTGAACATTGACCCCAACGGAGTTTATGTTGATGTGACTTTTGGCGGGGGTGGTCACTCACGCGAAATTATGGCCAAATTGACTTCAGGAAGATTGATCGGCTTCGATCAAGATCCGGATGCCAAACACAATACCATTGACGATGATCGTTTTACCCTTGTTAATCACAATTTCACCTTCCTTACCAATTTTCTCAAACTCCATGATGCTTCTGAAGTGGATGGAATTTTAGCTGACCTTGGAGTTTCGTCGCATCAATTTGACGAAGGTGAGCGGGGATTTTCTATCCGATTTGACGCTCCGTTGGATATGCGCATGAACCAATCCAATCCCACAACTGCTGAAGAAATTGTAAATGAATACAGTGAATCACAACTCATTTCAATTCTTAAAGAATATGGCGAGCTAAAAAACGCATACCATATTGCCAAGGGCATCGTCAAAGCTCGTGAATTAAAACGTATTACCACCACCGGTGAACTTACTGAAGCGGTTAAAGGCTTCTTTCCTGTTCACAAGTTGAACAAGTATCTGGCGATGGTATTTCAAGCCTTGCGTATTGAAGTCAATGATGAGTTATCTGCATTAAAGACATTACTTGAAGATGGAATGAAATCACTTAAGCCCGGGGGGCGTTTTGTAGTTATTTCATACCATTCTCTGGAAGACAGATTGGTAAAAAACTTTTTCAAATCGGGAAATTTTGAAGGACAACTTGATAAAGATTTTTACGGAAATGTACTGGTTGGAATAAAAAACATCACCAACAAACCACTGATACCTTCAGAAGACGAAATTGAATTGAACCCAAGATCACGTAGTGCCAAATTACGTGTCGCTGAAAAAAAATAGTCATGCCCAAGTCGAATACATTAAAAAAACCTGATGTCGTTTCAGAAGTCACTCCAAAGACTCCTGCCAAAGACACACGTTTTGGAAAAACGACCAAAGGGATTTTGGGAGGTGATTTTTTGTCGAACAGTACATTCACCATGCTACCATTCCTACTTTTCATCGGCTTTTTAGCATTTATCTATATCGCCAACAACTATTTATCAGAAACAAAAATTCGTGAAATCAATCAATTGCGAAAAGAAGTGAAGGAACTGAGATACGAATACATCAACGTAAAATCAGCACTCACACACATCGAAAAGCAATCACAAATCTCAAAAAAACTGAATCACAAGGGAATAAAAGAAAATACTGAACCATTGAAAACCATCATCATCAAAGAGAAAAAATAATTCAACCCCATGGATATCAAAAAAGACATATTGTGGCGAGTTTACCTTGTTTATTTCGGAATGTTACTTTTCGGAATGGCCATAATTGCCAAAATAGTGTATATCCAAATGAGGGAAGGGGAAGAACTGACCGAAAAAGCCATTTCTCAAGAGCTCAAGGTTTTTAATATTGAATCGAACCGGGGCAATATTATCGCTGTCGACGGAAGCCTGCTGGCCACATCAGTTCCCATCTTTGAAGTTCGATTTGACGCATCCAATCCTGCCATTTCCAATGCACAATTCAATAGTAAAGTGGATTCCATTGCAATCGGATTGGGAAAAATCCTTAACAAATCTTCAAGGACCATAAAAAATCAATTGGTTACAGCCAGAAAAAAAGGAAACCGCTACATGCTCATCAGCAGAAAGGTTTCATATGACCAACTGAAGCAAATTCGCCGTCTTCCCATTTTTAGAAATGGCAAATACCGTGGTGGACTAATTACGCTTCAAAAAACACAACGTGCACATCCATTCGATGAACTAGCTGCAAGAACCATTGGTTACGTGATTGAAAAAGAAGATTTGTACGTTGGACTTGAAGGCGCATACTCCGACAAACTCTCCGGTACGGATGGAAAACAAGTCATGCGCCGCATCAATCATGGCGATTGGATTCCCATTCACGATGACAATGAAGTAGAGCCCATTGATGGTCTCGACCTGATTACCACTCTCGATATTCACATCCAGGACGTAGCCGAACAAGCCCTCCTTGAAACGCTTCTTAAAAACAAAGCATTTCAAGGTTGTGCTGTTGTAATGGAAGTGAAAACAGGTAAAATCCGTGCCAACGCGAATCTACGTTACGACAGTGCAGATGGCCAATACAAAGAATCCTATAATTATAGCATCGGGGAAAGTATTGAACCTGGTTCCACATTCAAACTGGCATCCATTCTGGCAGCGCTGGAAGACAACAAAACCCAACTCACCGACAGCCTGATTACAGGTGAAGGTTACACTACCTATTATAACCGAGGAATGCAGGATGTGCATAAAATTGGTAATGGTCGGGTGACTGTTCGTGATGCTTTTGAACACTCTTCCAACGTCGGTATTTCAAAGGTCATTAACGAAGCTTACAAAAATGAACCAGAAAAATTCATCGAGAGACTATACTCGTTCAATCTGAATACACCGCTCAACCTTGAAATAAAAGGAGAAGGAAAACCTCAAATAAAACATCCTTCTAACAAAAATATTTGGTACGGCACTTCACTTCCGTGGATGTCGATTGGGTATGAGCTCACTGTAACCCCCATGCAAACCCTCACTTTATACAATTCCATTGCCAATGATGGCGTGATGGTAAAACCCTATTTCGTGACCGACATCATGGAAGGCGGGGTTTCGAAACAACACTTCGAATCGCAGGTGATCAATCCACAAGTGGTATCTGAATCTACCTTATTGCAGGCAAAATCCCTACTTGAAGGAGTAATAGAAAGAGGAACGGGCAAGAGCACATTCAAGAATTGCCCATATAAAGTAGCCGGAAAAACAGGGACAGCTCAAATTGCGGTTGGAGGTGCGTACAACAAAAAAAACTACAACGGCACTTTTGTTGGATATTTTCCTGCCGACAACCCAGTATACTCTTGTATCGTGGTAGTAAATAATCCTTCAGCTGGCAAATACTATGGAGGAAGTGTAGCAGCTCCGGTTTTTAAAGAAATTGCAGATAATCTTTACGCCACCTCCATCTCCCTCGAAAAAGCAACAAATGAGGTGCAGGACAGCCTGACCAAATCATGGAAAAAGCGCCCGCTATATGCAAAAGATGCCAAAGCCATCTTTAGTGAACTCAATATTCCGTTTGTCGAAAACCAAGGAGCTGAAGAATGGATTGTTGCCAGTGGTGAAAATGGAACTACAGCATTTGAAGCCGTTCGTTTTCCCGAAAAGGTTGTTCCAAACGTAAAAGGCATGAAAGCCAGAGATGCCGTGTTTCTACTAGAAAATTTAGGAATCTCTATTTCGATAAATGGTCGCGGAGTGGTCAGGTCACAGTCTGTTAGATCAGGAAGTCGGGTAACTCCCAATATGCAAATCAATCTTGAACTATCAAACATGTAACCATATGAGAGATTTACAAGATATATTATATACATGTGGCGTTGTTTCAACCCAAGGAAGACTTGATTTGGATATCAGCTCTCTGGCCTTTGACTCCCGAAATGTTACCGCAAACAGTGCATTTATTGCAATCAGTGGAACGCAAGTGGATGGCCACCAATATATCGATCAGGCCATAAAAGCCGGAGCTATAGCTATCATTTGCGAGCGATTCCCTGCCTCCTTCAATCCAGAAATCACTTACGTAGAAGTTAAAAATCCGGGAGTTGCTTTAGGCGTAATGGCTTCTCATTTTTATGGTAACCCCTCAAAAAAACTAAAGTTAGTAGGGATTACCGGCACCAACGGTAAAACCACTACAGCTACTCTGCTTTACCAACTTTTCATGCATTTGGGTTATCAATGCGGATTAATATCGACCATTGCCTGTCGGATTGGATCTTCGATATTGCCATCTACACATACCACCCCTGATGCAATTAAAATCAACGAACTGCTCGCCGAAATGGTAGATGCAGGTTGTGAATATGTTTTTATGGAAGTCAGTTCACACGCAATCCATCAGGGAAGGGTTGCCGGATTACAATTCACCGGGGGAGTTTTTACAAATCTCACCCATGACCATTTAGATTATCACCTCACCTTTAAGGCTTATCTGGAAGCGAAAAAACAATTCTTCGATCAACTTCCTTCTTCTGCTTTTGCCCTTTCCAATGCTGACGATCGCAATGGGAAAATCATGCTTCAAAACTGCAAAGCGCAAAAGAAGTATTACGGCATCAGAAGTCTGGCCGATTTTAAAGGTCGCGTGCTGGAAAATCAGTTAGATGGCATGCAGATGAAAATCGACGGGAACGAGGTTTACTCTCCACTTTCGGGAGATTTTAACAGCTATAACTTAATGGCTATCTACGGAACAGCCATCCTATTAGAGCAATCCCTCGAAGAAGTGCTTACCGGATTGAGTTTACTTAAAGGTGCCGAAGGTAGGTTTGAGGTCATGCGATCGGCAAACAACATCACCGCAATTGTGGACTACGCGCACACTCCG